>JAYVMP010000001.1:0-25723 GCA_043758895.1 Bacteroidota bacterium
ATTTGGCGCTCTACTCCGTAATGCTCAAACAATTTTACCTTGCCCGTGTAAAGTTTAACGATTTTCTCTTTGTCGGGAGCTATGTTGTGGATGTAGCTCTTTACCTCGTCAAACATTTTTTTGTCATCGACTAAAACGTTGTCGAAGGATTCGTTCAGCACATCGCGCAAGAGCGAAGACGCTTTGTTAAGTTCGCCCAACACTTTGTCGCGCGGGTTTGCCTCCACAAGGCGGGTCATTCCCTCCTCCCACATCTTCACGATGGTGCGTAAATCTTTGTCGAGTTCTGCCACCTCCCGGCCTTCTGCCACGGTGCGAATGATCACACCGAAATTTTCGGGTTTGATGGATTGGATGAGGCGCTGCAATCTTTTGCGCTCCTCGCTGCTTGAAATCCTTTTTGAAATGCTCACCCCGGATGAAAAGGGCACCAACACCAGGTATCGCCCGGCTATGGACAACTCGCACGAAAGTCGCGGGCCTTTGGTAGAGATCGGTTCTTTCACTACCTGCACCGGCACAAGCTGATTTCGAGTAAGCTGCTGGGCGATTTTCCCATGCTTGTCGATTTCTCTCTCGTTTTGGAATTTATCCAACTTGCCTCCAGTGATCTTCTTAGCACGGACGAGCTTAGTGAATTTTTGAAGCGAACTGAATTTAGCTCCCAGATCGAGGTAATGAAGAAAGGCATCTTTCTCGTACCCGATATCGATGAAGGCTGCGTTCAGCCCCGGCACAACTTTTTTTACTGTGCCGAGATAAATATCACCAACTACAAATTTGCTTCCGTCCTGTTCCTCATGAAACTCGGCCAGTTGCTTGTCCTTAAGAAGGGCTATGCGACATCCGTCCTGAGTAGCGCTGATAATTAGCTCATTACTCAAAACTTTTTAATTTTCATTGTGGTCCCCATTGTTGACGGGGAGATGTCAGTTATTTTTTCTTGTGTCTGTTTTTCCTCAAACGCTTCTTGCGCTTGTGAGTGGCCATTTTATGTTTCTTTCTTTTTTTCCCACTTGGCATAATGTGTTTTGGTTTAGTCTCATCCGCCTGCCTGTTGGCGTCTTCTCCAAAAAGAAAAGTGAGATGAGATGGTTTAAAAATTTATTTATTTCAAGTCCTTCAGATAAGAATCTACAGTTGCTTGAACAGCGGGATCCTTATCCAATTTCTTTACTTTCTCGAATTGCTGGCGTGCTTCCTTTTTCTTTCCCTCGTTAAGGTAAGCAACACCGAGTAAAAGCTGGCCTTGCACATGGCGAGGGTTCACTTCGGTCAGTTGCTGAAGCCAAGTCACAGCCTTGCCATTTTGCCCTGATTGCACAGAAAGCATACCCATGGAAAACAATGCAAGTTCATTTTTTGGGTCTTCCTTCAGCACTTCGCGCAACTGGCCTATGCCTTGCATTGGGCCCCCTGTGCTCAAGTAGGTCATTGCTACTTTAATGCGTGCCTCGTAGTTTTTGGGTTCGGCTTCAATTACTTTGCTCAGCCACTCGCGAGTTTTTTGAGCCAACGTCTTTTGCTTCTGAGCATCCATGGCAAAAGTATAAGCTTCGTAATAACTATTGCCAGCCTTCTGGAAACTTTGGGTACTGTTAAAGAACGTTGCAGCTTTTGCACCAAACACTGCTGCGCTATCAAATTGCCCGGCCTGCGCGTACAGGCTTTGCAAAGAGTCGGCAAAGATAGCATTTTTTTGTTCTGACAAGGTGGGTGAAATGGCCAGCCTGACGGCCTTGATAGAAGCGCTGAGCGAGGCGGGAATAGCGGTGTGGCCTTTTGTGGGATTTCTAGTTTTAGCCGATGCCGTGGAGTCTCCACTTTTGAGCTGGCTCTCGTTCTCTACAACCGCTTTTGGCAAAAGAAAAATCAGCCATATCACCAGGGCACTCGCTGCGATTAATAGGATTCGGGTTTTTAACATTAATTAATCAATTAGCGGATATACCAATTAGACAATTTGGTTGATTGAACAATATCCGGATGCAAAGAAATTGGTTAATCGACTCATTGGCTAATCAACCAATTATTTTTCAGCAAGCTGTTTTACTTTCTCGCTGTTCTTGATTTTGTTCACAAAAATCTTAGCTGGCTTGAAACTGGGGATGTAATGTTCCTCGATCACAATGGCGGTGTTGCGCGAGATGTTGCGGGCAATTTTCTTTTTTCTTTTCTTATTAATAAAGCTGCCAAAGCCGCGCACATAGATATTATGTCCGCTGGCCATATTGGTTTTTACAATATTAAAGAAAGCCTCGACAGAAGCAGTAACATCGGCTTTGTCAATTCCTGTTTTCTCTGCGATCTGGTTGATAACGTCTGCTTTGGTCATAATAAACTTTGAAAGGCGGTAAAGTTAAGGGGCAATTGATCAAACGCAAAATGAATTTCCTGATAATCACGCAGATGCCTGCCAAGGAATGCACTATTCGGTGAAATGCAAGGATTTTGAGAGATTCGCGGCAATCTCATGCAAAAAGATTTTTTTTCACCTAAAATAATTGAATGGTACTTGGCCAACCACCGCCCGTTGCCTTGGCGCGAAACAAGCGATCCCTACAAAATTTGGCTGTCGGAGGTGATGTTACAACAAACCCGTGTGGCACAGGGTTTGCCTTACTACAAACGTTTTGTAAAATCATTTCCTACTGTTTTTCATTTGGCGAAAGCACCTGAACAAACCGTGTTGCGGTTGTGGCAAGGGCTCGGTTACTATTCGAGAGCTCGAAATTTGCACCGGTGCGCCAAGCATATCGTAAAAAAATCCGAAGGAAGATTTCCCGGTTCGTATCAAGAGTTAGTCAAGCTCTCGGGTGTTGGCCCTTACACGGCTGCCGCGATTGCCTCGATTGCGTTTCGTGAGCCGGTGGCCGTGGTGGATGGAAATGTTTTCCGTGTATTGTCACGCATCTTCGGAATTGAAACAGATATTGCTTCAAGCGAGGGAAAAAAATATTTCACTTGGTTAGCCAATCAATTGGTTGACAAGGCCAGGCCAGGCCTGTTCAACCAGGCGGTGATGGAATTTGGTGCGCTGCATTGCTTGCCAAAGAACCCACAATGTGCAGCTTGTATTTTTTCAAAACGGTGCGAAGCGAACCAGAAAAATTTGCAAAGCCTTTTGCCCGTCAAATCAAAAAAACTGAAAGTTAGGACTCGGTATTTTTATTATTTTATTATCCGAAAAGGCAATAAAATACTTCTGCGAAAACGCAAAGAAAGGGATATTTGGCAGGGGCTGTATGATTTTTATTTGATCGAACCGCTGCGAAAACAAAGACCAGAAACTCTCATCGCAAAGGATCAACTCTTATCGAAAGGGATCCTCCTCCGCAAAAGTAAAATGCACAAACATATTCTTTCGCACCAAAAATTGTTGGTAAAGTTTGCGGAGGTAGAACTCTCGATGACCAAAAAGAAAGAGAGTCATACAAAGCAACTGGGCTTGAGGTTTTTTACTTCGAAAGAAGTTGCCCGCTTGCCCAAGCCGATTTTGATTGCTAAATACCTTGGTTAGGAATCTCCGGTGGAGAGGGAACGAGGGTGAGGTTTTTCAAGCGAGTTGATTGGTAGAAGGCGAAAGGGTTGAGGCAGTCAAATGTAAGGTTTTTGGTGATTCCCTTCATTAGCTTTTCAACGACTTCACGGGGTTGACCATTGCCGCTTTTATTGATTGATAGCTCACCGTGAGCAACGCGATGCTCAGTGCCAGCACGCCTGCTACAAAAAACGAACTTATCCCCAGCGCGATGCGAAAGGCAAATCCTTTAAGCCACGTATCCATCAGCCACCACGAGAGCGGCACAGCAAGAATAAAAGCAACGAGCACAAGCTTTGTAAATTCTTTAGCCAAGAGTAGAACAACACCACTTACAGAAGAGCCGAACACTTTTCTAATACCAATCTCCTTGGTGCGAAGGCTGGCCGTGTAAGCCGAGAGGCCAAACAGGCCAACGCATGCAATGATGATCGCCAAACCGGAAAAAACGGAGAACATTTTTCCGGCACGATGCTCATCGGCATAGCTGTTGTTTAAATTCTCATCGAGGAACTCATATTTGAACGGTTGGTTGGGTACACTTTCCTTCCATTTACTTTCAATCTTAGAAATGGCCGTTTGAAATTGATTGGGTTTTACCCTAACGGCCACATAGTTGCTCCCGGCATTTTTTCCAAAACGTTCTTTATTATAAATGACCAACGGAGTGATCTCATCGCGCAACGATTGAAAATGAAAGTTCTTGACAATCCCTGCAACAGTAAAAACCCTTGAGGTGAGGCTTCCATCATTGTTCTGGTCATTTTGAAAAAGTTTTCGCCCCACAGGATCCGCCAGGCCCATGGTCTTCACCGCGGTTTCGTTCAGCAATACATTCAATGAGTCATTGGTCTCCCGATCGAAAAACCTCCCTTCCTTCAATTCAAAACCAATGGCTTGCGCAAACTCATCATCGATAAACATGGATTTTACGGTAAGTATTTCACTTGACCCTTCGGGCTGAAACTGTTGCCCAAAAACATCATCGCGGTTGCCTACCATCGAGCTGGTTGCCGCCACCGATTGTACTTCGCTCAACCGCCTAACCTCCTCGATAAAAGTTTCTGCTTTTTTTTCTAAAGTAAAGGCCCGTTTCACCATCACTACTTGTTCCTTATTGAACCCTAAATTTTTATTTTGCATAAAATGCATTTGCTGGCGCACCACGATTGTACCTACGATAAGAACGATCGAAATCATAAACTGAAACACAACCAAACCATTGCGCAACCAAGACCCCTTGCTGCTTCCAGAAAAATTGCCTTTCATTACTACCACAGGATTGTAGCTGCTCAACGCAAATGCGGGATAAAACCCTGCGAGGATGCCCACTACCAAAGCAACCCCAATCAAGGCTAGCAGTAGGCCGGGGCTAAAAACAAACTGAAGCTGCTTCTCCACAAAATTGTTAAATGCGGGCAACAACAGATACATGCCCACTACAGCAATGATAGTCCCTACCAAAGAAAGCAAAACCGCTTCTGTTAAAAATTGGGTAATCAACTGACTGCGGAATGAGCCCATCACTTTGCGAACACCTACTTCGCGGGCCCGCTCGGCCGAGCGGGCCGTAGCAAGGTTCATAAAATTGATACAAGCTATTACTACGATCAACAAGGCAATAGACGAAAGGATGTAAACATATTTCAAGTTTCCGCTGGGCGTAATGGTAGACTCCATGTTTGTTGGATACAGATGAATGGAGGTAAGCGGCTGTAAGGTATAGGTGTAGCCGTTGCCTGCTTTTTTGTAATCTTCCCACGACTTGCCCAAATCATGCTCAATGCGCGCAGCGGCATAGGTGTCCACCAGCTTTGGAAATTTTGCTTCTAAATTTTTCATGTTTGCGCCTGGCTTTAGCAGGAGGTAGGTATGCGAGTCAAACGAGGTGTAGTTTTCCTGGTTGATGAACTGCACAAATTGAGGACCCGCCAAAGAACCGATAAAATCAAATCTGAGGTGCGAATTGTCAGGCAGGCTTTTGAAAACACCGGAGACTTTGTTCTCTCCCTGATCTCCTCCCAATAGTTTTCCGATCGGATCCTCACTGCCAAAAAATTTCCTGGCCACTTTTTCTGATATGATCACTTGGTTAGCCAAAGCGAGCGCAGTTTTTTTGTCCCCTTTAACCAAGTCAATGTCAAAAAATTCAAAGAAGGTAGAGTCCGCTTGCAAGAAATAATCCTCTTCAAAAGATTTAATTTCAGTATCACTGACTTTATAGGTGATCACCGCATTTTTATTAGGCCCAAACAAATGCAACGTGCTTTCCACTTCGGGAAAATCTTGTTGCACCACTTTGGCAAAGGAGTGGGGGATGACAGAATAATGCGTAACATGGTTGGGGTACTTGCGCTCCAACACCATTTTGTAAATCCGATCCGCATTCGAAAAGAAGCGGTCGTAGGAAAGTTCGTGGGTTACGTAAAGCGCGATCAATAAACAGGTAGTAATGCTGACGGCAAGCCCGATTACATTTATTGCGGCATAAACCTTTTGTTTGAGCAGACTCCGTATAGCGGTTTTGATATAATTTTTAAGCATAGCCCTATGGCGTTAAAATCCTTATAAAAGTTGGCATGGATACCCCGCTATTCATAGCTGGTTTACGTGCTTATCTTTTGGTGTTCGATGGTAAAAAACTTAATACCTTTGCTTCCTTGTTTCAAATTGTATGTTAAAATTACTCATTATTCTTACCCTCATCATCTACATCCTGTCAAAGGTAGGCGGGTTTTTCTTCCGGGTTGGTGCCTCCTCGCAAAACAGAAATTCGCAACAGCGCAGGTCTGGAGCAAACAGCAATGCCGATGGTTCGGTCAAAAAAGAAAGGCGCGGCACCATCAAGGGCGGAGACTATGTGGACTATGAAGAGGTGAAATAATGAATCAAATTCTCAATTGGCGGATACGCCAATACATTTAAAAAAGTGAAAATCCCCTTCCACAAATACCAGGCTACCGGCAATGACTTTGTGATTGTTGACAACCGCGAAGGAAAGTTTTCATTTGCCGTTGACCAAATAAAAAAAATCTGTGACCGCAAATTTGGGATTGGTGCCGATGGAGTCATGCTCCTTGAGAAACATCCTGCCTTAGATTTTAATTTAGTTTATTTCAATGCCGATGGATCGCCAAGCTTGTGCGGCAATGGAAGCCGCGCTGCGATGAAGATGGCATCCGCACTGGGCATAGTGAATAGCAAAGCCAGGTTCAATGCCTATGATGGGTTACACGAAGCAGTACTATTGCCTAATGGCAACGTGCGTCTCAAGATGAGCAATGTAAAAGAAATAACAAACATGGGCGATGATTTTTTTATTAACACCGGTTCGCCTCATTTTATTAAATGGGTTAACCGTATTCACGATTATCCCGTCTTTGATGAAGGAAGGAGAATACGGAACAGCGATACCTTCAAACCTGCCGGCACCAATGTGAATTTTGTAACGCAACTCGATAACAATTCCATTTTTGTGCGCACCTACGAACGGGGCGTGGAAAACGAAACGCTTTCGTGCGGCACAGGCGTAACTGCTGCCGCCTTGGCCTCGGCCTCTCGTCAAACCATTTCACCGGTTACTGTTAAAACATTGGGTGGAGAACTGTCAGTGGAATTTAAGTTAGGCCATGATGGCGCGTTTATCGATATTTTTCTAATAGGCCCTGCCAAAAAAGTGTTTGAGGGTATTTTGGAATTATAATTGCATCCTTAAAAAAGTTAATTTTACGGGCTCAAATTGTTAATCGTTTACAGTTAACAGTTCTTGGTTAATAGCTATGTTATTAGCGAAGGATGAGCACCCGATTAACCAATAACATTTAATATCAACTGCTCCCGTACCCCATGCTAAAACTGATCGCCAAAATTTTCGGATCCAAATCGGAAAAAGACATCAAACGGATGACTCCTTTGCTGGAGTTGACCAAACAAGAAGGAGAAAAATTAATTTCCATTTCGCACGATGAGTTAAGAAATAAAACGCTTGGAATCCAAGCGTATATCAATACCAAGTTAAAATCGACCGATGACCAGTTGGCGGCCTTTCACCAACAAATTGCCGACCAGCCAGACCTCAATATCAACGAGAAGGAATCCATCTTTTTACAGATTGATAAAATCGAAGTAGAGCGAAACAAAGAACTTGAAAAAGTTTTGATCGAAGTTTTGCCACAAGCTTTCGCCATCATTCGCGAAACTGCCAAGCGTTTTAAAGATAATGACTACCTCGAAGTAACGGCTACCCCGTTTGACCGGATGCTTGCCGCCAGGCACGACAATGTAAAGATCGCAGGAGACAAAGCCCATTGGCACAGGCAGTGGATGGCTGCTGGTAACCTCATCACTTGGGACATGGTGCATTATGACGTACAGATCATTGGCGGCATTGCCCTGCACGAAGGCAAAGTGGCCGAGATGGCCACGGGGGAAGGAAAAACGCTGGTGGCAACTTTCCCCGCATTTTTAAACGCACTGGCCAAACGAGGTGTGCACATTGTTACCGTAAACGACTACCTCGCGAGACGCGACAGCGAATGGATGGGTCCAATTTTTCAATTTCATGGCCTTCAGGTGGACTGTATCGATAAGCATGAGCCCAACTCCATCGAAAGGAGGGATGCCTACAAAGCCGATATCTGCTACGGCACCAACAATGAATTTGGTTTTGATTACCTGCGCGACAACATGGCGCGCGATCCTGAAGAATTGGTGCAACGTGGCCATCACTATGCCATGGTGGATGAAGTGGACAGCGTGCTGATCGATGAGGCGCGTACTCCGTTGATCATTTCTGGCCCCATCCCCCGGGGTGACGAACATGAATTTTATGATTTGAAACCGCGCATCAATAAAGTGGTAGAGGCCCAGAAAAAACTGATCAACCAATACCTCAACGATGCAAAAAAATTATTGGCCGATGGTAATGAGAAAGAAGGAGGGCTTCCGCTTTTCCGGGCGCACCGCGCCATGCCCAAATACAAACCCTTGATTAAAATGCTCAGCGAAACGGGCAACAAGGCTGTCTTGCAAAAGACCGAAAATTTCTATCTGCAAGACAACAAGAAAGAAATGCCCAATGCCGATGCGCCACTGTATTTTGTGATCGATGAAAAGGACAACAGCGTAGAACTTACCGAAAAAGGCATCGACTTGATTACGGGTGAAGGAGAAGACCATAAATTTTTTATCCTTCCGGAGATTGGCGTTGAGTTAAATAAAATAGAAAAGGACCCTGCTTTTCCGTTGGAAGAAAAACTTCTCAAAAAGGAAGAATTGATACGTGATTATAACAGCAAGTCGCAGCGCATCCATAGCATTAATCAGTTGCTGAAAGCTTATACTTTATTTGAAAAGGATACTGAATACATCATCGTAGATGGAAAGGTAAAAATTGTGGATGAGCAGACGGGCCGTGTAATGGAAGGACGCAGGTATTCGGATGGCCTGCACCAGGCCATCGAAGCAAAAGAAAACGTGAAAGTGGAAGATGCCACACAGACGTATGCCACCATCACACTTCAAAATTATTTCCGCATGTACCACAAGCTGGCCGGCATGACGGGCACAGCCGAAACCGAAGCGGGCGAATTGTGGGATATCTATAAATTAGATGTCGTTGTGATCCCCACCAACAAACCCGTTACGCGAAAAGACCATGACGACATGGTATATAAAACCGTGCGCGAAAAGTTCACTGCCGTCATTGATGAAATTGTAAACCTGACAAATGCGGGAAGGCCCGTGTTGGTAGGCACTACTTCGGTGGAAATTTCGGAGTTGGTGAGCCGCATGTTGCAAATGAAAAAAATCAGGCACAATGTGCTCAATGCCAAGCAGCACCAGCGTGAAGCAGAGATTGTAGCCGAAGCAGGCAAATCTGGAACGGTTACCATCGCTACCAACATGGCTGGCCGTGGAACAGACATTAAGCTTACGCCTGAGTCACGATCTGCAGGTGGCCTCGCCATTATTGGCACCGAGCGGCACGAGTCGCGAAGAGTGGACCGCCAGTTGCGCGGCCGAAGCGGACGCCAAGGCGACCCTGGCACCTCGAGTTTTTACGTTTCTTTAGAAGATAATTTGATGCGCTTGTTTATGCCCGAACGGATTGCGCGCATCATGGACCGACTTGGATTAAAAGAAGGTGAAGTCATTCAGCATTCGATGGTGACCAATTCGATTGAGCGGGCGCAGAAAAAAGTGGAAGAAAACAACTTTGGTATCCGCAAGCGGTTGCTCGAGTACGACAACGTGATGAACTCGCAGCGCGAGGTAATTTATAAGCGGAGAAGAAATGCCCTATTTGGCGAGCGCCTGCAGCTTGATATCCTCACCATGCTCTTCGATACGTGCGATGATATTGTTGCCAATGCCAAAGCGGGAGAAAATTTTGAAAACTTTAAGTTAAATGTGCTGAGCACGTTGGGTGTAGATTTCTCCATTGCTTTAGAGGAATTCAACAAAACCGAACAATCTGTTCTAAGCGAGCGGTTATACGAAGAAACGTTAAAACATTATTTACACAAGAATAAATTAATTGCGCAAAAGGCAATGCCCATCATTGCAGATATTTATAAGACCCGCGGTGCAACCATACAGGAAATTTTGGTTCCCTTCTCAGACGGATTAAAACAGATTGGTGTGGCGGCCGATTTGAAAAAATGTATCTCATCCAACAATGGTGAACTGATCAAATCCATGGAAAAGCTGATCACCCTCAACATCATCGACCAAAATTGGAAAGAGCACCTGCGCGACATGGACGACCTGAAGCAATCAGTTCAGAATGCGGTGTACGAGCAAAAAGATCCGTTGTTGATTTACAAGTTCGAAGGCTTTGAGGCGTTCAAAAGGTTCATCACAAAAGTGAACGAAGAAACCATCTCATTCCTGATGAAAGCCGAAATCCCCGTGCAAGAGCCGGATGAGGTGCACGAGGCGCACGCCCAGAAACGACAGAAGCTTCGGGAGCAAAAAGACGAATCGCGTTCGCTCTTGCAGGGTGGGGGACAGCCTCCGCAGGGCCATCAAGAGAAATCAGAAGAGAAAGTAATGCCGGTCAAGTCCGAAAAAATTGCCAACCGCAACGATAAAGTGAGTGTGCAATATCCCGATGGACGTGTGTTGAAAGATGTGAAATATAAAAAGGTGGAAGACGATATTAAAAACGGAAGATGTATTGTTATTGAAGGATGAAAATAACTCAACATTTAATATTCAATATTCAATATTCGACATTTGCCTTTCCGCATTTAGTATGGGTCATCATTTTATTCTCTTCACTCACGCTATCCGCTCAAAAAAACAAACCCTACCACGAGGACCTGTCAAAACTCCGGCCGAAAATTGAAAAGCAGTCGGAGATGATAGTTACCAAGGATACCGTAATTGAAAAACCGGTTGTTATCATACCCTCCAAAACTGTGAACGCCAAAGTCGATGCCGTTTTGGACAGCATCGACTTGTTTAATCTGATGCGCAAATACATTGATGGCTACACCATCCAAATTTATTCGGGTCAGAAACGCGAAGATGCGATGACCACCAAAAAGAAAATGCAGGATGAAGTGCCTGCCCTGATCGCCACCCTTCAGTACCAACAGCCGAAGTTTCGCGTAACCGTTGGAAAATATTTTTCTAAACTGGAAGCACAAAAGGATTTGCTTGTCCTAAGAAGGAAATTTTCGGCAGCGATCTTAGTGCCGGAGAAGATTTTGATCAAGTAAGGACAGGATAGCCCCACCGTTTAATTGAGCTTTTAAACTGGGAAACCCCGAGGCACTTCATCAGGAAATAAGTTTCCAATGCCAATAAAATAGCGGTGTTAGAACTCCTTCGCAACAATTGGGTAAAATCTGCTTGCCGATTCTTCCTTTTTTAAGATCTTTCTACGTGTGAGCTAATTCGGAAACAATACTTCTTGCGTGCCTTTCGGGTTGACCATTTGATTCCAATCACAGTTTCAGATTTCAATCATGGACTGTATTTTTTTCAGGCGGTTGGGGAAAGTCTTGACTACTCGTTTGCAAGGCTGTGTCGAATCGGGGATTAATTGAATAAAGGCAGAACATTTACTTCGCGGGCACCGTTTGGTTCCAATCGTAGATCTTGTCGGAGATCTCCGTCAAAAGGTCTGGCGATTTTTCAAGTGCGTTGCCGATCACGATCAAATCAGCACCCGCCTCCAAAGCATGGACAGCCTTTTCGGGTGTGTTGATTCCTCCACCTACAATCAACGGCACGTCAACTGATTTGCGCACAGTATGAATCATTTTCCGGTTCACTTCACGCTCTGCTCCGCTTCCTGCATCCAAGTAAATCAATTTCAATCCGAGCATTTCTCCCGCCATGGCCGTGCAAGCTGCGAGCGAATATTTATCTTCAGGAATTGGCGTGGTGTTGCTGATGTAAGCCACGGATGTTGTTTTGCCAGAATTAATTAAAATGTATCCCGTTGGTAAAACCTCCAGTTTGTTGCTTTTCAAAATTGGCGCTGCCATCACCTGCTGGCCAATCAACAGATCGGGATTGCGGCCCGAAATGAGGGACAAAAATAAAATAGCATCTGCGGATGGATCAATTTGCAGCGCGCTGCCGGGAAATAAAATGACCGGGATTGAACTGTTTTCTTTGATCGTTTTAACAACGGCTGCCAGGTTGGTGGTGGTGACCAAGCTGCCACCGACAAAAAAATAATCAACGCAATTTTCGGTGGCTAACCGAAGCAGTGGATCCAATTGTTCCGCCTCGCCAATTTTATCAGGATCGATTAAAACAGCTATTGATTTTTTGCCTTGTTCGCTTCGGGTTTTGAGCACATCAAGGATTTTCATCGTTTGGTTTTTTGCGTTGCAAATATTCTGAAAGTTTTTCTTTGGCAAGGTCGAGCAAAAACACCGAAGCTACGTTGATCGCTTTGTCACCCATTTTCGAGAGCAACGACTGTTCCACCTCTTGCTCCTCTTGGAGGGTTGCATTTTCAGTACCCTTCCTGGGGTTGCCCTTTTTGGGTTTTGAAGAGGATAGGTAATTGACGACCAAATAAGTGAGTGCTAACGCGCCTCCGATGATCAGGGCATTTTTCAAGACCTTTTCTGATCGGTCTGAAAGATCTTTCAACTCCCGCTCCATTTCCTGCCGATGGCGGTGAGAGGTTTCAATCAGTTTTCTTTTTTCTGGATCTTGTGTTTCGATTAGCTCCATATTATTTCTCTTTCCGTTTGGCCTGCCGCATTAAGTACTGCTCAAAAAAACGACTGATTTTTATTCGAAAAGAAAAAATGATAAGCCCTGGCACACCATACATTCCAGCAACAATCCAAAAACCCACCGAGGCGCCAGTGAAATAACCGTTCAAATAATTGGCTAAGCCGATGCTTGAGAAAACGAGAAAAAGCAATCCCAATAAAAAAAGTAAAGCAATCATTAGCCCGTGCGAAATTACACTGGCAATCTCTTCGCGCACTTCCAGCTTTATCAACTCCACGCGCGTTTCGAAATAGCCCGACAAATTTTCAACAAGGTTGTCAAGCCGCAGGAATTTAAAAATAGTGTCCTTAATTTTTTCCATAGCAATCCATACGGCAATATACGATTTTGGAAACCAGTATTGAAAAAAAACAGGCAATCGGCAATTGAGGTGGCCAGGTTGAAGTTATATATAGTAGTCAGCACCCGTAATTCAAATCTTGCGACTGTCTATGTTTAGCTGGAACTATTGGCTAAAATAAATCAACGAAAAGGGAATCAAAAAAAATATAATCAGGAGGTACAGAAAGCCAACGAGCCGACTGCGTAAGGCCAATCTACCAATACCTGTTGCCAGCCGAAATGGAATTTCTTTTAGGTAAGGCGTTCGAAAGAAGATTAAAACCCCAATGAAATTGAAAAGAAAATGCGTGAGCGCTATACTCATGGCTGCATTCGAATTAAATGTGCTGGCCATGAAGGCCGTAATGGTTGTGCCAATGCTAGCTCCCAAAATAAACGCACCTGCCTGCCGAAGACGGATGGTTTTCTTTGCTACCAGCGGCACCACCAGCGAAGTGGTAACTGTGCTTGACCGAATGACCGCTGTGATCAGCATCCCCCAGCCAAACGACTTATAGGGTTTTTTAAAAAAGAACCGCTGCACCTTTTCTTGCGAACCGAGGCCCAATACATGGGCGATCACTTTTCGGAAAAAGAGTATCGAACCAAACAGCAAGATCACCGAAAGGCTGGCCAAAAAATAACCGTTACCAATTCTCTCGGCTATAAAACTAACCGGTCCGCTTAAACTCGGTCCCATCAATTTGAAATTTTTAGTTACCTGAGCTGGCTCATGGAAAAAATGGACCGCAATAAACTGTGCCAGTCGCGAAAGAAAATGGAAGTTATATTCCAATGGAAATAAAATAAGGGCAGTGAGGATTTTAAAAAATCCATGGTAGGTGCCAACCGACACAGCTCTACGGAATTCTTTCTTTTGATTGATAAAGCTGAGCGACACGATCGTGCTGGTAATCGTAGTGCCAATGTTTGCGCCCATGATGATGGGGACGGCTCCCTCCAGCGTAAGCGAACCGGAGGCTACTAAGGCGACCGTAAGGGAAGTGGTGGTGGTGCTGCTTTGGACAATAGCCGTTACCAACAGCCCGATGAACAATCCAGTAAAGGGATTGGCCGTTGCCAACAGAATAGTTTGATTTAGCTCCGGTCCCAGGTGCTGGAGAGAGGAAATCATCAGGTCTAAAGAAAACAAAAAGACCAGAACGCCTATGATAAAATAAATAGTGCCCCAAAAAAAATACTTCCAATTAAAATTGACTTCAGGTGTGGTTGGCGATATGTGAGCTTCTGCCTCCATGGGCTATCGTAAAGATACACGCGAACAGCAAATTCGGGCCGTACTAAGTCAGCCTCGGTGTTAACTTTCCATTAACTCTTTTACAGCCAACCATGCCATTAGACCTGGCCCAATGCTCAACGCGGCTTCGTCAATATCAAACGTTGGAGTGTGAACGTAGGCAGTGATTCCTTTGGCCTCGTTGCGTGTGCCCAGGCGGTAAAACGAAGCGGGAACCTGATGCGAGTAGTATGCAAAATCTTCAGACCCTAATGTTAACTCAATATCCACCACGTTTTCCTTCCCCACATATTCTTCAGCGGCTTGGCGCAAACGTTGCGTAAGCAATGGATTGTTTTCCAAATAAGGATAGCCATGCGAAATTTCAACTTCGCATTTTCCACCCATGCTCTCGGCAATGCCTTCGGCCATCTTTTTTATTTTTTTCAATCCCTCTTCGCGCCATTGCTCATTGAGTGCGCGAAAAGTGCCCGCAATTTTTACTTCACCCGGGATGATGTTGGTCGCCCCTTCGGCCGAAATTTTTCCAAAGGTTAAAACGGTTGGTTGTTTGGGGCTTGCATTGCGACTGATGATCTGCTGCAAGGCAATGATAATATGGGAAGCAATCACTACCGGATCAATGGCCAATTCCGGAGCGGCACCATGACCTCCTTTGCCAATTACCGTCAAATAGAGTTCATCGCTGCTGGCCATGTACATCCCTTCGCGAAAACCAACTTTTCCTGCGGGCACCAACGGCATTACATGTTGACCAATAATGGCTTTTGGCCTCGGGTTTTCAAGCACACCTTCTTTGATCATCAGGGAGGCTCCGCCTGGATTTTTTTCTTCTCCCGGTTGAAAAATCAATTTCACCGAACCTTCAAATTCACTTTTGATTTCTTGCAAAATTTTTGCCGTGCCCAAAAGAGAGGCCGTGTGCACATCATGTCCGCAGGCATGCATCACCCCGGGATTTTGTGAGGCATAAGAAACTGAATTGGTTTCCTGGATGGGCAAGGCATCCATGTCTGCACGCAATGCCACCGTTTTCTTCATTGGTTTTTTTCCCTCAATCAAAACCACTATTCCGGTTCCAGCAATTCCTTCCGTAGGGTTTAATCCAAATTCTTTCAATTTGCCGGCTACGAATTTTGCAGTGCTGTATTCCTGATACGATAGTTCAGGGTGCGCATGGAGGTGCCTCCGGTAAGCCACATTTTCTTGCGAATAGCGAAGGGAAAGTTTTTTAATTGCATCGAGCAGCATCAGTCCATTAGTTTTTGAGCTGGTCCATCAGCTTATCAATAAGGCTATCCACCGATTCGCCCTCTGCCTCGGCCTTAAAGTTGCGCACGATACGATGGCGAAGTACTGGTTTTGCCACTGCCCTCACGTCTTCAATATCGGGCGAGTATTTTCCGTGGAGTAAGGCATTGCACTTGGCGCTAAGTACTAAGTATTGTGAGGCCCGCGGGCCTGCGCCCCATTCCATAAAATCATTGGCAAGCGTTGAGGAATTTCCAGGCCGGGTTGACCCGGTCAACTTCACGGCATATTCAACCACATTATCTGCAATCGGCACCCTTCTTACCAAATGTTGAAATGCAATGATCTCATCGGCAGCAAGTGTTTTATTTACTTTGACCGTTTCATCGGCTGTTGTTCCTTTTACAATTCTGAGCTCTTGTTCGTACGAGGGGTAATCCAAAAAAATAGTAAACATGAAGCGATCTAGCTGCGCTTCGGGCAGCGGGTATGTTCCTTCCTGTTCAATTGGATTTTGGGTAGCCATTACAAAAAAGGGTTGAGGCAATGCGTAGCGGTTGCCGGCAATTGTCACTGCATTTTCCTGCATGGCTTCGAGCAGGGCGGCTTGTGTTTTGGGCGGGGTACGGTTAATCTCATCAGCCAAAATGATATTACCAAAGATGGGGCCTTTCACAAATTGAAAATTTCTTTCCTTGTCCATGGTCTCCGCACCAACAATATCGGAAGGCATAAGATCGGGCGTGAACTGAATGCGCTTGAACTGCAAGTCGAGCGACTGCGCCAGGGTTTGCACCAACAAGGTCTTTGCCAAGCCGGGAACCCCAATCAGCAGTGCATGACCGTGGCAGAAAACGGCCGTGAGGGTGAGGCGCACCACCTCGTCTTGCCCCACAATTACCTTACCTATTTCAGTTTTTAAATCCTTATAGGCTTGGGCGAGCCCATTGGCAGCCTCTACATCATCAGCAAAAATTTTAAGCATAATTTATAAATCTTTGACATTGAAATACGATGGGAAAACATTGAACATAGATCAGGCATTTTTGAACCACACAGATCAGCTCGTTTGGCAAACCTATAACCTCACCGGATTTTTAAAAAACCTACTCTACTATTTTACAGGAATTGTAGGACGGATCAATGTTTATAAACACATCTTGCCTGGCCTTGATAAACCATTTATTGATCGCCTTGTCCTTCTTCTCTGCCAAGGCAGCCGATTGGATACGGTGCCAGTCATCTTTTAGATTGGCTTGGTGCGGGGCAATTTTTGCCTTGAAGTAAATTATCCTCATCGCTTCCTTCTGCTTATCGGTGCGGTATGGCTGTGGGTGTGAAATGTGGCCCACTTTCATGGTATCAATGGTGAGGTACACTGCGGGGTCAATCTGCTTTAATGATACACGCACACCTCCGTCAGGATCGGTGATGAAGCCCGCATGGCCTTTGGTTTCAGAATCATCGGAAAATAGTTTTGCTGCTTGCTCAAACTTCAAACTGTCCTTCATAATTTTCCTCCGGATGCTATCGAGAAAGATACCCGCGCGGGAGATGTCGTCAGAACTTGGTGCCGCGGAGATCAAAATATGGCGTGAGTTGTATTCGTTGCCCCTGCGGTCGATCAACTGCATAATATGAAACCCAAACTGCGATTCAAATGGATGCGATATTTCACCTTTCCTTAATTTGAAGGCTGTTGCCTCAAATTCGGGCACCATGGCTCCACGGCCAACGTAGCCCATCTCCCCACCGTTGGCTCGGGCAGAGGGGTCTTCCGAGTATTTTTTTGCCAGTTCATTAAAATTCTCTCCATTCATTATCCTTTCGCGCAAGGCTTCAAGCTGCGCTTTTGTTTCTTCTTTCTGCTGTGAATTGATTTTGGCAACTCTTACGATCTGCCCGATTTCAGCATCTGCGTCATAATAGGGCAAGCTGTCCGTTGGTATCTTGTTGAAAAATTTCTTCACCTCGGCCGGGGTAACCTCCATCCCTTTGGTGATTCGTTGCGTCATCTCGCGCGCCAACAATTGTTCGCGGATCTGATCACGCAACTCAACTTTTATTTGGTCAAGTGTTTTGCCGTATTGCCGCTCCAGTTCTTCCTGCGAGTTGCCATAGTTCTGCAAAATCACCGACATGCGTTGCGAAGTATTCTGGTCCACCTCTGCATCGGTAACCAACACGGAGTCAATCTCTGCCTTGGCCACCATCAGTTTGCTCATCACCATCCGGTTCAATAAGGAACACTTGGCTTGGTCTGAGCTCGGATTGCCTTCCGTAAGGTAATTTTGATAGGCGGCCTCCAGCTCGGATTTCAGCACGATGTAGTTATCGACTTTGGCAATTATCTTGTCCAGCACAAAACCATTCTCCTCCTTGGTGTCTTTAACTTCTTGCCCATGTACGGACAAGGAAAGCACTAGACTGATCACGGTGTTACTTCCCAAAAATCTCAAAATCCTTTTGCTTGGCGCCATTTTCATAAACCTGATCTTCCAATTTTTTTGCAAGTTCTACTTTTCTTTTGTTTAAAATAATGTTTTTTATGTCCTGTTTCACAAATTCAAGTGGCGACACGTTATCCGTGATTTTATAAGCATCCACCTTCAGGAAATACAAATAGGTGGGATCATTGGTTTCATAATAATTGTATGAGCGCAAAAACTGAATTCTATTCGGGATCTCCGCCAACGGGGAATTAACGGCCAATTTATCAAATTCTATCCATGACGAATCGGCCAAGTGGTAGGCAGCCGAAAAACTAAGGCAATATGATCTCAACTCTGCGGTCTCTTTCTCTTTCGTAGAAAACATCAACTCTTTGATCCGTTTTGTGCGGGGCGCGTCTTTGGGTACCTTGATGTACGTGCCCTGAATAATATTTTGCTTTAAAATAAAATTATCGAGGTGCAGTTTGTAATACGATTCGATGGCGGCCTCGTCCACGCTATCGTTAAGGTGCTGTTGGATATAAAAATTCAAGAATTCATAACTTATTAAACTATACCGGTAGTCCATCACTTTGCGCTCCACCTCCGCCTCATCAATACTGATGGTCTTCAATGCCTCTTGAATAAGCAATTGCTTGCGCACCCAGCTATTGACATACGCATTGAGGCGCGAAGCACTATCATCTTTGGTCGTTTTTTCTGGAACAATACCTTTTAGCTCATCGGCATAAAGGTAAGTGTCGTTCACCCGTGCGATGGCCTTGCGCTGTTTATCGGCATCGCCATTTTCTTTCTTCATGCGGATGAGGTCGCACGAGTCCATACAACCCAGCAGCATGACAACACTGAAAACGAATTTTACCAACCAATATTTTTTCTTGAATCGATTCATTTCTTTATCAACTCATTGATAACGGTTTTCTTTGTTTTGGTATTGATGGATACCGGGAATTTATTTTTCAGCGAAGCGACCCAGTTTTTCTCTAATGAATCCTGGTAATCCGAGATCACCCGCGCGCGGGCTTCGACAAACGACTTGGTGCCAGGAGCCACCAACCGTTTAACTTCTACCAAATAGTAGGTTCCTTCAGTCTCGGTTTCTTGCAAACCGGGCACCCAATTGATTTTGTCAATTACTTTATTCTCACCCCTTTCATACTTGCGAAAGTTTTGTACTGACTTGAATTTTTTCATGTCTGCCTCCTTCAGCGTATCCCCAGCGGCTACTTTTCTTTTTATTTCCTCTAAAAAAGATTTATCGGCTGTCGAAAAGATGCGGGCTTCCACACGATCGCCAGCACTATATTTAGTCAAGTGATCTTGATAAAATTTCTTTTGACCAATCGAGTCTTCTGAGGCCCTGTTCCACACTTCCTTTTCCATGACATCAAATAATAAAATCCCTTCTCTGTATTCAGACAGCAAATATTGAAAATCAGGGTTTTCTTTGATAATTTTAGCTTCCTCTGCTTTGCCAACGTTTTCATCCACCAGCTCCTCATACAATTGAGCAAAGTAGGGAGTCGGATTCAACTTGTTTGCAGTTTGCTGATGTCCTACCCAAGAAAAAAAATCATCGGCTGTGACTTCCCTATCCCCCACAGAAAACAAGACCAGCTTTTTGATTTCTGCATTGCCTACATATTTCCATTTGCCCTTTATTAAAGCTGAATCGGCCAAGGCCATTACCTTATTTTTATTCTCACTGTTTTCTTTAAATCCCAGTTCCTTCTTTCTTGTCCTTGCCAAAGTTTGTTCCAAATTTTTTACACGTTCATCACGGGCTACTTGCTTTTTCAATGTAGCCTCCACTTCGTCATACGCGGGCACAGGGATTCTTCGCTCCAAACGGATAATATGCCACCCGATGTTCGATTGAAACGGGTCCGAAAATTCACCCGGTTTTTGCAAGGCAAAGGCGGTAGCTTCAAACTCCGGCACGGCAGCCAATGCCCCCGCCCCAAAGGGCCGGAGCTTTCCTCCAGTGTTTTTTGTATTCATATCTTCCGAATATTGTTGGCACAGTTCGTCCCAGCTACGGCCGGTTTTCAATTGATCATAAATTTCAAAAATCAAATTCTTTACTTTAAGGTCACCGTCCGTCTCCGTAGTGTTTTTTGAACGTGAGGACTGCCCACCCTTTGCCGTGCGGAGAAGGATGTGCGATACCTCCACCTCACCCTTGGACGGTCGCCTGTCTTCCACTTTGATAAGATGATAACCAAAGCGGGTACGGATGATGGATGAAACATCGCCCACTTTAGTTTGATAAGCGGCCTGCTCAAACGGGTAAACCATTTGCATGGCGGTGAAATAACCTAAATTTCCTCCGTTATTTTTTGCCGAAGGATCTTCACTCCGTTCTCTTGCCAATTTTTCAAAATCTTCACCCCCGGCAATCCGGTTTCGGATTTCAGAAATTTTGGAGTAAGCTTTTAGCGTATCGGTTGGCGTGGCCTCCGGTTTTACTTGTACCAAAATATGCGATGCCTTTACTTCTTGTGTCAAATGATCGTAGGCTTCGCGGGTCAACTTGTCAAGCACATCCTTGTCGGTCCGATAAGGTTTCTTTAGTTCATCGCGATAGGTATTAAGTTCTTTGGTAAACTTGGCGGTAGTGTCAAAACCGCGCTGGCGGGCTTCCATCACTTTCAATTTAAAGTTGATGAATAGATTAAGGTACTCCTCTATTTTCTCGGAAGTAAAATCCTGAGACTTTTTTACGTGGTTTTTTTTGTACAAGTAAATGAATTCCTCGCTGTGCGTGGGTGCCCCGCCAACGGAAAACAGGACGGTGGGCTTCATTTTTTTGACTGACTGCGCACGTGTACCAAAACCCAGCACCAGTAGGGGTAAGATAAAAACAATTTTTTTCATGAATGGAATAAAAGTTTTCAGGGTGCAAAGATAGTTTTTTGATGGAAAGAGCGCGCGAGGACCGAAGGCTCTATGTCAGCTACTGACTTAGTTGTGACGCTTAAACCACTTTGGTAAGGCGGCAAATGTTTTTGCCCTCTTCGGTGGTGTATTCAATTTTATCCATAATCGACTTGACCAATCGGATGCCCAACCCGCCCTTTCTTTTCTCCTGGACGAGGCTCTCCATGCCAGGCTCATGAAATTGGTTAATGTCAAAGGCACTGCCATCGTCTATGATTTCAAAGACGAACGTGTGCTTTCCAAATTGATTGATGTGGAGCTCCAGGATATGATCAGGATTGCAATGGTGAGCATGGATCATCAGGTTGGAGCACATCTCGTCCAAGGCCAGCACAATGGCGCTGATCTGTAACTCTGGCACATGATTTTCATTCAGGGTATTGCGAATGAAATCACGGATCCCCTTGAGGTTAGCAAGGCTGCATCCGATGTTATACCGATAATTCATTTGCCAATTTCAATGCTTCGCTTTTATTTTCACGGATATGTAACAGCTCTGCCAAGCCTAATATTTCAAACGTGTTGGCCACTTTTTGTTTCAAGCCAAACAGCACCATTTGAATTTTTTTATCACGAAATTCTTCGATGTATGACATAAAAACGCCAAGGCCTGCCGAAGAAATGTATTCCAACGAACGGCAATCCACCAGCACTTTTTTAAAACCTTCACCCACGCTTTTAGCGATGGCCAAATCCAGTTCGATGGAAGAACTCGCGTCAATCTCACCGATCACCACAATGATGTCTGCCCCGTTTTCTTGTAACCTTTTGATGTGGACCATATTTTTCTTAACGGTTTTTTAACAAGTTTAGTTATCCATGAAATTTTATTGTCATTGACGTATAGTCGTCATTGATATTCTTGGACCCCGAAAATTCGTAAAGCTTTTTAATGATATTCTCTTCAATGGTTTTGGCGGTGGCTCCCGCCACTTGGTTCAGTGCTTCGGCCAGTCGTTCGTTTCCAAATTCTTCACCCTTGTCATTTTTGGCTTCGGTGATGCCATCGGTATAAAGCACCATGGTATCGCCAGGGGCATATTCCAGTTCATTCGCCTCCACATAATTGCAGTACTCCTTGCTGCGCACCATGCCGAGTGCGGCACCTTTGTCCTTGAGGTAAAAGGATTGGTTCGATCCACTGCGCAAGTACAAAACCGGACAATGGCCAGCACGTGAATACCTGATTTTCTTTTCTGCGGTATCAATGATAAAATAAGAGGCGGAGATGAAGGAGTTGCGCTCCAAACAAAATATCAACGCTTGGTTGGCGCGCGCCATAAACTCTTTCGGGTCCAAATGCTGCTGTGCCAGGCTATGAAAAATCCCTTTCATCTGGCTCATGTGAAAAGCGGCCGTTGTTCCTTTGCCGGAAACATCAGCAATGATCAACGCGACCAAATGATCGTTGATGCGCAGTGTGTCGTAATAGTCACCACCCACCTCATCGGCCGATGCCGAAAAGGCGACAATCTCAAAATCGATATCCTGTTCAAGCTTCGTGGGCAATAAACTTTGCTGAACGGTCTTGGCAATTTTCAGTTCTTCTTTATAGCGGGCATTCTGAAACGCTTCTTCCATCAACCTGAAATTTTCTATGGAGATGCCCGCCTGATTGGCAAACGTAGAGACGATGCGCGTCATCTCCTTGTTAAATCCTTCCGGAAGTTCTTTGAGCAAGGCCAGTGTGCCAATGTTTTCTTCCTTGACTATTATTGGGAATGCCAGCAATGACCGGAAGCGCGAGCCTTTCATGGAGGCCAAATGCTTGGAAAGATTTTTTGTTTTCTCCGTGCCCGAATCCAGCACACCTTTGATGTTATTTTTTTCAAGATGCTCACGGATGCTTCTTGATTCCTGTTCGGTCATCCGGTAGGTAAACATTTTGCGGTCATTGGTGGCGCCTGTAATCTCGAGCCAGGCAGCATCGGCAAATACAGAGCTCACCGAACTTTCGAGCAAAATATTGTACACACTCTCCTCGTCTTGTTCAGTTTGGATGGATTGGCTGATGCGCTGAAAGTTGACCACCTCCTCCAGCTTTTGTTCGAACACGGAGGAGGTGGGCAGATTGAACAAAATCACCAGAAAAGAAAAAATCCCATAAATAATAATGAAGGAGGCAAGTGCAAGAATAAAAAGTTGATTCCGGTAATCGAGAAACACCGATGAATCGCGAGCAATACTTTCGGTGGCTTTGGCAATCATTTCAGTTGATCGCTCTACCGTATAAAAGAAATAAGCCTGATAAAAAAATGTGAGCAACAGCAGCAGAAGGCTTGTCCACTTCTGTTTGAAGTTCAGGTAAGCAACCCATCGCATATTGGCTGACAGGGCGAGCACCAATACACCAATTATTAAGTTCATGGTGGTGTTCACCGTTTCTGAAAAACGGATTCCCGCACTATCATACAACAGAACACCAAATAAAATCACCTCAAATACCAGCCAGGTACGGATCAGCCATTTTGATTTTTGGTAAAGGATTAATCGCTTCCACGAAGCGAGAGCAGCAATCAAAAAATTGACGAGCAGTGCCAGATTGATTTGACAGATCAGATCACTGAACACAACATTGGTTGCCAGGCTTGTTTTGCCAAGCATGAAAACAAGCAACCGGAATACCAAGGAAATTACCGTAGTGATGAGCCCTGTGGCAAACACTTTCCAGAGCAGGTCAGTAAAGTTGAGCGAATCGTCCAGCTCAATGCGGAACTTATAATAATAATAAAGACAAACCACATAAGCACCAAGCATCACCCGTGGCAACCACACCGGCACATCGGGCTGTAAGCCTTGCATGTTGCTGAACAAGACGGTGATATCAGAAAAAAGCAGCGTCAGCCAGGCCAAGATGGAGCCAAACAGTGCAAGCCGAACAATTGCTTTGTTTTTGAGCATTTATTTTATCCAATCAAATCCGGTGTACTTCCTCAACACTTCTGGTATTCTAATCCCCTCAATCGTCTGATTATTCTCTAAAATCGCGGCAACGATGCGTGGCAATGCCAAAGCACTTCCGTTCAATGTATGAAGCAATTGTGTTTTACCCTCTTTGCTTTTATAGCGAAGCTTTAGCCGGTTGGCCTGGTAGGTTTCAAAGTTGCTCACCGAGCTCACCTCCAGCCAGCGCTGCTGAGCTGCCGAAAAAACTTCCATGTCGTAGGTCATGGCCGAATTGAACCCCATGTCTCCACCACAAAGCAAAAGTTTGCGGTACGGCAATTCCAGTTTTTCCAAAAGGCCCTGCACATGAAGGCACATCTCGCCCAAAACGTTGTACGAATCTTCAGGCTTGGTGATTTGCACCACTTCCACTTTATCAAATTGGTGAAGTCGGTTAAGCCCGCGCACGTGCGCACCCCAGCTTCCCGCTTCCCTGCGAAAGCAAGGTGTGTAGCCTGCATTTTTTATCGGAAGGTTTTCTTCTTGCACCACCACATCCCGGTACATATTGGTGATGGGCACCTCAGCTGTCGGGATTAAATAAAGCCCATCTTCATTCACAAAATACATTTGCCCTTCCTTATCGGGAAGCTGGCCCGTGCCAAAACCACTCACTTCATTTACCACAATGGGGGGCTGTATTTCCGTGTAGCCTGCCTGATCGGCCTCGTTCAAAAAGAAATTGATCAATGCACGCTGTAGCTTTGCTCCTTTGCCTTTGTAAACCGGAAAGCCCGCACCCGAGATTTTTACACCCAAATCAAAATCGATGATGTCGTATTTTTTTATCAGTTCCCAATGCGGCAAGGCTCCTGCGTACAACGTTGGCACCACCCCCTGTTCGTAAACATTTTTATTGTCCTCAGCACCTTTGCCGGCAGGCACAAGTTGATGAGGTATGTTGGGGATTTTGTACAAAATCTCCTGAAGCCTGTTTTCAAAACCCGACAAGTTTTCTTCTGATTTCTTGATTTGGCTTTTATCAGAAGCAAGTTCTCCTTTAAGCTTATTGGCATCCTCCACCCTCCCCGTTTTCATCAATTCGCCAATTCTTTTTGAATCCATGTTCGATTTGGCCCTCAAGTCATCGGCCAGTTTTTGGATTTCCCTTCTGTTTTTATCGAGCTCAATCGCCTCATGCACCAAAGCCGCGGCCTCTTTAAAATTCCGTTTGGTCAAACCCTCGATCACTCGCTCTGTTTCTTCACGCAAAACCTGTACTTGTAGCATATCCTATTTTAATTCAGCTTTAATTCTCAATTGATAAGTTAAACTCCCGTTATTACCGCACCCCATTGCTCGCCTAGGAAGAGGGCAGAAGGTGGACTTAACTAACAGCATTGATTTTAACCTGACAAAAATAGCCAATAATTTTTCTTGATTTTTGGATTGTATTCCAATTTGACCTATCATTGCAGCATCAATCGCGGCCAATCCAGGCCATCTAACGATATAAGCCCTAACTATTTTTGTACTTAAATGTCATTGGTTCTTTAGTGTTTCTCTTTTTTTGACGCCCTGTATTTGTACGTTTTAAATTATCCCAACCAACATTTTTTTGATGCATACCATTGATGATCTCAATTTGAAGCTCTTGTCGGAGTTGAAAGAAATTGCCGAAGCTGCAGGCGTAAAAAACGCTAAAAAATTGACCAAAGAAGAACTCGTTTATAAAATCCTTGATCACCAGGCTGTAGTTGGTGAGGCTGCGCCAAAAGCAGAGGCGCATCCAGAACGCAAAAT
>JAYVMP010000002.1:0-2887 GCA_043758895.1 Bacteroidota bacterium
GTCTTCTTGGCTACATTATAAGATGTCTCAAAGTGTTTTAGTGATTCCGTAATGGCATTTGTTTCAAATAGCGAAAAACCCAAACCGAATTCTCCTTCAAGAATAACTTGATCAGAGCAATGGCCTTCACATTCGAGCAATCCTTCTTTTATATATTTTTTTGCTTCCAAATACCCTCCACTTGAAATGTAACTCAAGCCAATATTAATTAACAGACGATCTATGTTGTACCGGTCATTGACTTGTCTTTTAAGTTCTAAAGACTTTTTATAGTAATCTATAGACCTTTCATAGTCCTTAAGTTTATAATGAATAAGCCCGATGTTGTTCAAGGTGTTACTGATCTCTTTTATATCCCGCTCTGCCTCGCTGATAACGAGCGACTCAAAATTATACTTCAAGGCTATATCGTATTCAGCTTTAAAAAAAAAAGACACCGCTAAAGAATTGAGCAGATGTTTTACTTCTTCCTTATTTTTAAACCGTCTTGCAATTCCCAGCGCATACTGCGCGATCCGGACCGATTCATCAAAACGCTCCAGCCTCCGAAACTCCCCGGCACTAATTCTCCCAGACCGGATAAGCCTGACACTATCACCAAGTTTTAAGGCAAGGGCATAAGACTGCTGCGCATAGCGCAGCGAAAGGGAATCATTGACATCCGAATACTCATAAGCCAGGTTGAAAAGGGTTTCATATCTGCCAACTCCATCCGAATTTTGAAGGGCTTTTTTTAACGAATCTATTTTCTGAGCACTTGATACGAGCACCAGAAAAAAAAGGGAGACAGGCAATAATGACTTCGTAAATCGGCTACAATATTTAACGTACACAAGTAGCATTTAAAAAATTATTACATCGTAGGTTTATTTCAACTATCGCAACTTTGTTGCAGAAATTTAATAATTCAAACCATTAAAACCCAAACCAAAATGAAAAAATTGTTCTACGTTTTTATCCTTGCCGCTTCTCTTGCCCTGTCCTTTGCCTCTTGCACTCAGGAAGTTATCAAACCTAAAACTGACAATCCAGGTGGCTCTCCAATTGTAGTTAAAGGAGCCTAAATCCTAAATAATAAATAAAACATAAAAAGAAATTGTAAATATTAGTAATGCTAAACAAAAATATTATGAAAGCAAAAGTTATTGCACTCATCGCTATCTCTACCATCATAGCTACCTCTTTTGCCTTTACTACCACGCATAAAGACAACAAGAAAACAGAAAAAATTTCCAAGGAGGCTAACCAAGAGAGTGAGCCGATTGGAGGTTTCGTGTTTGAGGATAAGTTTTGACCTGATCAAGACCTTACTAACTAAAAAGCGTCTGCCCAATAAATTGGGCAGACGCTTTTCTTTTTTAATTTTTTTGATAAAATCGAATCTGGTTATTCAATTTATTGATCAAACCTCACATCGAAAAACTTCTTGCTCTTCACAAAACGCTTGGCCATCACCTTACCTCCAGCACAAAAGGCATCCGCGCCTGTGTTCCCTGATAGTGCTGCAACTCCTTGATCTGTTGCCATGTCTCGTAGCCCTCGCCCAGTTCGCGTTTCAGCATGTTCACTTTGGTGCCTTCTTCCAGCCCCTGAAGCCATTGCGCCAAGAAATTTTTCTGTTTCGGGTAGAACCTAATCTTATAATCTCCCTCAATACCCGCCTTTTGGGCGGCAATTTTAACGGCATCGTCAAAGCCACCCAGCACGTCCACCAATCCCTTCTCTTTGGCTTGTGTGCCTGACCAAACCCGGCCTGAGGCCACGCTCCTTAATTTCTCCACCGGCATTTTCCTGCCCTCGGCCGCTTTGGAAGTAAAGCCTTCATAAATTTTATTGGTCTTCTTTTGCCATACGGATTTTTCAACTTCCGTCAATGGGCGAGTAATCGTTACCAAGTTGCCCACCTCTCCGGTCTTCACTTCATCAAAGGTGATCCCGATCTTCTTATCCAGGAAACTGCTTAAGTCAAACAACACGCTAAACACGCCTATGGACCCCGTGATTGTATTGGGCTCTGCCACAATCGTATCGCAACCCATCGCCAAATAGTAGCCACCTGAAGCCGCATAATTGGACATCGAGGCAATGATCGGTTTTTCTTTTGCGGCCAGGGTTACTTCGCGCCACATCACATCCGAAGCCAATGCACTGCCGCCCGGTGAATTGATGCGCAACACAATCGCTTTTACTTTGTCGTTGGTTCTGGCCTTTCGCAATTCCTCGGCAAACGTATCCGAACCAATCGATCCTTCTTGCGCCTTGCCGGGAAGGATATCGCCTTCGGCAACGATCACCGCAATTTCATTTTTAGAGGAAGAGGAGGAGGTAAAACTCTTTTTGTATTTATTGTATCTTACAAAAGGGATTTTCCCGGTTTTGCCTAAGCCTAATCTTGATTTCAATTCTGCCTGCACTTGGTCGTAATAAACGAGCGAATCGACCAACTTATATTTTTTCGCGTCCAGCGGGGTGGTCACCAACATTTTAGAAGAAATATTTTTGATCTCTTCCTGGCCTATCTTTCTGCTATCCGCTACTTCTTTTAAGGTGGTGGCATTGATTTCATCGATCAGTACTTTCAATTGAAGGCGGTTGGCCTCACTCATCTTGTCGAGGAAGAACGGTTCTACGGCACTCTTGAAATCGCCCACCCTGAAAATCTCCGGTTTGATCTCTAATTTGTCGAACAATTTTTTAAAGAAGCTGACTTCCACGGCAAGGCCATTGAATTCTATTTCGCCTTCGGGGTTGAGGAAAATCTTATCAGCCGAAGAAGCCAGATAATAGGATGCCTCCGAATACATTTCGCTGTAAGCGACCACCCACTTCCCTGATTTTTTGAAATCCAGTATCGATTCCCTGATTTCTTTCGCCACGGCATATCCGC
>JAYVMP010000003.1:0-13225 GCA_043758895.1 Bacteroidota bacterium
GGCGGCATAGTGCAGTACACGTATTCCGATTTGCCGAGTTTGAAACACAACCTCATCGAAAAGGCATCACAAGATGCGAAAGAGAGGGCTCAAAAAATAATCAACACGGCAGGCGGTCAGCTTGGTAAATTAAAAGGTGCCTCCATGGGCGTGTTCCAAATTACCGGTAAAGGTTCAATTGAAGAAGATAGTTATGGAGGCAATAATGATACCTACAGCAAGTACAAAACGGCAAGGATCACCGTTAGGCTAATCTACGTGCTTGACTAGCATTGCCCGGAAGGTTACCGATAGAATGTCGTTCTGTTTTTCTATTCTTTAATGACACTTTAATAATAATCCACTTTACCGAGCCGGTGTACTATTTTCCATAACAAAAATAGGGACAGACCAGGTGCCCCTATTTTTAAACCCTAACTCTCTATCATTTGGATACCACCAGCCTATCGGCCGTCACCAAACTGATAAACTCTGCACGGTAACCTTCTTTATCTTCGCCCTTTGCGGTTTGGGCAAGGCGAAGAATCCCTTCTTCCGAAAACCCATTGAGGTATTCCGATTGGCGCAACAGCATTCCGATTGGCGCAACAGCATTCCGAATGACGCTATCGATGCAGCCCAACGGAAGTTATCCGAAGTTTTTTCAATAGAAGTATTGTTGTCGATCATGGGGTGAACCATCAGCTTGCTTGCTTCTCCATCGGGCTTCTTGTAGCGGAATTTCACCGTCATCAATTCATTGGTCCTTATCATTTTTGGATCAACTTTCGAAATTTGATATTTCAGCTCATCGACTTTGAAAAACTTACTCTCCACACTAGTCGGAATAATTTCATAGAGTGCGGTAACGGTATGGCCAGAACCTAATTCGCCCGCGTCCTTCGTATCGTTGTTAAAATCTTCGCTTTTCAGCATCCGGTTTTCATAGCCGATCAAGCGATAACCCTTCACTTTGGCGGGATTAAATTCCACCTGCAGCTTCACGTCTTTGGCAATCGTGAAAAGCGTTCCTCCAAATTCATTGACCAATGCTTTCTGTGCTTCAAGGATGGAATCGATGTAAAAATAGTTTCCATTGCCTTTGTCGGCCAACGTTTCCATTTTGGAGTCTTTGTAATTCCCCATACCGAAACCCATTACAGTAAGGAACACACCCTCTTTTCTTTTCTCCTCAATCAAACGTTCCATTGCAGCATTGCTCGACTCACCAATGTTGAAATCCCCATCGGTGGCCAAGATCACCCGGTTGTTCCCTTCTTTTGTAAAATTATCCTTCGCCATTTGATAGGCCAATCGAATGCCCGCACCGCCCGCGGTGGAGCCGCCCGCCTCCAACTGGTCAAGGGCTTCAATGATTTTCTTCTTGTCTGCCCCAGAAGTAGATGGCAGCACTACACCGGCCGCCCCGGCATACACCACAATGGCCACCCGATCTTGCTCGCGCAGTTGCTGCACCAGCAGCTTGAAGGAAGATTTGAGCAGCGGCAACTTGTTGGCATCGCTCATGGAGCCCGATACGTCAATCAAAAAAACCAAGTTGGAAGGGGGAAGATTTTCAGTCGGTATTTTCCTTCCTTGCAAGCCAATCAAAACCAGTTTGTGCTTTTCATTCCAGGGGGCAGTGGAAATTTCGGTATTGATGGAAAACGGATCTTCACCCACAGGCCGAGGATAATTATAATGAAAATAATTCACCATCTCTTCAATGCGCACGGCATCCACAGGAGGGCGCTGGCCACCTTGAATGAACCTGCGCATGTTGCTGTACGAGGCGGCATCTACATCAATCGAAAAGGTGGAGAGCGGATTGCGGGCTGCATCGTGAAAAATATTCTCGCTGATGCCTTGGTATTCCTCGGTATTAAATTGCTCCTCCGTCTCATAAATTTTGACCGATGAAGGCTGGTAGGCAATATCTCTGCGGAGGTTATGAGCACTCTGCCCGTTTTTAGTAGCAGCCTCTGCCCGGCCAAGAAGTTTCTCCTTTTTTTCATCGTGGGTAACTGTCACAACTTCGTTCAATTGCTGACTATTCTTTTCAAGCGCTACATCAATCCGGTTCTTCGTTCCAATTTTTACTTCTTTGGTTTGCCATCCCATGAAGGAGAAAATCAAAACGCCACCTTGATCGGGGACGAAAATTAAGTAATTGCCCTGCGCGGCCGTTAGGGTAGTCGTTGCTGTTCCCTTGAGCCGTACACTGACGCCAGACAGTGCGCTGCTGTCCGCTTGATAGGTTACTTTGCCCATAATCGTTCGCGAGGGCATTAAGCGAAAGCTGGTGAGAATGACTATCATAATTACCAGCAAGGAAGGTTTTGCATTCATGGTTTTTGATTTAGCCTTAGGATGCGATCAGAATTCATTTTCCATAAAAGCCAGCGAAAAAATTTTAACTTGGTTGCCAATGCCTGCTCAAAAATCCGATAACGAACTAATCCTACTTTATAAAAAGACGAGCGATCTTAGTCTTATTGGAGAGCTGTACAAGCGGTACGTGGCATTGGTCTACGGTGTTTGCATGAACTATTTAAAAGACCGCGATGATGCCAAAGATGCGGCCATGCAGCTTTTTGAAAAATTGATCGATGCCTTGAAAAGCCATGAGATTGAAAATTTCAAAAGCTGGCTTTATGTGTCTGCCCGAAACCACTGCCTGATGCTTATCCGCGGCAAAAAGAGTAAATTCAAGGAAGAAATTTTAGCTTGGGATGTGGAAAACCAATTCATTTTGCATCCGGAAGAGGGGAATGGGTTGGAAGAAGATTTAGAAAAATTGGAAAATTGCATTAACCGATTGGTGGATGGGCAAAGGGAATGCGTGCGTCTGTTTTATTTAGAAGAAAAGTGCTATAAAGACATTTCCCGAATGACTCACCTTGAATTAAATCAAGTAAAAAGTTTTATCCAAAATGGAAAAAGGAATTTAAAAATTTGCATGGAAGAGAATGAATAACCTCTCGGACGATATCCTCAAATATAAAAAGGGTGAACTGACTGCGGCACAAATGCACGCGTTGGAAAAGAAAGCACTTGCCGACCCCTTTCTATCGGAAGCTTTGGAAGGAATTGAAAAACTTTCAGTGGATGAATTGGCCCAAGCCCTTGCAGCAATCCATGAAAAAATTGACAATCGCAAAGAAAATATATTGTTCACTCCGCTTCGTATCGCGGCCGGAATCGTGTTGCTTGTTGGTTCGGTTTTATTGATTTATCAATTTGTGCCAAAACCTGAAATACTTGCTTTGAAAACAGAGAAACCAAAACCAGAAAACAAAAGTAAAGTCAGCAAGGAGAAAAACGAAGAGCGGGGAAAAGATGTGACAAATAACAAAGCTGAACGCGAGAAATTGAAAGCTAAAAAAAATCACGAGCTCGGTCATCTCCAGACTTCTGCGAGTAAAAATCCAACATCGAATATCCAAAAGCCAGACGAAAAACCTGCTGAGGTGTTGCCGCCAAAAGGTTTAGCTTCTGCGGATACCCCCAACCAACCATCATCTAAAATTTCAGCAGACGAAAAACAGAAAGAGAGTGTGAAGGAGGAAGAAAGAGTGGAAGAAGTTAAATCAGTGGCGCGCAATAAGAAAAAAGAATCATTGGCGGCAAGCCAGGTTCAGCGAGCAGCAAGTCAGGCAAAAATCAAAATCACAAAATCCATTTCAGGTCAAGTAGTATCGGCCGAAGATGGCTTGCCTTTGCCAGGGGTCAATGTGACGGTGAGGGGAGCTTCGATAAGCACGGTTACCGATCTGCAGGGAAATTATTCTATTCCCGCAAAGGAAGGTAAAACGAGTCTTCTATTTTCGCTCATCGGTCTGCAATCGAGGGAAGTGGATGCGGCAGGCCGAGACAAAATAAATGTACAATTGAAAGATGATGATACTCAACTTAGCGAAGTTGTAGTTATGGGTTTTAGCAATGCCGATCATGAAAATGTTGAGCCAATCATTAAGTTGACCGAACCCCTTGGCGGGGAAAAAGCCTATATCCAGTATTTAGAATCCAACCTAAAATTTCCTGAAGCCGCATTGAAAAATAAAATAAAAGGGAAGGCAGGTATCCAATTTAAAGTGAATGCGGATGGCAGCCTGAGTGACTTTCAGATAATTAAAAAACTTGGGGATGGCTGCGAAGAAGAAATCATTCGCTTGATCAAAGGAGGGCCAAAATGGACGCCCTCGGAGAAAAATGGTAAATCTGTAGAAAGTACTGTTCGCGTTCGATTGAAATTCGATCCGGCAAAGGCTGGTAACAACTTCAGCAATGACCCACCTCATAAATAAACACTGGCGGATTTATGACCCGTCAATAAATCTGATCATTGACCGATCATTACAAAAGCCCCCCAATAATAGGGGTCTTTGTATTTCAGCATCAGTTGGATTTGAGCTTGCTTAAAGGCTTTTAATTTACTGCCGCCTTTGGTGAGGTTGTTATAAAAATTGGTCATCAAAGCCTGCGTTGCGGCATCATCCACTTTCCACAAACTCATCACCATCGTTTTGGCACCAGCAACAATAAAGGCGCGCTGCAACCCATAGACCCCTTCGCCTGCGCGTACATCGCCCAAGCCCGTCTCGCAGGCACTTAGCACAATCAAGTCCGTTCCATTGAGGTTCAGATTCATAGCCTCGTATGCGGTGATCACCCCATTGTCGTTGCTTTCCAGGTTGGGCAACACTTCGCCCGACATGGTTTTGGCCGCCCCTGCAAGCAGCAGCCCGGAACGAAGCAGTGGATTATTTTTTGCGTTCTCCGCATCCACGCCCACGGCTCCACTTTCAGCATCTTGCAAAAAATATCCATGCGTGGCAATGTGCACTAACGCGAATCCTTTGATCGATTTTATTTTGGATTCTGTCGCCTCATTTTGTTCCGACAAGGAAATTTGGTAGCCAGATGTTTTTAAAATTTTTGCAATGCCTTCAATCTCTGCTTTTGTTCCCGGCAAGGCAGCGATACTTTCGCCACCATAGTTCGGAAATCCTAGTAAAAAGGCATCCTTCTTGGAAGCCAAACCCTTTGTGGCTTTTATTCCAATCAGGTCCTTTGAGTTGCCGATGTTCGCCAAATCAAATTTGTTGATTACAAAATCGCCACCGGTTTTCTTTAGGGTATTGAGGTTGATCTGATTGTAAACGCCATCCGGAGAAATATAAATTGTTTTTTTTCCTGCCAGCGCAGGCTCGAGGCGCGCCCAAAACTGATCGTAGGAATATTGATCGGCAATTTTTTGTTGAATCGCATTACGGTAGAACTTCGCATAGCGCGTTTCCAATTGATTGCCATTGTCAAGCACGATCAGTTTAGGGCCTGTTCCGCTTTTGGTAAGGACTAATGCCGCGTATTTCGAATCGTTGGTAAAATCTTTATCGAACGTTCTGATTCTAATGAGCTCAACTACTGCTTCGGTGTCGCCCAAGAGTGAAGCAATTTTTTCAAAACCTGTTTTTTCCGAAGAATACCCTTGAGAGAAATCACCCGATCGCTGCGAGAGCGAGCGCTCTATAGTGTTGGCTTCTTGCTCTAAAGCCGGCAAATCAATTTTTTGATCCTTCAAATCTCCTTTGGAGAGAGAATAGTAACGGGCGAGTGCTTCTTTTTTGTCCAACCAAGCAGTGTACTCGTTGATCAGGTCAGTGTTTCCGCTCGCCAATATTGCCGATTTGATTTTGTTGGTGGAATTGAGCAGCAATGCTTTGGTGGCGATCTGGTAATTGTACATGTCTTGCACAATGGCGGGATTGGCCGCTTGGGCATCGAGGCAGTAATTATAAAACCGCTGAAACCTGGGCTGCAAAATGTCCCAGTATTTGGTTTTCTCGGCTTCGCTCATCGGAGGAAAATACCGGTTCACAAAATCCAATGACTTGTTCATGGCCGATTGAAGGTTGGTATAGGCTTTTTGCAGATCGCCTTTTTTCCAATAGAGAATGCCCACGTCTTCTTCTGATTTCACAAAATCCGGATGGCTGGCATCCAGTGTGGTGGCACGGATGGTGAGCGACTCGGTAAGCGATTTTTCCGCTTCATCAAAACGGTTTTGCATGCGGTAAAAGTTTCCGAGGTCGTTTAGTACTTTGGCGTAATTTGGATTTTGCTCTCCAAATCGGACTTTATATACCTGAGCGGATTGCTTAAAATAGCTTTCCACTTTATCCACCTTGTTCATTTGGATGTAGAGCAGGGCCAGGTTGTCCAATATGCCAGCATAGAAGGGGTTGTTGGGTTGTGCCTTTAAGTCCCGCTCTAGTTTTACATAAATAGCTTCTGCATCCGCAAATTTTCCAGTCTTTTGGTACAGAAGGGCTAAGTTAGATTGAAAGCCCACCGTGTTTCGAGAGTCATCTTTTTTCTGTTGTTCAAGAATGGCGATCGCGGCTTTTAAGTTTTCAATCCCCCGTTCGTAGCGGCCGATCTTAGAAAAAAAAATGGCTTCGTTGTTAAGCACAATGGCGTATTCCTGGCTTTGGTCACCCAGTTTCTGTTTTACGGTGGCACGTGCATCCTGAAAATATTTTTCTGCTTCGTTGTAATGTGCCGTTTCTTGTAGCAGCACGGCATTGTTGTTAAGGGAAGACGCATAAGCTTTGCTACTTTTTCCCAACGTCTTTTCGCGCATGGAAAGTGCCTCCGTAGTATATTGACTGGCCAGATTAAATCGCCCCATGGTTGCGTAAAGCAAGCCAAGATCAGCGTAAACCTTGCTGTAGTTAATGTTGTTGGTAAGATGATCATTTTCGTAGGAAAGCTTGGCGTCAAGAAAATGATACTCCGCCAATTTATAAGCCCGCCTAGCATAGAGTCCTTCAGCAATATCAAGTATGTTTCGGCACTTTTGTGCCGGGGTAATAGTGGATTCGTTTGTAACGAGATGGTCGGCAACTTTACCTGCGGTCTCTTTAAAATCCTTAATATCCATCATCCCCGAATTATCGATAACAGAGATAGCATAGTTAAAATCGGAAGAGTCTATCTTGTCCCTGTTTTTATCAACGCCACTCTTAATCACTTTCTTGAGCTCCTTTTTTATCAAGTTGCCAAATTGAGCATACAGCGTGTACGGAAAGAGCAAAAGCACAAAAACAATAGCTTTATTATTCATGGTGGTGCATTCTAAATGGTAAGAATCAATAATTACTGCCTAAATTTCAACAAAAAAAACAAAGGTTGAAACTCTATCGCAATTTGTGTGAATCGGTGGTGCAAATGCTCGAATCGATTTTTATCGAAAAAAAGTATGCCGACAAAGCCATCGAGAAAGTATTGAAGCAAAACCCCAAGTGGGGTGCGCGCGACAGGCGCTTTATTGCTGAAACTACCTATGACATTGTGCGGTGGTACCGATTATTCGGCCATCTAACCGATGCTGCTGAAACCGATTTTTGGAAATTGCTTGCCGCCTGGTGCTTGTGGAATAAAATCCGTTTGCCTGATTGGCCCGAAATGAAAGTGAACGAAAGGGATTTCTTTCAGACCTACAATCTGATTCAAAGCGATCGAAAAGTTCGAGAGTCAATTCCCGATTGGCTTGATGAACTTGGTGCTGTAGAATTGGGCAAGCGATGGGATGCCGAACTTCACGCGCTAAATGAGCAAGCACAAGTAGTGCTGCGTGTGAATACCTTAAAAGTTTCGCGCCATGAATTGCAACGGCAATTGGCGGAAACAGAAAATATTTTTACAGAAACCGCACGCGATTTTCCCGATGCGCTGTTGTTAAAATTGCGCCAAAATATTTTTACCCGACAACAGTTTAAAGACGGATTGTTTGAAGTGCAGGATGCCGGCTCGCAGATGATTGCCCCCTTCTTGCGGGCCGAGCCGGGTATGCGAGTAGTGGATGCCTGTGCAGGTGGCGGTGGCAAAACGTTGCACTTGGCTGCCCTGTTGCAAAACAAAGGCCGCATCATTGCGATGGATACAGAAGAATGGAAATTGGACGAACTGAAGAAAAGGGCGCGAAGGGCAGGTGCCTCTAATATAGAGACGCGCGTAATCGACTCATCTAAAACCATTAAACGACAAGAGGGCTCTGCCGACCGCCTTTTATTGGATGTGCCATGCTCCGGGTTAGGCGTGCTGAAAAGAAACCCAGATGCAAAGTGGAAGTTATCGTTGGATTTTATTGAAAAGGTAAAGATTACACAACAAAAAATCATGAACGATTACAGTGTGATGTTGAAACCGGGGGGGCTGATGGTGTACTCCACCTGTAGCATTCTGCCTTCTGAAAATGAGAAGCAGGTGGAAAAGTTTCTATCCGAAAGGAAAAATGAGTTTCAATTGGTTGAACAAAAATCAATTTTGCCGTCAATAGGATTTGATGGATTTTTTATGGCGTTGATCCAGAAGAACTGAAAAGCTATCTTCTGCCTTTTCTTCACCTCTATTCGCCCTACAAGGGAAGTCTTTTCTCAATCAACGAAACCGTTTGGATAGGGAAACAAGCTCTTTCAACATAATGCCCTGATCTTCTCGAAATTGCTTCACTTTGTGGCCTTTCCCATAGGCTATTGGTAAAATTAACGATCACTTTAATTGTATCCGGCCCTCACAAAAAACGGAAAATTGATTTTCATTTTATCAGATTTCCATTTGGGTTGAATTTGTGCTATCAATTTCTCAACTGGATTGAAGTTTTTTGCTTTCATAAATTTTTGAACAGAAGACCAAGTGGTCAAATATCCTTGCAGTTCGCCCAATGTCCAAAGCAATGAAAAAGAAAATTCGGGTGTTTCAATTTCACGAAAAGGGAACGAAATGGTTTTGTACTGTTCATCAATCAAGTTGCGTTCCTTATCCCAATAAGGGCCAACAATGTTTACATAAAAATCATGGATCAGCAAATCAATTTCTGGGTCAACGCTTAACAAACCGTAGCCCCACACCACAATGATTGCACCAGGTTTGGCAACGCGATTCACCTCGCCATAAAATCGATCACGGTCAAACCAATGTATAGCTTGTGCCACACAAATTAAATCAAAAGAATCTTTCGGAAATGAAGTTGTTTCTCCTACCTGGTAGTAAAAAATATTTTCAGTATAAAAAGCATTTTCGATTTGCTTGGCACTGATGTCGGTGGCCAAAACTTTCCTGAAATGCTTCGATAAGTCGCGGGCAACTTGCCCATTGCCCGTTCCCGCATCCCAGGCTAACTCAAATTCCTCTACATGACTAAAAATAAAATCGTAAAGTTCCTTGGGGTAAGTAGGACGGAAGGTCGCATAATCTTGCGCATGATTGGAAAATAAATCTTTACCCATTGCACAAAGATAGCCAAAGGCAGTGCCATAGTTTGATTCATCATGCGGACAGCCATTTCCTTACCGGAAACCTTCCGTTCATTTTTTTGAGCAGAGTTAGTGCTGCGGGAAGGGAAAATAAACTTACTGATTGCCTGTATTAGGCCAGTGCATTCACACGCTTGGTCAGGCGGCTTTTTTGATTGGCGGCCTTTTTCCAGTGGATGATGTTCTTCTTGGCAAGCTTGTCGAGCATGGCAACAACTTCATTCAACAAAGCCTTTGCCTCGTCTTTTTTGGAGGTCTCCATTAATTTCCTCACCTGGGTACGGGTAGTCTTGTGCTGGTAGCGATTACGTACGCGTTTGGTCTCGTTGGCACGGATCCGTTTTTCTGCTGATTTGTGATTTGCCATAATGCTTTATAAAAAGGAGTGCAAATGTAGCAGGATAAGCCAAGTAAGCAAAACCGAAATCAAGAAAAACGGATCATTCCCCTTGAATTTCGCCCAAAAAAGGTAGCCAAGGTTCAATGCCTATCCCCAATTTCTACGGAAATTTGAACTAAGGCTCATTTTGTTCCCTTTGAAAGCTCAAGGAATATTTTTGGCCTCTGCAACATAATGCAAGCTTTCTCCCGATTTTCTTTCAAGAAACTTTATTTTTTAATTCAATAGCATTGAGAAACAACATTCCATTTTTTTCCTTTGCCAGCTTCAAGAAATGAATTTATTTCATCCAGTTTAAAAAAAATCAAATTGCCAATTTTCAAATTGCACTTATCTTGCACCCGATGGACAATTTTGTCGTTTCTGCGCGAAAGTACCGCCCCCTCGGCTTTGACGAAGTGGTAGGGCAAGAGCACATTACCACTACACTTAAAAATGCCATCGACAACAACAAGCTGGCTCAGGCACTTTTGTTCTGCGGGCCGCGCGGTGTGGGCAAAACTACCTGCGCGCGCATTGTGGCACGCCTGATCAACGGCTTTGAAGAAAGAGCAGAAGTCAACTCCCTGAATATTTTTGAACTCGATGCCGCTTCCAACAATTCCGTGGAAGACATCCGCAGCCTGATCGACCAAGTACGCTACCCCCCTCAGTTTGGCAAATTCAAAGTGTATATCATCGATGAGGTACACATGCTCTCCAATGCTGCCTTCAACGCCTTTTTGAAGACGCTAGAGGAGCCACCACCGTACGCGATTTTTATATTGGCAACAACGGAGAAACACAAAGTTATCCCCACGATTTTATCGCGATGCCAGATTTTTGATTTCAACAGAATCCAAGTTTCTGATATCACGAAGCAACTGAAAAAAATAGCCGATCGCGAAGGCATCCAGGCGGAAGATGAAGCCTTGCACTTGATTGCTCAAAAGGCAGATGGAGCGTTGCGTGATGGGCTTTCCATTTTCGATCTGATGGTTACGTTTTCATCAAATCATAAAGTTACTTTCAGTGATGTGCTCAACAACCTGCACATTCTTGATTATGATTATTATTTTAAAATAGTAGATGGACTGCTGGCCGAAAATACCAGTGGCCCACTATTGCTCCTCGATGAAATTTTGAAAAAGGGATTTGATGGGCAAAATTTTATTGCCGGATTGGGCGAGCACTTGCGCAACTTGTTGGTATCGCAGGATGCACGCACCGTAGCATTGATGGAAGTGCCCGACAACATCAAGAAGAAATATTCAGAGCAGGCACAGACCGCACCCCCGTCTCTCCTCTTGTCGTGGCTCAATATTGCCAGCACATGCGACATTAATTATAAAGCCAGCCGCAATCAGCGATTGCTTGTGGAGCTGGCCCTGATGAAAATGGCCTATGTCAATTCAGCATTAAAAATCAATAGCAACTCTTTATCCGAAGGAGGCTTAAAAAAAAAATTGAATTAGAAACCGAGCCTCTTAAAATTGTTGCCCAACCTCCTTCCCGGTTGGCGTCCTCACCGACCGAAACCAGTACTAAGTTCTTCTCTGCAACTGCGAATATCCAGACCGAAACAGGTGTTGCCCTTACCTTATCCAGGCCAAAGTCAACGCTCAATCTCCATTCAATTTTTAAAGCGAATGAAAAAAAACCTGCTGTCATCACACCCATTGATGAACCACAAAATGTAGAGCCACTAACTGAAAAACAACTGCGCGAAGCCTGGGCTGACTATGCAGCGTTGCGCAAAGGCCAAGTGGCCGAGTTCCAGCTTCTCAGTCGCCAAGTGGACGTAACTGGTTCTGTGGTTACCGTTGCATTGGCCAATACGGTCGAAGAGCCGTTGCTACAATCGATAATGGCAGATTTGGTGACGTACTTACGAAATCGGCTAAGTAACCCAACGATAAAAATCCAAAGTGTAATGCAGGAAACCGATGCAAAAAGGATTGCCTACACCAACAAAGAAAAATTCGACCTGCTAGCGGAAAAAAATCCTTTGTTGAAGGAAATGAAAGAACGATTGGGATTGGACACGGATTTTTAGACTTCCGAACTACAGTTGACTGAACCCCTTATACCTAATAAAAGAATATGCGCCCGCTATCCCTATTTTCAACTTTCCATCCGCCCAAATTATTAGTTGGGTTGACTACCATTTTCCTGAGCAATTTAAGCATGGCGCAGCAAACCCTTTTCAACGTTTCCTCGGCAGATATTACGCCCAAGAACAAGTCCTTTTATCAGCATCAGCTCAATTTTTATTCGATCCAAAAGATGGAGTTCAATGCTCACATCGTTTACGGATTAGGAAAAGGCTGGGACGCAGGAATGAATTTAGTGGACCTGCCCATTTGGCTCGGTCAGCAGCCTTTCATTTCCATTAATGACAATAACAGCCATAAGCCGTTGTATCCTTTGTTGATGTTCAGTGTTCAAAAACAATGGGTATTAAGAGAAGACAAGTTCACCTTAACCACGGGTACGCAAATAGGCCCCAACCTGAGTTTTGACATTTCCAAAACACAAATAGCCATGATGAACTACTCGCTCGTGCGCTGGCAATTTTCTAAGCGTGGCTACGTCATCGGAGGCCCCTACCACACCAACGATGTCTTTGTGGGTGGGCACCAAAATAATTTCGGTTTAATGCTGGGTTATGAATACAATTTTAAAAAAAGATGGGTGATCATGGGCGATTTTATTTCGGGCGGACATGAGAAATCAAAAACCGTGATAGGCGGTGGCTACAACATCAGCGAAAGAGTCCAACTCTTTTTGGGCTCACTCCTCGGCTTTCCTAATCATTCGCTGAGCAATGGTGTTATCCTGGAGCTCAACTGGTACGGTTGGGGGCACATCAAAGTGCATTGAATTAAATTTCTTGCACAGAATTGTCGAAAGGATTTATCTTTCTCGAAATTTTTAGGTTGTCACCGCACACACGTTTTATTTGTTTCGGGGTTGCTCTTCTCCATGCTCTGGTCTTCGGCTGCTGGCAAGTTCTGCTTACTTTCTTCCGAGCCGTTGACGCTCTTCACCATCGTTTTATTTTTGCCGGCATTTCGCAGCTAGTCTTTAGCCTCTTCCAGGAAAATCAGCGACTGCCACGAGGTTATGAATGGCGGCAACTGATTATCTTTGTTTGCTGAACACCGCGCTTTATCCCGGTATTTTTATTTTGGCGCTGAAAGAAGTGACGGCCAGCATTACTACGTTGCTGTTGGCGCTTAATCCACTGATGATAACCGTTATTGCTTCCCTGTGGTTAAAGCTGTGCGGGCTTCACTCTGGCTTTATATCTGTACTTTTTTTAGATTAGTGTATGCGTCAGTCTTACTGAACGAACCATTCCCTATTTACACCGCGCTCGGTACAGTTTTGGTTTTTGGTCAGTTTGCATTGGAGTGAAAGAGTGTAAAAGGATCACATTCATTCTCTGATCCGTAAACCTTGTGGTGGCGCAAAAAAAAGCGCCCCGTGCCAAGCGGCAGGGGCGCTGTGAAAAGGTCAGGCAACGACCTACTCTCCCGGGTTT
>JAYVMP010000004.1:0-5802 GCA_043758895.1 Bacteroidota bacterium
GGAGCTCCACCTTTGCCGCGGAAGGAAAAAAAATATATGAATCGATGTGCGTCATCTGCCACGGTGACAAAGGAAAAGGAAACGGGGCGGCCGGAGTGAGCCTTTCACCACGACCGGCTAATTTTCTGGCCATCACGGTGCGCCATGAGAGTGATGGAGCGATTTTCTGGAAACTCTCCGAAGGCAATCCGCCCATGGCGTCTTACAAAGGATTGCTTACCGAAACACAACGTTGGCAACTCGTCAATTACATCCGTCAATTAGAAGGCAACAGTAAATGATCGGTCATTCAAAAAAACTGGTATGGATACAATAACTTCTCAGAAAATACTCTCCTCATCAAGGAAGAAGGTCTTTACCTTGGTGATGGGATGCGTGTTGTTTACCGTTCAGGTGAACGCTCAAAAAAAAATCGACTCGGTAACAGAAGCAAGGATCACTTCATTGGAAAAACAAGTTGCTTTGAACAAGCCCGGGCTTAGCCACCTGATGATGGTGGGGTTGACAACGTTTGGCTATGCCAGTGGCAAAACCACCACCAGCGATGGATCTGCACCTAATAACTATAGTGCCTTTGGCACCAATTCGTATGAATTCAGCCCCATGTTTCTGATGAGGCAAGGAAAAAAGGTATTGCTGGAATTTGAGCCCTCCTTTAATAATGGCGGGCTTGGCGTTAACTGGGCCGCGATATCTTATTTTGCAAAACCCAACCTGATCTTCCGGGGCGGTTATTTCGTTGTGCCTTTTGGCATGTACACCAAAAAATTGGCCGCGGGATGGATCAATAAAGTGGCCACCGATCCGATTGGTCTGCCCACCGCACAAGATTATGGATTCGGTATGTCCGGGGGGCTGCCGTTAGGGTCAATGAAATGGAATTATGACCTCGCGATTACCAACGGATTGACTATTGATCCTACGGCCAATAATGGGACCCTGATGAATGTGAATTTAGGGGCGGCATCCCGAACCAAAACTTTTGTTGGACGCTTAGGCTTATTGCCCTTTTCAAATAATTCCCTTGAGATCGGTGTTTCTGGTATGACCGGTGGCGTATCTAATGGCAATACGGTGTATAAGGATGTTCGTGCCGATCTCTATGCGTTTGATTTCAACTTCGTCAAGAACGTAAGCCCTTTTCAAATTAATATCAAGAGCCAATACAATGTGGTCAATGTAGGAACAGCCACTTACATAAATCCTTTAGACCCGACTAAGTCCTACACCTTTAACAATAGCTCCAACTCCGGATATGGGCAATTTTCTGTACGCCCGATCGAGTCGCAAATAGAATTCATTAAAAACCTCGAGTTTGCGTTCCGCTACGGCCAATACAACACGCCAAAAAATTCTACTTGGGGAGCTAATACCACGCAAACGGATTATGGCCTGAACTACTGGATCAACTGGCGAACGGTGCTGCGGGTGACTTATGAAATTCTCGATTCAAAGAGTGCGGTTGACCAGACCTTGTTCACCTCGCCAGTGCCCAACTCAAAGACCCAAGCATTCCATATTCAATTCTCCATTCAATTGTAATAAAAGAAATCCTTATGAAAAATAAAATTGGATTCATCACCACCTTCTGCGCTGTGCTGATAGCGGCTTTGACTATCGCAAGCTGTGTGGCAAGCCAAAAAGTAGCCGCCAAATCAGGTGCACAGTTGTGGGCAGAAAATTGTCAGCATTGCCACAATACCCCATCTCCGGGTTCATTCTCGGGTGACCAATGGGAAACGATCGGCATGCACATGCAAACCAGGGCATTGATCACCGAACAGGAGCGCAATAAAATAGTGGAGTTCCTTCAACAAACCGCAAGGTAAAAGCTAAACAAAAAGTCTTATGTAAATGGGAAAGCATAGAAGTTCTATAAAAAGGCAGCTGAGCAAGCTGCCTTTTCCTTTTGTATAAAAACCCACCTCTATTTTCACTTTTTAGTTTGAAAGAACGGTTTTAATTGGCTTTATTTAGATATCGCTAAATCCTAAAACCATGAAGAAATCGACTGCCCTTTTATTTGGAATATGTTATTTTTGCCTTTCACTCACTAACGCGCAACAAAAAAGACTCACCGGCTACACCAGCGAATCGGCCGATGCCGAATTCAAACTCGAAGAAAAATTTGACGCAAACCTACAATCAAAAAACATTGACGACTGGATCAAACACATGTCCGCAAGGCCACACCATGTTGGGTCAGCGTACGGCAAGCAAAATGCCGAGTTCATGCGCGACTTGCTGAAAGGCTGGGGCTATGAGGCAACGATAGAAACTTACCAGGTTCTCTTTCCCACCCCAAAAACAAGACTGCTTGAACTTCTCGGCACAACAAAATTCACCGCCAAGTTGGAGGAGCCTGCATTGAAAGAAGATGCTACCTCTAATCAAAAATCAGAACAGCTTCCCGTTTACAATTGCTGGTCGCCCGATGGCGATGTGACAGCCGAACTGGTGTTTGTTAATTATGGAATCCCCTCCGACTACGAAGAGCTTGCCAAGTTTGGCATTGATGTGAAAGGAAAAATCGTGATCGCCAAATATGGCGGCTCATGGCGTGGCATTAAACCTAAGGTAGCACAAGAGCATGGCGCGATCGGCTGCATCATCTATTCCGATCCGGAAGAAGATGGCTATTACCGAGGCGATGTTTACCCGAAAGGACCGTATAAAAACTCTTCCGGGACACAGCGAGGCTCGGTGATGGACATGCCGATCTACTCGGGCGATCCGACAACCCCCGGCTATGCCTCTACCGAAAACGTTAAACGCATTGATCGTACGCAAGCCGAAAGTTTGTTGAAGATTCCGGTGATCCCGATTTCGTATGGCGATGCCCAGCCACTGCTTGCTTCGCTTGGCGGACCCGTTGCTCCTGAAAAATGGAGGGGGGCTTTGCCGATCACCTACCACATCGGCCCAAGCATAGCCAACGTGCATTTAAAATTGCAGTTCAATTGGGATATCAAACCTGCTTACGATGTAGTTGCCAAAATGATAGGCAGCCAATACCCGGACGAGTGGGTGATCCGCGGCAACCATCATGATGGTTGGGTGAATGGCGCGAGCGATCCGGTGAGCGGTATGGCCGCCTTGCTGGAAGAAGCACGAAGCGTGGCCGAACTCACCAAGACCGGATGGAAACCGAAACGCACCATCATCTATTGTGGATGGGATGCAGAAGAACCTTCGCTCATGGGCTCCACCGAATGGGTGGAAGACCATGCCGATGAATTGCAAAAGAAAACCGTAGCCTACATCAACAGCGATGGCAATGGACGCGGGTTTTTCTTCGCGCAAGGGTCGCACACATTAGAAACTTTTATGAACGAAATCAGCCGCGATGTTACCGACCCCGAGACGGGAGTATCCGTGATGGAGAGAAGAAAATCAGTTGATGCTTCAAATGCGGCCACCGTCAAAGCAAAAAAGGAAATACTGGCGAAGAAAACATTGGCGCTTGGCGCGATGGGCTCCGGATCGGATTACACCCCATTTATCCAACACCTCGGCATCGCCTCGCTTAACATTGGCTACGGTGGCGAAAATGGAGGCGGTGAATACCACAGCATTTATGATTCGTACGATAACTTCAGGCGGTTCAAAGACCCCAAGTTTGAGTACGGAGTTGTTCTTGCAAAAACGGCCGGCCGTGCCACATTGCGATTAGCAGATGCTGATGTGTTGCCGTTTGATTTTAAAGCGTTCCAAAAAACGGTAGCGACTTATTTAACAGAAGTTACGGCCTTGATCGACAACTTGCGCGAAAGTACCGAAGTAGAAAACCAGATGCTGAAAGAAAACCGCTACGGGCAGGCCTCCGATCCAACCAAAACTTTTGTGGCACCACCACCAAAAGAAGAAGTACCCTTCATCAATTTTTCCAATTTGCAAAATGCCATCACCAAGCTGGAGAAGAGTACCACCACGTTCAGCGATTTGTATACTGCCAGGCTCAATACCAACATGGCGCAGTTGAACAATTTACTCTTTCAATCCGAAAGAAAATTATTAGGCGAAGGCTTGCCGCGCAGGCCGTGGTACAAGCACACCATCTACGCGCCAGGATTTTATACCGGCTATGGGGTGAAGACGTTGCCTGGAGTGCGAGAAGCGATAGAGCAACGAAATTTTGTTGAAGCACAGCAGCAAATTGAAATCGTGGCCAAAACCATTGAAGCGTTCAATCAGCAAGTGGAAGCTGCGAACAAGGTTTTGATGATGAAGTGAAACGGGGAATTGGTTGAGTTCGGGGCCGACTTTTAGTCAGCCCCAACAAGGTTGTCTCCGTTGTCTGACAGCATGACCGCTAACATTTGCACATAGGCAATATTGCTTAAATCCCCTTACTGCCATTTTCTAAAATAGAACTTAAGTTATCCAAGGGATCGTCAAGGGCGAACTTTTAACTGCATAAATACCCAATCAAATCTCCCCCCTCTTCATCACTTTCACCGCATAATCACAAGCCCTTGCTGTCAATGCCATGTAGGTAAGTGAGGGGTTGACACACGAACTGGAAGTCATACACGAGCCATCGGTGATGAAAACATTTTTTACCTCGTGCATTTGATTAAAAGAATTAAGGACCGATGTCTTCGGGTCTTTGCCCATGCGCGCAATCCCCATTTCATGGTTGGCACCGCCAGGGAAAGAAATTTTATTAGAGACGTCAATATTGTTAAACCCTGAAACCTCCAGTAACTCTTTTATCGTTTCACCGGCCTCACGGTTCATCTTCAGTTCATTCTCTTTGAATTCGCAATTGATGGCAAGGATGGGGCGTCCCCATTTATCCTTTTTTTCAGGGTTTAGCGTGATTCGGTTATCGGCATACGGAAGACATTCGCCAAAGGCATAGAGGCTCATCTTCCAGCCGCCCGGAGTGGCCACCCCTTGTTTAAGTGCTTCACCAAGTTCGTTGCTGTCCATCGGCTTTTCTCTCCAGGCACCACCACCAAAATTATACCCACGAAGAAAATCCACTTCCTTCTTTTTTACATTTCTAAAACGGGGAATATAAATATTGGTCGGCCTTCGCCCATAATAATAGGAATCTTCAAAGCCCTCCACGTTGGCGGATGCGTAAAGCCCTTTGTGGTGATCCATCAGGTTGCGGCCAACTTGATCGCTGCCGTTGCCAAGCCCATTCGGAAAACGAGAGGATGTGGAGTTCAACAAAATAAAAGCCGTACCCACCGTGGCTGCGTTAAGGAAAATAAGTCGCGCATGAAATTCTATGGTCTCGTTCGTTTCAGTATCAATGATTTCAACCCCTGTTGCTTTTTGTTTTTGCTCATCATAGTGTACTTTGTTCACCAGCGAATTGGGCCGCAGTGTGAGGTTGCCCGTAGCAAACGCAGCGGGTAACGTGCTCGCATTGGTGCTGAAGTATGCGCCATACGGGCAACCGCGATGACAAAGATCGCGCGCCTGACATTGGCCTCTGCCTTTTACGGGTTGAGTGAGGTTGGCCGTTCGTCCGATGATTACTTTCCGATCACTATACTGATTTTCAATTTTCTTTTTAAAAACTTTCTCAACACAATTCATTTCGAAAGGTGGTTGGAAAACGCCATCCGGCAATTGTGGAATGCCATCGCGCTGTCCACTCACACCAATGAATGATTCCACATAATCATACCACCGGGCAATGTCTTTGTAGCGAATGGGCCAGTCGATGGCGATGCCTTCTTTTGCGTTGGCTTCAAAATCCAGGTCGCTCCAACGGTAACACGCCCGCGACCATAACAACGATCGCCCACCGACTATATCTCCTCTGATCCAGTCGAAGCGCTT
>JAYVMP010000005.1:0-2594 GCA_043758895.1 Bacteroidota bacterium
GGATTCTATCCCGCCCTTTACCTGTCTTCGTTTTCAGCCAAGCGTGTGTTAAAATCTACTTCTGGCATCGAAGGTTATCCGCTATTCCGAAAAATATTGGTTGTGCTTCAGTTCACTACCTCAATTGTCTTGATCATTTGCACCATTGGTTTATATCGTCAACTCAACTATGTTCAAAATAAGAATTTGGGCTACCAACCAGAGCAGGTGGTATCGGTGCTTGTGACGGGCGCTGAAAATCGTGAACAAGCCAACCGTTTAAAAATAGCCTACGAATCGTTGAATGGAGTTACCAAAGTTTGCCAGGCGCAGGCCTATCCTGGGCAGGGGGAAAGCGGAAGGAATATCTTGCCTTTGGGCGGCCAAGGCAATGGGATTTCAATTTCGACCAACCAGGCCACGCCCGAAATATTGGATGTGTTAAGCATTCAACTGCTGGCCGGAAAGACGCTACCCGAAAAGCAAAAGGGAGATACTTCTGTTCAGGTGGTTATCAATAAAGTTACGGCTGATTTTTTAGGCCTTAGCCCAGAGGAGGCAATCGGAAGGTTAGTTGACATCCAGGGTTTTCAGGGCAAAAGCGAAGTGGTGGGTGTGATGGAAAATTTTCATTTTAGTTCATTGCACCAGCCCATAGCGGCCTACTGTTTTCATAATGCACACACCGAAGGCTATAGCAGTCTCTTGATAAAAATAAAAACCGAGGACGCGATAGGCACAATGAGTTCATTGGAAAAAACTTTTAAAGGAATTGTTTCTACTGCCTTCCAATTTACTTTTATCGACCAGTATTTGAATAAACTCTATGCTGCCGATACCCGCCTGGCAAAAATCGTGATGACATTTTCTACTATTGCTATCGTCATAGCATGCCTCGGCTTATATGCGCTCGCTGCCTACACCACAGAGCAGCGCACCAAAGAAATAGGCATACGAAAAGTAATGGGTGCTTCGGTACTGCAACTTTCAAACATGCTGTCCATAGATTTCATGAAGCTTGTAGTGATAAGCATTGCCATCGCTGTGCCCATGAGCTACTATTTCTTGAACCAGTGGCTCCAGCAATTTGCCTACCGCGCCTCCCTTAGTGCAGTCACCTTTATGGTCGCAGCCGTGGCTTCGTTAGTACTCGCATGGTTTACCGTGGGCTTAAAGACGATTAGGGCAGCACGCACAAATCCGGTGGAGAGTTTGAGGAGCGAGTGAATTTAGTGGCCAGTTGCCTTGGGGCTTGTAGAGCAATTATCTTTGATTTGAGAAAATTCAGAGACCAGAATTGCAGCAGCCTCTACCGTCATGCAATCCCATCATTAAGGCACACCAATTACCGTTGAACTATCCTTACTGTAATTTACTTTCTGAAGAGCAAACAAAATGCAATCACAGGAAGTATTTGACTTCATTGAATGGTACCGCAACATCTCGAGGCTTCATTCCTCGATTCACAATTTGCCCCGATGGTATTTTGAAAAACAAGCTACACTGCAAAAATCATCAACCTGAAATTTTTAAAGTACCTTGCGGACACCCCCAAACAGAAAAATTGACGAATAAAAATGCGTGACTACGAAATTCATTCATTAAAGAACGGCATCCGTGTAGTACACAACCGGATCACGTCCACGAAGATTGTGCATTGCGGCATCATGCTCGATATTGGCAGTCGTGATGAAAGCCCCGCCAATCAAGGGATTGCACACTTTTGGGAACACATGGCATTCAAGGGCACACGCAAACGCAACTCGTTTCACATCCTCAACCGGCTTGAATCACTGGGCGGTGAACTCAATGCGTTCACCGACAAAGAAAAAATTTTATTTTATGCTTCCCTGCGCGATGAATATTTTGAACGAGCGATAGAATTGCTTGCCGATATTACGTTTGATTCTGTTTTTCCGGTCAGCCAGATTGCGAAAGAACGCAACGTGATTTTAGAAGAAATGGCGATGTATCACGATGATCCAGACGATTCCTTGCAAGACGAATTTGATGCAGTGATATTTGCCGGTCATTCGTTTGGCAGGAATATCTTGGGAACGGAAAAAACCGTAAAGCATTTTCAACGAAAGGATTTTCAAAAATTTATTAAAGCGCACATGGATACCAATAAGATTGTGTTTTCATGTGTGGGCAACTTACCGATGGAAAAAGTGGTGCTGCTGGCCGAGAGGTATTTGGGTTCTGTCCCAACGATGAAATCAACGGTAGAGCGAAAAAAATTCATCGGCTACAAACCAAAGGCAATTTCGTTGAAAAGAAATGTAAAGCAGGCACGCATTGCTATCGGCCGCACGGCTTATTGTCTAGCGCACGAAAAGAGAAGCGATTTTTTTATGCTGACCAATATTTTAGGCGGAGGAGGAATGAACTCGCGATTGAATATGGCACTGCGCGAGAAGCATGGGTTTGTTTATAATATTGGTTCGCAGTTTATTCCCTTTACAGACACGGGTTTATTTGTGATCTCTTACGGAACAGAACCTACCCAATTGAACAAAAGCATTGCGCTGGTGAAACAGGAGCTCAAAAAACTTCGAGAGGAAAAGCTTGGTGTGAAGCAATTGGCTTCTTCGAAAGAACAAATCCTCGGGCAA
>JAYVMP010000006.1:0-15104 GCA_043758895.1 Bacteroidota bacterium
TTTGCCAGCGAGCATGTTGCTGCGTTGCTTGCGCTTAAAGGCAAGATATTTTCCGTTGATTATGGCGGGGTGATAGAATTTTCGGAGGCTGAAAGAAAAACTACGGTTTACAAAGTTTCTTTTAACCAGAATCACTGAGTACTACTTCTTGCCTTAAATGGAAATAATTCGCTTGGCCACAGTTGGAACTATAGTAATTTTCTGACTGTATCTACTGAGCTTGGGCTTCCTAAATCAAACAAAGGTTGCAATTCCAGACAGGACGCGGCTTCGAAAAGGCACCACTGCAGAAACACAAACGTGTGTGTCTTGAACAAAGTCCAGTTGTAAGGACGATGATGCTGTACAAAAGATGGAAGGCTCTTGCGATGAATTGCCCACATGTGGAAGTCGAGCGAACCGAACTGGCCAATGAACAATTTGGATAAAGAGGACTTCCGCAGATGCTTGTCAGAAGGAGTTTGCAAATCACCTTATGCTGCTGAGAGGGGAAACGCTTTTGGTGGTGAACGATAAGGAAAAATGGGAACGAAGATTCCTGAAGATGGGTGTTGAAGAGTTGAATAGAGTGAATTCGCGACTGAAGCCTCGTAATGTTAAAGAGACGATGGTAAAAGCAGGCGGTTACGAGAAGTTGCTATCGTACCGGTGAGCGCAGTGCGCCATTGGCCGTGTAAGGATAACACGAGATAGCAGTGACGGACTAAGTTGTAGTAGCGAGGAAGTTGCCGAAAGGCAATGGAATGAAGGACTTGGCCTGTTTGGTTTTATAATTTTTGACAACCAATTAAAGTTGGGATGACCGATTACTATGAGACAAGATCACAGCCAATTACCAGAGTCATGGTATGGCAAGCCTATCAGAAAATGAAGTCAAACAAGGGAAGTTCAGGCATAGACAATATGGACTGGGATACGTTGGAACGTAATCTTAAGCCGTTGTTGTACAAGCTTGTGGAACAGACTGAGTTCTGGCAGTTATTTTCTGAAGGCAGTAAAAGAAGTAGCGATTAAGAAGAAGTCACACGTCATCTTAACATGTATTTGAAGAGGCAGCTTACCCTAAAGGATTGAAATCCGCAGAGAAATTTACATGAAAGGCTTCTGACCTCGTAAGTGGGGAGACGACTTAAAGGATAACGCTTTTCATTTTTTTTTGGCTATTAAGAACATCATCAGTCCACATAATAAAAAAACCTCGACAAGATTGTCGAGGCTTAAGTACCTGAGGCCGGAATCGAACCGGCACACCTTACGGTACACGATTTTGAGTCGTGCGCGTCTACCAGTTCCGCCACTCAGGCTTAAAACCAGGATGCAAATATGAGCAAACTTTAGACTTGAGCAAAATTGGTTTTAGGAAATAGTTAAGCATACTGTTATTTACGGGATCAGGTTCTAATGCTATAAGGCACCAATTACTTCTATGGGAGAGGGTGGCTTTTTTTTTGAGTTTTCATGTTCAGCTGCTGAATGGAATGGTGGCAGCAGTCAGACTACGGATAACATCAAATTAACCCTGAATTAATCTTTCAAGATTTGAATTGATACATTGATTTTTTTCATTCTCCCCGCAAACGTTGTAGCTGGAATTATTTTTGGAGAGGTCATAAAATATCACTTGTTAACTCATTCCCGGTCCACTTGAAAAAAAATGTATTGACTTAATTGACGCAAACGTTTTTTTACTTTAAAAATCAAGTTTACTTACAACTTTCAACTTTGCTTTACGTCCGTCCGTACATTTACATCATAATTCAAAAACGAAAAGAATAAAACAAACAATTATGAAAACGAGAAATGTAGTATTGACAATGGTGGCCGTGATCGTAGCGAGTACTTTCACGTTTGCCGGAAACCCTACCTCTAAAATAGTGGTAGTGAACCAAAGCAACTCTGAAATTTTTAAAGTAATCTATGAGGGCACCATGGTCGGAAAAGTAACTTTGAAAGTGTACGACAACCAAGGCCGGGAACTGTTGGCTGAAACCACCACAGGGCTCAGCAAATTTATGAGACCGGTAAATTTTGCGGGTATGGAAGCTGGCGAATACAGCATCGAAATCACGGATGCCAACGGCAAACAATCTCAAAAGGTGAACTACAAGATTGGAAACAAACCTGCAAGGCTTGAAAACCTGTTGGTGAAAAATGAATCTTCAATAAAGTCAGTCCATATTACTAAGCTGCAAGGAGAAGGCAAATACCTGATGTCGGTGGTTACTGATGGAACAAAGAAGATCAACGTGCGGATTTTTGATGATTCAGAAAACATGGTACACAATGAAAATGTTACCGTCAATGGTAGCACCGGGTTGGTCTATAACTTGAAAGACGTACAAGGCCAACCTACGTTCCTTGTGATTGATAATGCGGGTAATAAAAAAGTGATTAAGTAACCAATCTCAACTCATCTAAAAAAAAGCTCTTCAATGAAGGGCTTTTTTTATTTTTTTTTCATTGCGAATGCCTGCACCAACCAAGATTAGATACCTCTTACTTAAAGAATGTAAGCTAACCCAAACCTCAATCCAAAATTCCCTGTAAAATAGAAGTCACCCATGCTTTCGGCAAGCAAGCTGTTGGTTATTGGTTTGGCATAGCCCAAGCCAAGCGTGGCATCATTCGCACCGATCAATCCGCGAAGCCGCAGAAACACATGATCGTTGGCATACCAGCGCATGCCCATCACAAACGAACTCTTTTGATTAGTGGTCCACAGCTCAGTGCCAAGGCCAACTGCAAAATACCGCACCACAAAATAATTGGCATCAAAGCCAAACTGTGCTTTTTTAAATGCCTCTCGATTGTCGGTTTTAATCAAGTCAAAGCCACCTGCTACTAAAACATCGTGTGTACTTTGTGCAATGCCCATCGAGACGATGAAGGAAATGATCAGGGTGAAAAATAATTTTTGGAGCATACTATCTTTTTTAATGAATAATTTTGAATGCAGATGATGACCTTATTTTTTAGTGATGATGGCAACTTCTTTGTTTCCTGCCGCGATGATCAACGTACCATTTCGGGCCTTGCGCACTACATGAAAACCCTTTTCATCAGAGAGCGGCTGCCAATTAAAACCGCCATCATTAGATACATCTGCACCTTGTGGACCAACCGCCACTACGTAATCGTTCTCCATCAACTCGATGCACTCACGAAATCCACGCGTTGGCCGCATCGGCAATGCCCATTTCTTTCCGTCATCGTCCGTGCAGTAAACATGGTTTCCCGTTTGGGTATCATTTTTAAAATCTCCACCGACAACCGCTCCGTATTTGTTTTTCCAAAATATGGCAGAGAAGGCGCCCGTGCTTTCTTCACCTTGAATGATCGGCAGGTTCGTTGGTTTCCATGTTTTGCCATTATCTTTGGAGCGCCACAGGCGCGATACTTTGCCGCCCGTGGTGATGGCAATTTGAATTTTGTTAAAGCAACGGATTCCGCTTCCGCTTGCCGCGAAGGAAGCTTCACCTTCCTTTAAAACAGGTCTTTCGGTGTCGGGCAATTCCCGCCAAGTCAATCCGCCATCTTGCGTGGCCATCAGCAGCATCCTGCCGTTGATCGGGTCGCCATACGCTATTCCCTTTTTGTTATTCCAAAAATCAATCCCATCAATGAACGCGTTTTTGTCTTCATTGTGATACACCGATTGCCAGGATTTTCCCCCATCGGTAGTGCGAAAAATGAAGGCAGGAGATCCTGCATTGGCAATGACAGCGCTGAGTGAATCAAACGCATAGACCGAACGAAAGTCGAGTGCCTCAAAATCTTTTACTTGCGTGAATGACCAAGTTTTGCCACCATTGCGGCTGCGGCCAATCCATCCTTTACTTCCGCCAACCCATGCTACGCGGTCGTCCACAACCGACAGTGCACGGAAAGAAGATTCTGCTTGGATCGGAATGTTCCGCCATTTATAATCTTGTCCGGATACGGTTTGGGTGAAGGCGAAAGCAGAAAAAAACAAAGCAAGTTTTTTCATTGCGCTATTTTTTTTCTTCCAACAATTTTTGAAGAGCGAGGTATTCATCGCGCAAGCGGGCAGCTTCCATAAATTCCAGTTCTCTAGCCGCCTTCTCCATTGCCTTGCGGGTGCGGTCAATCATTTTTGCTACTTCTTCTTTAGTCAGGTAAGCAGCTACCGGGTCAGCCGCCATCGTTTTTTCTTCCTCCTCAATATAGTAGTGCTTTGCGGTTTTCTTCGAGTCGGCCACTTTGGTCTGCCCCAGGATTGACTCCACTGATTTCAATATTGTTTTTGGTGTGATGCCGTTGGCCAAGTTGTAGTCAATTTGGATTTTTCTTCTTCGGTTAGTTTCGTCAATGGCCATTTGCATCGACTCCGTTGTTTTGTCCGCATACATGATCACACGCCCATTTTCATTTCGGGCCGCACGGCCGATGGTTTGCACCAGTGAACGTTGGTTGCGCAAGAAGCCTTCTTTGTCGGCATCCATAATCGCCACCAAAGAAACTTCGGGCAAGTCCAAGCCTTCGCGCAATAGATTAACCCCCACTAAAACATCAAACACGCCAAGCCTAAGCTCGCGCAAAATCTCCACCCGGTCAAGGGTTTGAACTTCGCTGTGAATATAGCGGCACTTTACGGCAGCGCGTTCCAAAAATTTGGTTAATTCTTCTGCCATACGTTTCGTGAGCGTAGTGACCAATACCCTTTCCTTTTTTTTCACGCGCTCGTCAATTTCTTCAAGCAAGTCATCAATTTGATTTTTGCTTGGCCGAACGTCAATTTGAGGATCGAGCAATCCCGTGGGGCGAATCAATTGCTCCACCACAATGCCTTCCGATTTTCTCAGTTCATACTCGGAGGGTGTAGCGCTCACGTAAACAGTCTGACCAAGTATCGATTCAAATTCATTGAAGGTAAGTGGCCGGTTGTCCATGGCAGACGGTAACCGAAACCCATAATCTACTAGGTTTACCTTGCGCGACCGGTCACCCCCCCACATTGCCCGAACTTGCGGAATGGTAACATGACTTTCGTCAATAACCATCAAGAAATCATTAGGGAAATAGTCGATCAAACAAAAGGGGCGCGCACCTGCCATCCTTCTGTCGAAGTAACGGGAATAATTTTCAATGCCACTGCAATAACCAAGCTCGCGCATCATCTCAAGATCAAACTCAGTTCGTTCTTTCAGTCGCTTTGCTTCTAAGTGTCTTTTTTCTTGTTCAAACATTTGAACTTGCAGCATCATGTCGTCCTGAATTTCGCGAATGGCCTGGTGCAGGACCTCTTTTCCGGTAACAAAAAGATTGGCAGGAAAAATAGTGACTCTTTTTTCGTCTGCTAGTTTTTGACCGGTAGTGGGATCAATATATTGAATGGCTTCAATTTCATCACCAAAAAAATAAATCCGAACGGCATAATCGGTATAGGCCAAAAAGATATCCACAGTATCACCTTTCACGCGGAAGGAGCCACGCTTAAATTCCACTTCCGTGCGGCTGTATAAAATATCGACTAGCGCAAACAAAAGCTTGTTGCGCGGCATCATTTCGCCCACACTTAGCTCAATTCGGTTCTTGCCGAACTCTTCCGGGTTGCCAATTCCGTAAATACAACTTACCGAAGCAACCACTAGCACATCACGCCTTCCTGTCATCAAGGAAGAAGTGGTGCTGAGCCGAAGCTTTTCTATTTCTTGATTGATTGACAGGTCTTTTTCGATGTACAAATTTGAGGATGGGATGAACGCCTCTGGTTGATAGTAATCGTAATAGGAAATGAAATATTCAATCGCATTATCCGGAAAAAACTGCTTGAACTCTCCGTACAGTTGTGCTGCCAGGGTTTTGTTGTGACTCAAAATAAGAGTAGGCCGATTGAGCTGAGCGATTACGTTAGCCACTGTAAACGTTTTTCCCGAGCCTGTTACACCAAGCAGGGTTTGATTTTGTTCTCCGCCTTCAATGCCTTTGACTAATTGGTCGATCGCCTTTGGTTGATCGCCAGCGGGAACGTATTCACTTGTGAGTTTGAAATCCATGCTGTCAAATTCAAAACTTAAAATTCAAAATTAAAAGGCTCTGATCCAACCTCTGATTTTTGAATCTTGAATTTGGTAGTTTGTAATTCAATGTCGTTAATGTTAAGCCCTTTCTTATCACCTCACCTCGTTCTTCCCCTGAAGAGTGGAGGTCATTGGTGCTATTAACTTAACGACATTAGTTTGTAATTAGTTATTCCAAATTGCCCAGGCTTTTTCAGCTTGTATCTGCAACATTTCCAGTCCGTTCTTCACCGTTGCCCCACGCATCTCTGCCTTTTGAATGAACAGCGTGCGAGCAGGGTTGTAGATAAGATCGTAAACGTAATGTTGAGGGGTGAGGAGCTCGTAATCAATGGGAGGGAAGTTATTGGTATTAGGCGTCATGCCCAAGGGGGTGGTGTTAATAATAAGCGGTGAGTCAGAAATGGGCGCTCCATTTTTTTCAAGACTTTCATACGTATGCTTGGTCTTGCCTTTTTCTCTCGAAACCAACTCGAACGGAATAGCCAACTTTCTCAATGCTTGTTGCACGGCTTTGGAGGACCCACCGGTGCCAAGGATCAATGCTTGTGCATTGGTGATTTTAGGAAACCATTTCTCCACGGTTTCATAAAAGGCATCACTGTCTGTATTGAAACCTTTGAGTTTTCCATTTTGGATTTTGATCACGTTCACCGCGCCAATATTTTTTGCGTTGAGGTCAATGTCGCTCAGAAATTTCAGCACTTGCTCTTTGTAGGGAATGGTTACGTTTAATCCGTAGAGTTCGGGGTTTTCATCCAAAAGCTTTTTCAGCTCGTCCACGCTGTCGAGTGGATAGAGATCATAATGGTAATCGCGCAGCCCTTCGCGAAAAAACTTTTCGTCAAAATAAGACTTTGAAAAGGAGTGACTGACAGTAGAACCGATTAAGCCAAATTTTTTTTCCATGATAGATTTTTAATAGGGAAACATCACTTCCAATTTCATGACGAAATCAGACCAACTCATTTTTTTTAAAGAATGCAAAACTAACCCTTAGCCAAGAATTTGTTGAATGCGAGTAATGTTTATATTGTAAATATACTCAAAATAGTCACAGACAGTAAGTTGTAAAATGGAATTGAACGATATTGATCAGTCTGCATGAAAGGGTGGGGTGGACTTGTCTTTTTTTCGCTCAAGACCAAGGAAATGCAGAAATGTATCGCCACGCAACCCAAGCCGAATCGTTTCTAACGGAATCATTTCATTCGGTGCAATATTTCCCAGGTTAACATTGGCCCCCAGCAATTGAATGAACCAAACCTGCTGTGCCTTTTGCGGTGCTTCCCAAATAATTTTCTCAAAAGGGATTTTAGTTAGGATTTCCTGTACCAGTCCTGAGCGCACCTCACCTGACGAACGGAAAAGCCCTACGTTGCCTCCTTCACGCGCCTCGCCAATTACTTTCCATGCTCCGGCATCTAATTCTTTTTGCATGAGTTCTATCCACTTGTAGGGCGGAATAATTTTATCCGCATCTTTTGAGCCCACTTCGCTCAGCACAGTTACCTGCGTTGAAAGTTTAGCTATGTAGTCCAACTTTTTATCATGGTCCAGATCGATTGATCCATCAGAGACTTCTGCAAAAGCTAAATTGAATTTATCCAATACTTTGCGATAGTCTTCAAACTGATCGCGGATAATAAACGCTTCGAAAAGCGTGCCGCCCAGGTAGCAAGGCACTCCCGCATCTGTATAGACTTTTATTTTTTCTTTGAGGTTGGGTGTTACGTAGGAAGTAGCCCAGCCTAACTTCACAATATCAACGTGGTCTGCAGCAATGCTCATGAAGTCTTCGGCTTCGCGCACACTCAGGCCTTTGTCCATAGCCATAGTAAAGCCAGTTTGGCGGGGCTTGGTTGTGCGCTCAGGTAAATTCTTTAAGTGATAATTCATGTTTAATAGATATTTGATTTGGAGTAATATAGCAGTTCGGCAACCGGGGAATAATTAGTTGGTTATTATATAGTTGCTTGGAACTTGCTTGGCCATCTCATTTGGGGTTTTCCTTTCTGTATTGATCAATAATTTTAAACAGTGCTTTTTGTGTTTCTGGCTTGGGAAAAAAATCAAACAATACAGAGTGACCGTCAAAATTCAGAATCAGGGCATTTTCGAGATAAGTAAAGGCTTCTTTGAATTTGCCTGATTCGATAAGGTAGGCGGCCATTCGGTAAAGAAAATCAGGTTCGTTTGGGATTTCGTCAATACCTTGGGTGAGTACGTCAACAGCTTTGGCGTGCTCGCCCTGCTCGAAATAAATGAAAGACCAGTTAAGCCAAATTTCTTTGTCCTCCGGATCAAGATTGCTGGCCTCCTCGTAGGCACTGATGCTCGAAATGGTATTGCCAATCTTGTATTCCGCATGGGCGGCCGCTTTCCAGTACTCTGCGTTGTCGTTGCTTAGTTTAATGGCTTTGTTGAAAAAATGAAGAGCCTGGTACCACTTCTCTTGTTTCTCCAAACAGTTGCCGGCACCAAAAATGGCTTCATCGTAAAGCGGATCGAGCTTGGTTGATTTTTGGAAATATTTTAATCCTAAATCAAAGTGCCCTAAACTTTCGTAGGCCGCACCAATGCAGCAATAAACTTCGGGGCTTGGTCCTTCGATTTCAATGGTCTTTTTAAATTCTTCCAAGGCCTCGTTGTACTTCTCAAGATTCATCAGTGAATTGCCCATGTTAAATCTTGCCGATGCAAAAGTCTCGTCAATGGCCAACGCAAATTCATAGGCTTCAACAGCTTCTTCAAATCGTTCTAATTTATTGCAAACGATGCCCAAGTTGTACCACGCAGCTGTGGAGTAGGGATCTTCGTCAATAAATTTTTTATAATAGGCAAGGCTGTTTTCTAATTGGCCGATGATATCCAGGCAAAAAGCGAGTTCATAGAGAGAACCTTCATGGGAAAGGCTTATTTCGATCGATTTTTTATAAGAAGTAATGGCATTGTCGTAATCTTCCATGCTCTGGTACGATAGCCCTATGTTATAATAAAGCTCGTCCTGAATTTCATCTGCAAATTCCAACGCCTCTTCATAAATGGCAATGGCATCCTTGTGATTGCCTTTTAATGAATATACTGATCCGATGGTGAGATAAACTTCAATGTCGTTGGGGTGAAGGTTTTTCGCGCTCTCCAATAACACCAATGCGTCATCGTATTGCTTTAAGTGCGAGAGCACTTGTGCTTTGATGGAGAGGAGATCCGTGGAGAAAGGAAACTGGTGGATGGCGGAGTTTACCGCGGTCAACGCTTTGTTGAATTTTGATCGCGCCATGTAATGATCGATGATGATCTCATAGCTGTCGATGTCGTAAAAATCGGAGGCGTTTTTTCGAAGGGTTTCTTCGTACCGCTTAATCAGTTCCTCTTCCTCTTCTTCTCGCTTTCTGAATTCGTGGGCCATTGGGCAAAAGGTTTGCCTAATTTATAAAAAAAATACTGTACCAAAAATTACTCCCTATTTTGACTACAAAAATCGTTGAATAAAAAATCACCAACAAGTTGCTATTTCTATTTGTTTGTAGTAAAAGCGTTCCGGTAGTAGGCACAGCACCAATCTAATGTTTCGTCCAATGGACGATAGGCCATATTCAATTGGTGGATGGATTTATTGTTGTGATAGATTAGTTTCTCGGCTGGCATCTTTACGGACTGACGGCTAATCAATGCTTCTGAGCCGGTGAACTTGCACCTCATTTCCTCAGCCCATGCAGCCAGCCGAAGCAGACGCGGATTGATTTTTATTGACGGTCCTTTTTTTCCTAGTCGCACAGCGATCTTTTGCATTAATTCGCTCAGGCCTACCGTGCCTGCATTGGCAATGTATTTTTCGCCAGGCACGGGAGTCTTGTAGATTTTATAAACCAGCTCGGCCACATCGCGCACATCTACGTAGTTGATCGTTCCATCGACATAAAACATTCGCTTTTGTTGCACGTACTTGAATAGCTGCGCACTGCTTTTGTTAGGATCGGCTGCGGAGAGAATAATGGACGGATTGATGATCGAAACCGATAGACCTTCCTCTTGTCCGCGATAAACTTCCAACTCGGCCAAGTATTTGGATTTGGCGTAATCGGAGTTGAGTTCGCCCTCCGTCCATCTATTTTCTTCATTGATTTCTGCGGCTCCTTTTTTTCTCCCCAGTGCGGCCACCGAACTAATAAATATAAGTCGTGGGATATCCGAAGCCAAACACGCGTTCACAATGTTTTGTGTGCCAATCACATTGGCCTGATAAATTTTTTCTTTTGCCCGTGGATCGAAAGACACGACCGCGGCTGCGTGAACGATGGTATGCACATTTTTAAATGCGTCCGTAAGTGATAGGCTGTTGGTAATATCCGCTTCACGCCATTCGGTTTTAGGGATAAATTCATCGAGATGCGAAATATTACTTTTCACTCTTTTTAAACCGATGACTGGCAATTTTTCTGAAATGAATTTTTTCAGAATGAAACTCCCGAGGAGGCCATTTGCACCTGTAATAGCAATCATAACTGGTTGTTTAACAAAGGTAGGTCTAGCGCTTTTTTGAAATGGTTATTATCAAAAGCCTTGCTGAGCAAGGCTGCATGTCGGTAATTGTGGCAATCGCTGCCCAAAAAATCAACCCACCCTTGGCTCACTAATCGATTTGCCATTTGCCGAACAGGCTTCGAATAAAAATCAATAAACGAAAGAATGTTGACTTGCATCAATACACCCCGGTGGTGTAAATCTTCTGCTTTTTCTACCGTCATAAATTGATACCGTTCTGGGTGAGCCAGCACAGGTTTATACCCCTGCATTGAAATTTTAAAAATAAAATCCTTGAGTTGATAGGGCTCAGTCATGTAATTCATTTCAAACAATAGATACTTGTCGCCAAAGGTCATCAGAGGTTCGTTGGCGTCAACTTGATGGATAAGCGATGAGTCCAGGTAATACTCAGCTGCAGCTTGCACGCCAAGTTGAATATTCTCTTCCGTCAACTTTTTATTGAGTTCATTCAGTTTGGTAGAAATTGTGGCCGGGCTATTTTGGTAGGTATTACTCATAACGTGAGGCGTGGTCACCAATTTTTGGTAACCAATATCTTGCATCTTTTTAATTACCTCGATGGCTTCTTCAAAATTGGTTACTCCATCGTCCAGCCCTGGCAATAGGTGCGAATGGATGTCCCCTCGCAATGGAGTTTTTTTTGGTTGCTTTTTAAAGAAAAATGAAAACACAATTAGTTAAAAAATTTCCTCCACCCCTTTGTTTCAGCCTTATCTTCGTAGTAACCATAGCCATACGCTTTACCAGAGTGAGGAAGTGCATTAAGTACGATGGCTACATTAGAAAGCTTGTTCACGGAAATGATCCGCTCCACATTTTTCAGGAACTCTTTTTTCGAGTAATTCGCTCGAACAACATAAATGGAAAGATCGGACTTCCGCATCGCCATAATGCCATCGGTTACTAATCCAACGGGCGGAGTGTCCATGATAATGAAGTCATATTCGCGCTGGATTTCATCAATCAGAGAAGTGAATTCACCGTTGAGCAAGAGCTCAGAAGGGTTTGGTGGGTGAGGCCCGGAGGGAATGAAATCCAAATTTTCAATGGAAGTCTTTAATAAGCACTCACGCCAGGTATTTTTTTTGATCAGTATTGTGCTTAGCCCACGGTGTGTATTAGCTCCTAAGCTGGCATTACCCTTTTTTATTTTGCGCATGTCGAGATCAATAAAGGCTACTTTTTTGTTGGACATGGCCAGCACGCCACCGAGGTTTATCGCCAAAAAGGACTTTCCTTCCCCAGAAACAGAAGAAGAGATGGTGATTACTTTTTTATTGCCACCGGCTGTGAAAAAATCGAGGTTGGTTCGCAAAGACCGCAGGGCCTCACTCACCATCGACTTAGGGTTGTCACTCACATGAATGTTGGAAACCATAGGGTGCCTTGAAGCGGGGATTATCCCCAGCACAGGAAGGTTTAGCGATTCTTCAATTTCTTTTAAGCTGGTTACTTTATTATTGAGAATGTACACCAAGCCGATAAAAAAGAAATTGAGTATCAATCCTGCTGCGAGGCCAATGAAAAGAATTACAATTTTCTGGGGAGAAACCGGTGTGGTGGGGTACGAAGCCGGGGAGAGGATTTTGAAATCGGGTGTGCTTCCTGCCTGGGCAATTTCAAACTGTGCTTTCGATTGCATCATCGAAAGATAAAACTCAGTAAACATATTGTAGAATCGTTGGTTTTTGGAAAACTTGGTGCTCTTGTCTGGCATCAAAATAAATTCCTGCTCCAGCCTTGTTTTAGTTTGATTAAGCTCGACCAGCGACTTTAGCCAGTTTTCTTTTAGCATGTTCAATTGCCCGAAGACTTGGTCTTTCAGGGTTTTCAATTCATTTTCCTTCTGGCGGAATGCAAGTGTGTTTTCATTGTAAGCCAACGAGAGTCGGTCTTTTTCTTGGATTTTTACCGCTAAGGCCTCCATTCTTTTGTTAACGTAATCCGGCAAAAATGAATATTGAGATGTGGTGGGTGTTTGCTTGCCGGAAACAATTTTTTCAAGAAGTGCGTTGAGTTCGATAATTCTTTTGTTAAGACTGTAGCGCTGCGAATCCAATCGGTTAATCTGGTAAATCGTTCGCTTCATATCTTGCCCCAGGTCGCTACTTTTATTCTGCAAGGTGAATGCCTCAAAATAATTTTCAAATTCACTCATCCTTTTTTCCACTTGGCTAAGCTCTTGGTTGAGCCAATCAATTTTTTGCTTGTTGGCTAGGTTCTTTTGTTCATTGCTGAAGATAATATACAACGAATCAATTTTATTCACAATGTCATGGGCCTTCTGGGCGTTGTAATCTTTGAATGAAATCCGAATCGTGTTGGCATTGAAGTTCAATGGCTCCACAACGGTATTTCGGTAGAGGTAGGAAGTAAGTTGTTGGCGGCTGTTGATTACAAAATAAAAATCGTTGGGATCATTTTCCGTAAGGCGCGTGGAATTTAGAAGGGTAAATTCACCCGCCTTGATTTTAACCGGGATTCCATAATTACCAGTTATGGCCTCGCCCTTGAGACCTACTTTTAATCTAAATGAGTTTTCTGAAATTGGGAAAAAGTAAATGGGTACATCTTCAAGTTGTTTGGCTACTTTAATATTGACGACTTCAAAGGGGGCTCGTTTATACATCTCATCGAAGAGGATTTTGCCTTCACTGAAATAGCTTACCCGAAGAGAAAGGGAGTCGATGATTCGACTAAAAAAAAACCTGGATTTGATTTGCTCAATTTCTCCTGCGATGATGTTTACGTTGGGGTCTTGTACTAATTTGTTGATGCCAAGATCGGAGGCGTCCCTTTTGATGTCAAGTTTTAATTCCGATTCCGATTCATAAATATCTTTTGTCCATCGGGTGGTGAGGTAGGAGGCTAAATTGCATGTAAAAAAAATGAGTGCCACCCACCAAATGTTATTTCTAAACGAAGCCCGAAGTTTATCGGTATCAATGCCTTCGTTCAGCACATTGGTATTAGAAAATTTTGGTGCCATCGCGATTTTCAACTGTCTTTAGCTTAACGATTTAAATTAGAATTTTACTTTCGTGAGCAGCAGCACCGTCACGACTGAAACAAACAGTGAGACCAACACATAGTTATCTTTCAGCCCCTCTGTGAGCGGCCTGCGGATGGGTTCCACATAAACGATATCACCGGCTTCGATGATCATGTTCCCTTCGCTAAATCCCTTGATGGTGCTCAAGTCAACTTGATAAATGTGACTGCCACGAATAAGTTTTATCTTGTTTGCTTTGGCATCATTGTTTATTCCTTTGGCAATGGCGAGCACTTCAGCAAGGCTAATATTTTGGTTGAGGAGGGGGATGACTTGCCCACCCAGTCCTCCCAAAACGATTACCCTTTTATTAGCGAAAACCAGCTGAACAAAAGAATCGGTGAAATATTTGGAGTATTCCTTTTGGGTGATTTCTTCAGCTTGGCGCAATGTTAAACCCACCAATCTAATCTCGCCAATCAAAGGCAATTTCACAATACCATTTTGATCCACCAAGTAAGTGTTTTGTGTGGTTTGCTGCGGTGTCTTGGCCATGCCGCCTGCATTTGAAATATCCGGGTTAGGGTCAATAAAACGCTCGCCTTTGTTGGAATAAACTTCCAATTTCAGCAGGTCATTTTTTTGAATAATGTAATCCTTCTCGGTGGATAAGGCTTCTTTTTTAAAGGTTTCTGGTTGATATCCTTCCGAAGGCTTGAACATAATATTCTGCTTATAGGAGGCACAGGAGCAAAACAGAAATCCGGAAAGAAAATAGGATAAAAAAAAACGCGTCATTAAATTTTTATCAATTAGCGTGAAATTACAATATTTTTGCTATCAAAGTTAGCAGTGGGAGCACCAAAATTGGCTTACTTGTAAAATAACTCTGCCTGGGTAATTTAGCTTTGTTTCGATTAGGTGGCTGGCGAGAGGCTATGAATTGCTTGAAGGTATTTGTCGATCACGATGGATTCGTCAAATTCACTTTCTACTTTTTTTCTGCCATTGTCCCCCATTTTTTTTAATGCGCCATTATCAAAGTCGGTCATGGTTAGCATCTTGTTCGCCAGGTCGTTCGGATCTTTGAGTTTGCAGAGCAATCCATTGTACCCATCACTAACTACTTGGTGGCAACCGGGCACATCGGTGGTTATGATTGGCTTTGCAATGCTGGCCGCCTCCAGCAAGGTGCGGGGCGTGCCTTCGCGATACGAAGGCAAAACAATGCAATCGGCCTGCTGTATAAATGGCCTCACATCTTTTGTGGTGCCGAGATATTCAATGGTGCCAGAACTAATCCATTCGTTTATAACCTCCAATGCTACCCCTCGCTTGTGTTTAGGGTCTTTTGCTCCTAAAATTTGAAACTTGGCTTTCACACCGTCCGACTTTAACTGCCTTACGGCCTCAATGAACTCATGGATTCCCTTGTCGGTGATCAGCCTTGAAACGAGAAGAAACGTAAATATTTTATTGCGTTTGAAATCAGCGGGAACAAATCGCTTCAGGTCGATGCC
>JAYVMP010000007.1:0-2376 GCA_043758895.1 Bacteroidota bacterium
GCTTTTGTTTTGGGCATCAGTAATTGACTGATTTTATTAGCGTAGGCAAAAACCTGTTCGTGAACTGGCGATTGGTTGGGATGCGAACTGCACAAAACATTTCGGTTGATATCTCCACAGGTGGCAATAGAATCCAACTGGGCAGCGTTGAATGCCGCGATCGTAGGTTTGATTTTTGATTTGATCAACCCGTGCAATTGAATGGTTTGCCGTGATGTTATTTTGATAACGCCAGTAGAATTCTTACCGGCAATTTCATGGGATGCGATCCACTGTTGCGGAGTTAAAAAACCACCGGGCAGACGAAGCCTGATCATGAAAGAATATAATCGGTCTAATTTTTTTTCTGCCCGCTCTTCACGCAGGTCTCGATCATCCTGCTGATACATGCCGTGAAACTTGATCACCGCCTGATCCTCTTCACCGATCGCACCGGTGATTTCATCGGCAAGACCTTCCACGATTGCACCACGAAGCCCGCGACTTTCTTTTTTTATTTTTTCAATGGGTGAAAGATTTTTTTCTGACATGGTAAAAACTAATAAACATCTTTCTGATATCGACCTTCTTCCTTTAACTTGTTTAAATAGTCCTTCGCTTGCGCTAAGTTTTTATTTCCGAATTGCTCAATGATCCGAATCAAAGCAAACTCCACATCTTCGCTCATGGGCGATTTCGCTCCGCATACGTATAGATGCGTTCCTGATTCCAGCCAATTGAAAATTTCCTGACCTTGCTTTAGCATTTTATGTTGCACATACACCTTTTCCTCCTGATCGCGCGAAAAAGCAACATTGACTTTTGTCAACACACCAAGCTGTAAGTAATTTTGGATTTCGGTTTGATAAAGGAAATCAGATTCGAAATGTTGGTCGCCATAAAATAGCCAGTTACGTCCGCTGGCCCCTGTTGCGTTTCGTTCTTCAATGAACGACCGAAAAGGTGCAATGCCCGTACCGGGCCCAATCATGATAGTATCTTTGACGGGTGCTGGAAGTTTGAATTCAGAATTTCTGTGAATGTAAAATTCAATTGAAGTACCGACAGGTAAACTCACGAGGTAATCCGAACACAAGCCATAGTTCACTTCATCATTCAACGTAAAACAATTTCTTGCTACTGTGAGATGGACTTCGTTTTCATGCGCTGCAGCGGATGATGAAATTGAGTATAATCGAGGAATGATCGGTTCTAAAATGGAAATTACTTCTTCAAACTGGGTTTCATCTTTTACCGGGTAAATTTTTATTAGGTTTAACAAATCCATTCGAATAGAAGGGATTTCTTGTTGGATAAGGGATGCATATTTATGGACAACCCGCTCGGGTAAATACGTGATGTTTAGTTTTCTCCTCAATAAATCATGTATCGAAATCTCCTCGCTGTGGTAATTGACTTTTTTATTTCCGTTGATTGCCATTGCGCTCAGGATAGCGCCAACAAGTTCAATAGGATTCTCAGGAATAATTCCTACGGAATCACCAGGCTCGTAGTCAACATCCGTAGCGGCCAATTCAATGTGATGTGTCTGTTTAGTCGAGCCTCTTCCATTGAGATTTATAGTAGTTAAGATTGTTCCTTGGTAAATTTTTTTACCATTTGTTTTTGTGGAGACGGATTGAGGCCTTTCCGAACTCGTTGCAGCAGGGTTCAACGTGCTCAAAATATTTTCTATCCAGCGGTTGGCTGTTTCTTCAAAATCGGTATCACATTTTTCTAAGGGCAATAGTTGCTTCGCGCCAAGTTCTTTTAGCCGAAGGTCAACATCTTTACCGGCCTTGCAGAACAAGGGGTAAGCCGTGTCGCCCAGTGCCAGCACCGAATACCGTAGGTTCGGTAAAGCGGGTAAGTAGGAATGGATATACTCGTAAAATTTTTTTGCGGCAGCCGGGGGTTCACCATCACCGTGGGTGCTGATCACCAAAAGAAAATATTCTTCCTTAAGCAAATCAGTCAACCGATATTGATCAAGGCCTTGCAATTTTAGTTGAATCCCCGCTTTTTTTAATTGTTGGGCAAAGCCAGTGGCAACTTTTTTAGAATGGCCGGTATCCGTAGCAAAAACAAGTGTCAGTTTTTTTATTACAGAGTGAAGTGAAGTTTTCACGACCGACCGCCCACTGACAATCCCGGAAAGATAGCCGTTGATCCAAATCAATTCTCTATCGGAAGAATCTTCAATCAGTTCTTTTAGCCTACTCAATTTAGTTTCCGCGATCATCGGTGTTATGCTATTTGGATAATGTGACAACCGGATTGAAGTAACATGTGGAGGCCATACTATTCTGAATCCATTGAAATTCATCATGCAAGGCGGCCACACGCCCGATGATGATAATCGTGGGCGAGGTGAAACGGAGCCCTCTCATTTTTTTC
>JAYVMP010000008.1:0-14194 GCA_043758895.1 Bacteroidota bacterium
CTCCGGACCTGGCACCGTGCGTTGGGCCATTCGCAGGTCGGGCTACAAAAAAACTTTTTGGGAGATTTATAACTACCTGCCCCGCGAAACACGGTCTTATGTTCCACAGTTTATAGCGGTTATTTATGCCGTCAATTTTGCAGAGGAGCATAACATCAATGAAAAGGCACACGAAGAAATCCTACTGCATGATACCTTGGCAGTGAATCGGTTCTTTCATTTCGAAACGTTTGCCAAGCTAACCGGATCTTGTGTGGAAGATTTGCAATTTTTAAATCCTCATCTTAAAAAAAATGTTGTTCCAGCGGATGGCAAGCACAGGACGATCAAAGTGCCAACCCCGGCAAAAGAGATTCTCGCACTCCATCGAAAAATGATTTTAGATTCTGCCGCTTCAGGAAAATTGGAGTTGGAAGCTGTCGCTAAAGCTACTTTCAATAAAGCCTATGGCCGCGATGTTTATTATGTACAATACGGAGATGCGCTGAGCCTCATCGCCCAGCGTTTTGGGGTGAGCATAAACCATCTCAAAGAATGGAACAACCTTGACGGTAACATGATCCGCACAGGCCAACGGTTGACGATTTGGGGCGCTCCTATTGCGGCAAAACCAGTTGCGCCAGTAATCGAGCCGGTTAACCCTCCTGCATCCACAGCCACAGGCGATTCTAAAACCTACATTGTACAACCGGGAGACACACTTTGGGATATCACTAAAAAACTTCCCGGCAGCAGCATTGAAAAAATAAAAAGCCTCAACAACCTCAAGGGAAGCAGGCTGAAACCCGGGCAGAAGTTGATTGTCGGTTAGATTTTTAATAGCAGGTTAAGCCATTATTTTTCCGTTTGCCTATAGAGTAAACAACTATTTTTGGGCTCAATTAAATCAACAAGAGAATGAAGTATGATGTGTTTGGTATAGGGAATGCCATTGTAGATATCGTAACTGAGGTGGGCCACGATTTCTTTGAAAGGAATGAAGTGGAAAAGGGTGTGATGACCTTGGTAGACGAAAAACGTCAGCTTCATTTGATGGGCGCGATTGATATGAAGAAAAGTAAAATGTCGGGTGGCGGGTCGGCAGGCAATACCGTAGTGGCATTGAACCAGTTTGGAGGCAAAAGTTTTTACTCCTGCCTGGTGGCGCACGATGAGCTGGGCAAATTTTTTCTTGATGACTTAAAATATCACAACGTACATACCAATTTAAAATTTGAAGAATGCCCTAAAGGCCATTCAGGCCGCTGTTTGGTGATGACTTCACCCGATGCACAGCGCACCATGAATACTTTTTTGGGCGTGAGTTCACTCTTGTCACCCGAGCATTTGGATGAAACTGCCATCAAGAATTCTCAATATATCTACCTCGAAGGTTATTTGGTGGCAAGCCCAAAGGGATTGGAGGCGATGAAGGAAGCAAAGAAAACTGCTGAACGGAACAAGGTAGGTGTTGCCCTGACATTCTCAGACCCGAGCATGGTGAAATATTTTTCGAAACAAATGGAAGAGGTGGTTGGCGCCAGTGTTGATCTGCTGTTTTGCAACGATGAAGAGGCCCTGATCTTTACAGGAACGGACTCCCTTGGCCACGCTCGCGAAAAATTAAAACAAGCGGCCAAACGTTTCGTGATCACGCAAGGAGCGAATGGAGCATTGGTTTATGATGGAGACACGTATATCACCATAGAACCTTACCCGGCCAACGCGGTGGATACCAATGGCGCAGGCGATATGTTTGCGGGTGCTTTTCTTTATGGCATCACTCATGGGCATAGTTTTGCTGGCTCTGGAAAATTGGCTTCCCTTGCTTCTTCTCATGTGGTGAGGCAGTGGGGGCCACGGTTGAAAGAGAGTGAAGTGCAAATACTACTAAAGGAGTTCCATCGCTAGGAAACTCACCACCTTGAGCCAAATACCGAAGGCAAAGGTCACCTTCAAGTTGCCGGAAAATGAACAGAGGGAAAGCCCTTATGAAATGATTGTTAATTCATGGCTTCTACCCGAATGCCCACAGCCAAAATCCCGGGGATGGTATCAAGGCGCATAAATTGCTGCAAGTTCATTTTGTATTGTCCTATTTTTTTAAAAGAAAAATTGTTGAGGATTGGAAATTGATGATCGTACACATCGCCAATGGCACTCGTGCCAAATGGTTTTCCTGTTCTTTGATCGAAGAGAAAATCCGAAATCATTTTTCTGGATACGAGAGTGCTGTCTGCGGTGAGCAATTCGTAATTCACAAACAACCTGGCATAAGGATAATCCAAGGAATTTCGAACATTCAAAAAAAGGTTATATTTTTTAGCCGTATCCGTAATTTGGAATTTGAACCGGGCAGTTTGGGCGATCCTCCAATTTTTATCGCTGAACTCAACGTTGTCTTCAAATACTCTTTTTGAATCGCAACCTACTATCAGAATAAAAAATAAAATGGCAATAAAGTTGATCCTCATCCTAAAGGGTTATTCGGTTTGTTGGGGTTGGGTCTGTTGGGGTTGGGCCGGTTAGGATTTGGTTTATTCGAATTGTTGGGTCGATTCGGATTGTTCGGATTTCGCTGGTTCGGGTTACGGTTTCCTCGGTTGTCCCTTCGCTCACGATTTTGGTTTTGTGGTTGATTTGTGTTTCGATTTTTATTTTTGCCGCGGCTCTGGAATTTTTTGTCAAGGCTTGCCAGGTCACTGTTTAATGTAGCGATCGGAATTTTTACTTCTACGTCATTGAGCACAAGACTGGCCGGTTTTTTTCCTTGCCGGTTCAGCTCGAGAATTTCATTTACGCGATCCACGTTTAAGGCATACCAATTGTTTTCGTCTTTGAAGGCAAACCACATGATCTTCCGGAAGATATCTGTCTTTTGGAGTTTGGCTTCCCCTTTTTCCGTAAGTAGAGGGGCTTCAATTGCCGGAATAAACTTGAGTGCTTCCATGTACGTTTCCAATTCGTAATTAAGGCAGCACTTTAAACGTCCGCATTGCCCCGAAAGCTTACTAGGGTTGAGCGAAAGATTTTGGTAACGCGCTGCACTGGTTGCTACATTTTTGAAATTACTGAGCCAAGTAGAGCAACAAAGTTCTCGTCCGCATATACCAACTCCTCCAATACGGCCAGCTTCCTGGCGGAGGCTGATCTGACGCATTTCTACTCGCACCTTGAACTCACCGGCCAGAATTTTGATCAGTTCACGAAAGTCCACCCGCTCATCAGCCGAATAGAAAAATACCGCCTTGGTGTTATCGGCTTGAAATTCCACATCCGAAAGTTTCATGCCGAGTTTCATATCGCGGATGATTTCACGGGCACGGTACAGGGAGGGCAACTCCCTGTTTTTTATCTCCTCGTGTTTTTCCAGATCTTTGGCATTGGCCATCCGGTAAACTTTACTTATCTCTTCATCATTGGCCACTTTCTTTTTTTGCATTTGCAATCGCACCAGCTCACCTTGCATAGAAACATACCCAATGTGGTGGCCGGTTTGTGTTTCCACCACCACGGCATCTCCGGTGTGCAGCGAGAGTTTTTCCTTATTGCGATAAAAATCCTTTCGGCCGTTTTTAAAACGGACTTCAATCATGTCAAATCGCTCTTCGCGCGGCATGTCCATGTTGCTCAGCCAGTCAAACACATTCATTTTATTGCACCCGCCAGTGCCACACGCACCGTTGTTTTTACAACCGCTTACTGAACCGTCTTTTTTTGTTCCACACGCACAGCCCATTGATAAGGATTTTTAAAAATTTAAAACCTAAAGTTACAGTGTTGGGATGGCTTGACCAAATGAGACTTGATTAGCCGGCCGACTTATCAGCATCAAGAATTCATCAAGTCCTGCCCAATATCCTTGCGGTAGTAAGCACCTTCCCAGCTTATCTTTTTTACAGAATCATAACTGCTGGCAATTGCTTCTGCCATATTTCTGCCCTTCCCGGTTACGGCAAGTACGCGCCCTCCATCGGTAAGGATTTTTTGATCGTAGCTTTTTGACCCAGCATGAAAAACTTGTGCAGAGGTATTTTCTAATCCAGAGATAATCTTTCCTTTTTCGTAGTTGCCCGGATACCCGCTAGCCGTCATCACCACCGTTGCCACATGCGATGGATCAATTTCTATTGAACGGTTTTTCATTTCCCCTTTAGCGCAAGCTGTCAATAACTCAACGAAATCACTTTTGAGGCGCATCATTACCGACTGTGTTTCTGGATCGCCCATGCGGGCATTGTATTCAATCACATAGGGTTCTTCCTTCACCTTCATTAGGCCAATAAAAATAAATCCTCGGTAGCTGATCTTCTCCTTTTGCAGCCCTTCTACTGTAGGTTTTATAATTTTTTCTTCCACTTTTTTCATGAAAGAGGCATTGGCAAAAGGCACAGGCGAGACGGAGCCCATGCCGCCCGTGTTTGGCCCGGTGTCGCCCTCGCCAATTCTTTTGTAATCTTTTGCTTCGGGAAGGACCACGTAATTGTTTCCATCGGTCAAAACAAAAACTGAAAGTTCAACGCCATCCAAAAATTCTTCGACCAATACCTTGGCACTGGCTTCACCAAATTTTTTTTCTTCCAGCATTTCATGGACAACTTGCTTAGCTTCCTTTAAGGAGGTGGAAATCACAACCCCTTTACCGGCCGCAAGCCCATCCGCCTTCAACACAATGGGTGGTTGAAAGCCTTCTATATAATGTTGAGCTTCTTGGGCTTGGTGGCTTAAGAATGTTTTAGCTTTGGCGGTAGGGATATGATGCCTGAGCATAAACTGCTTGGAAAAATCTTTGCTGCCCTCCAGTTGGGCGCCATTCTTTCCTGGACCGACCATCAAAATGTTCTTAAGTTCTGCATTCGTTTCAAAGTAATCGCGGATGCCTTTTACCAACGGCACTTCCGGACCCACCACGACCAAGTCAATTTTTTGTTCGAGGCAAAAATCCCCAAGCTTTTTAAAATCATCCACGGCAATAGCTACATTGGTAGCTTCCAACGCTGTACCGGAATTGCCCGGTGCTACAAACAACTTTCCGCAAAGCTGGCTTTGTTTGATTTTCCAGGCAAAGGCATGTTCGCGGCCACCGTTGCCGATGATAACTATATTCATAAAATGAAAATTGGTGAGCAAATATATCCTTAATCAACTTGTTATTCAGAGTAGCAGGGAAAAAGAAAGTGGAGAAGGGTCAAGTAATTGCTCCTCCTAAAATTAGGGAGAGGGAGTCATTGCTGCGATTTGACAAATCGCCTTTTGTAAATTTTTCTCCTTGAAATTCAGGGTTTTGCGATTTTTTAGTAACATTGTTATTAAAATGAACACTGTTTATTAATTTTGCCCCTATTACCATCAAATCATGGGTGTAAAAGAAAGAAAAGCACGCGACCGAAAAGAAATGCGGGAAACTATCCTGCAGTCAGCTCACCAGCTTTTTGTGGACAAAGGTTTTGGGGATGTAAGTCTTCGCAATATTGCTGAAGCTATTGAGTACAGCCCGGCCACGATCTACCTCTACTTCAAAGACAAGAACGAGATTTTTTATGCCCTCCATGGCGAAGCATTTAAAAAATTCAATCACTTCATGTCCGCATTGGCCGAGGTGAAAGATCCTTTCAAAAGACTGATCAGAATGGGTGAACGGTACATGGAGTTTACGTTTCAATTTCCTAAGTATTACGATATCATGTTCATCATGCAGGCACCGATGGACTGTGCTGTCAATTCGGAAGAGTGGAAAGAGGGGGAGCTTGCCCATAGCCAGTTGGAAAATTTGGTTAAGGAATGTCAGCAACACGGTCATTTTAAGAATCGAGAGTACAAGACACTTTCGTTTTTAATCTGGAGTACCATGCACGGCATGTGTTCGCTGGCCTTGCGTGATCGGATGAAAATTTATGCCGAGGAAGAAAGGACGAAAATGCTGGAAAAATCATTCAAAATGTTCAAGCAAATACTTTCTACGATCTAAAAAAATTTGACCGATTTATAAACACTGTTTATAGTATTAACAATGAAAACTAAATTTTTTATTTGCGTGCTAACCGCCATCGCTGCCTTTGCCCCCATCTTCGCGCAAACCACCGTGTTGGAGCAGTACATTCAATACGGATTAAAAAATAACCTTCAGCTGCAACAAGAACAATTGAACTACGAACGCAGTATGGAAAGCCTGGCGCAAGCCAAAGCCATGTTTCTGCCTTATGTTGGCTTGAATGCTTCCTATCAGTTTGCTGATGGTGGACGTAAAATCTCCGTTCCTGTGGGCGACTTGGTGAATCCTGTTTACTCGAACCTGAACCAGATTAATACGAAACTAAACACGGGAGCGCCTTCCTATCCTTCGATCAGTAACCAAACCACCAATTTTTTGGCGACCAACTTCCATGATTCAAAAGTGCGGGTGATCCAACCTTTATTCAATCCCGAAATATATTTTAACTACAAAGCCCAAAAAGAACTCATCACCGTGCAGCAGGCGCAAAAGAAAGCGTATGAGAACCAATTGAAGTTTGAGATCGCCTCTGCCTATTATCAATACTTGCAGCGAGGCGAGGCGTTGGCCATTCTTAGAAACACGCTTTCCCTCTTGCATGAATTGCTTAAAATAAACCAAAGCTTGGTGGCCAATGCCAAGGCTACCAAAGATGTAGTGCTCAACACGGAATACGAACTCAACAAAACGGAGCAACAAATTGCCGAAAATGAAAGGGACTATCAAGTGGCAGCCGCTTACTTTAATTTCTTGCTCAACCGCGAAATGAATTCGTCCATCGAAAGAGATTCTACTATTTCTTTTACGATGAACAACAGTGAGGGGGTTTCTTCATTGACTAACACGGCTTTGCAGCAGCGCCAAGAACTTCAACAACTGCAAAACGGGCTTCGCGCCAGCGAGCAGATCATTGGCCTTAACAAAGGAAATGCGTTATTGCCCAAGATCAATGTGGTGGGCGATATCGGCTATCAGGGATATTACTACAAATTTGGAAGTGACCAACAGTACTGGCTGGTCCAGTTTGGCCTTACTTGGGATATTTTCAAAGGTGGTGAAAAGAAATCGCGCACGCAGCAAGCCCGCATAGATTACCAAGTAATGGAGAACAAAATGGAGCAGTTAAAAAAGCAGATCGAACTGCAAGTGATCCAAGCACATTATGACCTGGGTTCGGCCCGGCAGGCATTTGCCGCTTCGCAAAGCGGGGTGAAGAGTGCGGAAAAATCTTTTCAAATTATCCGTGCGAAATACAAAGAAGGGCAGGCCATCTTACTCGAATACTTGGATGCGCAGAATAAATTTACCAACGCGCAACTCACCAACTCCATCAACCAATATGAGCTTCTCCGAAAATCAGCAGCCCTGCAAAAAACCATCAGCAACCTCTAATTATTCCATGTATGAAGACATTATTCTTTACTATTCTGCTCCCTTTCTTCCTTGGTGCTTGCCATCAAAAAGAAAAAAAGGAATTATCATCCCCCGATGAATCGGCTGTGGCAATAAAACTTGCACCCGTACAAACGGGAGATTATAGCTTGCCCGTGGTTAGTTCTGGCTTGATCAGTACGGAAGCAGAATCCAAACTTTCCTTTAAGATTGGTGGAGTTATCTCAAAAATTTATGTGAAAGAAGGAGAGGCCGTGAGCAAGGGACAATTGCTTGCTTCGATCGACCTTACCGAAATCGATGCGCAAGTTGGCCAGGCGAAAAATAATTTAGATAAAACGAAACGCGATCTCGAACGGGGCCAGCGATTATTGAAAGATTCTGCAGCCACCGTGGAACAAATCCAAAACTTCCAAACCGCTTTTAATGTTGCTAATGAAAATTTTCGAATCGCCTCATTCAATCGCCAGTTTTCTGCCATACGGGCAAACACTTCGGGTAAGGTGATTAGAAAATTTGTGAATGAAGGAGAATTGATCAACGGAGGAACCCCCGTATTGACGATCAACTCCGCTGCTCAAAATGATTGGATTGTAAAAATCGGTTTGCCCGATGTGGATTGGGTGCGTGTGAAGAAGGGAGATCACGCAAAAATTTGTACGGATGCATATCCCGATTATTTTTTTGAGGGAGACCTGAATGCGATCAATGAAGGAGCCGATGCCATCAGTGGCCTTTATCAAGCGGAGGTTCGCTTGAAGCCGGGCAATAAAAAATTAGCATCCGGATTGTTTGCTAAAGTGAAGATCAACCCCTCTTCAACGAAAAAATTGCAACAAGTGCCAATCGAGGCCATTGTTGAAGGGCACGGCAAAAAAGCATTTGTATTCATTGTGAAGCCGGATAAAAAATCTGTTCAGAAACTTCCTGTAACGATCGCTTATCTCGAAAACAAAACGGCTTTTATTTCGGACGGCCTGGCCGGTATTTCCGAGGTGGTAACAGCGGGTTCGGCATTCCTCACGGAAAATTCGGTGGTAAAAATTGAACAACAATAAATTTAAAGGGCATGAAGATTGCTGAATTTTCGGTTAAAAATTATCAGTTCACGCTCATCATTTTTACACTGCTTCTCGCGCTTGGTTTGAATTCCCTGTTCAACATGCCACGCGGTGAAGATCCAGAAACGATAGCCCCTTCTTTTGTTGCCATCGTAGTATATCCGGGCACAAGCCCCACGGACATGGAGAAGTTGGTGGTTGACCCAATGGAAAAACGATTTAACGAATTAGATAACATCAAACGCCTGACTTCGGATATCTATGATGGCCTCGCGGTAGTGCGCATCGACTACAAACACGAACAAGACCCGGATGAAAAATACCAGGAGGTGGTGCGCGAGGTAAACGCCTTACGGGGAATACTTCCACAAGGTATTCTCAACATCCGTATCCAAAAATTCTCTTCCACCGATGTGAGCATTTTGCAATTGGCCCTTGTCTCAGAAACTGCATCTTATCGCGATTTGCAAAAACAAGTGGAAACACTGGAAGAGCGTCTGGAAAAAATTAAGAGTTTAAAGAAAATTGAAACACACGGCTATCCCGAGCAAGAAGTGCGCGTGTCGTTGAACATAGAAAAACTGGCTCACCAACATATTCCTGTAAATTGGGTAACCAATGCACTGCAGAGTGAAAACGCGAATATCCCTGGTGGCAATATCCAGATGGGCACACGGAGATTTAACGTGAAGACGAGTGGTGAATACAAAAATTTAGACGAGATCAAAAACACTATTGTTTGTTCAGCCAACGGAAAAATTGTTTACCTCAAAGATGTGGCCGAAGTCGAAAACGGGTATCAAGACGAGGCACACCTTACTCGATTGAATGGATTTAGGTGCGTATTGCTTACGGCTGCACAAAAGGAAGGGCAAAATATTTTTCAAGTCGATGACCAGCTTACCGCGGTACTCGATCAGTTTGAAAGGGAGTTGCCAGCCAACCTAAAAATGGTAAAGAATTTTGAGCAGGCAAAGAGCGTAAAGAAAAGGCTGGGGCACTTTGCTCAAGATTTTGGTATCGCTATTTTGTTGGTATCCATCACGCTCCTGCCATTGGGTGCGCGCGCGGCCATTGTAGTGATGATCTCTATCCCGCTCTCCATTTTCACAGGATTGTTCTTGCTTGATTTTTTAGGATACTCGATCAACCAGTTAAGTATTGTTGGCCTTATTGTAGCACTTGGAATTTTGGTTGACGATTCCATTGTCGTGATTGAAAACATTGAACGTTATTTACGGGCTGGCAAAACAAAACGCGAAGCCTCGATCGAAGCGACCAAACAAATCGGGCTTGCGGTGCTGGGCTGTACGGCCACCTTGATTCTCGCTTTTCTTCCGTTGGTATTTCTGCCTGAGCAGGCGGGTGATTTCATCCGCAGCCTTCCGATGGCTGTCATCACTACGATCTTCGCTTCACTGTTTGTATCGCTCACGATCGTTCCATTTCTATCGAGCCGTTTGTTAAAAGAACATACTTCCTCTCAAGGAAATATTTTTCTGCGCGTGTTGAAGAAGGTGATTAGCAGCACCTATACCAAATTATTGCATTGGTCGCTCCGCCACACGTTGGCCACACTTGGCTTTGCATTGGCACTCTTTATCGGCAGCCTTTCTCTTTTTCCCCTGGTAGGATTTAGTTTGTTCCCCAAATCGGAGAAGCCACAATTCCTGATCAACATTGAAGCACCGAACAGCACCAGCTTGTACGAGACCGATCGGATAGCACGCTATGTAGAAGGAGAATTGAAAAAGGAAAAAGACATTACTTACTTTACCACCAACGTGGGCAAAGGCAATCCACGCATCTATTATAACGTGCTTGCGCGAAGCGAATCGCCCAACTTTGCTCAGTTTTATGTGCAGTTAAACAACCTGACACCAGAAAAAAAAACAGAATTGATCGACAATCTGCGCGATAAATTCTTTTACTACCCGAATGCTAAAATTGAAGTGAAGGATTTCGAGCAAGGCCCACCACTCGAAGCACCTATTGCCATTCGTTTGTTTGGTGAGAACTTGGATACGCTCCGCAAAATTTCGATGGATGCAGAAAGAATACTTAAAAACGAGGAAGGCACAATCTATGTAAACAACCCATTGGCAAGCCAGCAAACGGACCTGCGTGTGAAGATCAACAGAGATAAGGCCGGTCAGTTGGGCATCGCCATCAGTGATATCGATCGGATGGTGCGATTGGGTATTGCCGGATTTAATGTAGGAACCTTTACACCAGGCGAAGGTGAAGATGAGATCAACATCAGCGTGACATTGCCCAAAGAAAAAATGGCCACCTTCGATGTGTTCGATAAACTGTTTGTCAACGCCATCAATGGACAAGCTATCCCGCTAAGGCAGGTGGCTGCAATTGAATTTGAAACCACGCCCAATTTGGTGCGCCACTATGACAAGGCTCGCTTTTCCACCGTAACAGCTTTTGTGAAGAACGGCTATTTGTATGAAGATGTGACAAAAAATGTTCTTGAAAAATTAGACCGGTACTCGTTCCCAAAAGGGTACCATTACATGGCGGCAGGCGAAGTGGAAAATAAACAAGAATCATTTGGTGGGTTGGGCACTATCATTATGATAACCGTGTTTGGTTTCATTGCCGTGCTCGTGCTGGAGTTTAGAAATTTCAAAAGCACACTCATTGTGCTTTCGGTCATACCGCTCGGTGTAATCGGAGCAGTATCGATGCTGTTCATCACGGGCAATCCACTTTCCTTCGTGGCGGTGATCGGATTGATAGCGTTGGTAGGGATCGAAGTAAAAAATTCAATCTTGCTCGTTGACTTTACACACCAGTTGCGCGAGCGCGGTGTGCCGCTTGATGAAGCGATTGAAAAAGCAGGAGAAATTCGTTTTGTGCCAATTGTATTGACTTCAATGACTGCCATCGGGGGATTGATCCCCCTGGCCATCGAAGGCAATCCCCTGTACTCGCCTTTGGCCTTGGTAATTATCGGTGGGTTGATCAGTTCCACTTTGCTGTCGCGCCTCGTTACGCCCGTGATGTACAAATTATTGGCGCCCCGTGTGGAAGTGATTGGCGAAAGGCCTGGCGACATTCCCTTGGAATGAGATCACATTATCTAAAACTGATCCTCAGTCTTTCATCCATTCAAAGGTGGCATAGTGTTCTCCATCCATGCCCAATTTTTTATAGACTTGCTGCGCTGGCTGATTGGTTTTATCTACATACAATCGGATGCCGGTCATGTCAGGGTCGTGGGTCACCATTTGTTTGATGAAATCGTATAGCGCTGTGTAAACCCCTTTGCCGCGGTGCTCTTTCGGAACATACACCGATTGTATCCACAAGATCGTTCCGTTGCGCCAGTCACTCCACTCGGAAGTAGTCATGAGGCAGCCCACCACTTCCTCATTTTCTTCAGCCACATAATAACGTCCTTTGGCCGGGTCTTTGAACAGGCGATGCACACCCATTGAAAGAGAGCTGATTTCGAGCGTGATGTTCTCCGTCTCCAATGCCATCTTCAATTGAAAGTCGAGCAGGGTGGGAATGTCTTTTGATGTGGCTTCGCGAATCATGAGTTACGTGGCTGAAGGTGTTTGACGTGTTAATGTGCTGACGTGTTATGTGTTGAGGTTAACGTCCGCACCTCCGCACATTCCAACGTCAGCACGTTAAAGCGCTTGCTTTATGTCGTTGATTAAATCGCTCGTGGTTTCTATGCCAACGGAAAAACGCAACAACTTATCGGAAATGCCTGCCGCTTTTCGTTCTGCGGGTGTGAGCTTGGCGTGCGATGTTTTCACCGGCTGTGCAATGGTGCTTTCCACACCGCCTAAGCTGATGGCTTTGCGAACAATTTTCAATCGCTTCAAAAACTTTTCCGGATCACCCTTGATCTCAAACGACAACATCCCGCCAAAGCCCCCTCGCATTTGCTTTTTCGCAATGGCAAAACCAGGGTTGCTTTTCAAGCCGGGATAATATACGGCACTGACCTTGGGTTCTCTTTCTAAATAGTTGGCCAATGCCATCGCGTTTTTGTTTTGCTGTTGCACACGCAGTACAATCGTCTTCAAACTTCGTTCCACGAGATAGGCCGACTGTGCATCCAAACTTCCACCAAAGTGCATCGCACTGGCTTTGATTTTCTCGGTCAATTTTTTTGAAGCAACGGCCACCCCGCAACAAATATCGCTATGGCCACCAATGTATTTCGTGCCACTGTGGGTAACGATGTCGATCCCCAGGTCAATCGGGTTTTGATTGACCGGTGACGCAAATGTATTGTCGATGATTGTTACTATTTTATGTTTCTTCGCGATGCGCGCTACGCCTCTAATGTCTGTAATCTTCAATAGCGGATTAGAAGGTGTTTCAATGTAAATCACTTTGGTGTTGGGCTTGATCGCATTCTCAAATTTCTCCAAATCAAAAACATCGACCATCGAATGCTGAATGCCATACCGTTTCAATTCATTCAAGGCCGCATGGTGTGTGCCTCCGTATAAATCGTTTTGAAATAAAATGTGATCGCCTTGCCGCAACATGGCGAACATCGAGGTCATAATAGCGGCCATGCCCGAACTGAAGAGCAAGCCATCCTGCGCATTTTCAAGGGCTGCGATTTTTTCTACCACCGCCCGTTGGTTGGGCGTATTGTAGTAGCGTGGATAGAGAACTTCGGTATCGTAATCATAAGCGGAAGAAGGATAGATCGGGTTGACCAATCCACCGTAGATGGAATCGCCTTTGGAACCCACGTGTACACTTTGTGTTAGCTTGGATTTGCTCATGGTAAGTTTTTTTGAAGTCAGCAAAGATAAGAGGATGTTGCAAAGCGAAAAAGAAACCGATTACGTAGAAATCCATCCCCATTTAAATCGTTATGTGGAAATATTTTCTTTTCTTGCTTCTCCTATTTTTCAATGAGGCCGATTTCCATATCATCATTTATTAAGTTATCCTCCTACTGGTCTAAATTGGCAGGAGTGCGGTGGCAGTTATTGATTTCTATCGCAGTAATTTGGGGCGCAAACTATTGGCTTCGCAGCGAGTATGGGCAAGAAGACTCCAACCTGTGGCTTGTGATGAACCAGTTTATTCAGTTGGTGACCTGGACGATCATCGGGCTTTTTGTGATCAGTTTGATCACCGCACTGACCACTTGGATTTATTTTATCACTTGTGTAAAAAACAAAACCGTTAGCGTTCAAATAAAATTTGGCGATGGCCAAAAAGCCGAAGCCGGCTGGGTGCCACTAACGGTGATGATCAGCGGCCCCGTGCTGCGGCCATTGCTTGGCACTGTTCAGGCGCGGTTGGTGTTTACTGAGAAACGAGTTTCTGATCGCGTGATCCTGGATGCCAACATTTCCAAACCTCGCCATTGGTGGAGGCAAGCCATCCGCGGCACTGGCCAGACGTTGCTGCACGACCGGGGGATTTATGATGTTGAAAAAATTCTGGTTTCGTTTTGCGATATGCTGGGCTTAGTATCGCTGTCTTGTTCCATTCTTTTCACGCAACAACTATTTACTTTACCTCGTCCGCTGGCAGGGCAAAAAGTGATCGCCCAACCGCATTCAACCGAAGCACAAAAGCACCGGATCGACATACCCAAACGAGTGGAGGGAGAACACGTGAACTACAAAGAATTTGAAACAGGCGATAACATTCAACGCATTGTCTGGAAAATTTATGCCAAGAGCGGCCAGTTGGTGGTGCGCATCCCGGAAATCAAAGACCCTTATGCTTCACATTTGTATTTTTATGTAAGTTACTTTCATGGTTT
>JAYVMP010000009.1:0-33431 GCA_043758895.1 Bacteroidota bacterium
TCCTCTGTTTCGGTAGGCTGCTTCACAATCTCTTCTTTTACTACCTTGAAGGTTTGGTAGTTACATTCCGGGCATTGCAACGCGTGCAAGTGACCGGCATATTTTTCGATTTGGATGTAGCCCGTCTCCTCGTCTTTCCACACATCATAGTCCACAGAAAAAACATTTTCTTCAGCCTGCATGCCTTCATCCAAATAAGCATCTTCTTCCTCTTCACTCAAGAGCTTCATGGGCTTGCCCGTTTTAGGAGAAATGCGGGGCATGTAGCGCAACAGTTTGAGGCGTTTCTCAATATAGAATGGATAATAAAACTTTAGCAGGTTTTGTACAATCACAGCTACAATCAAACCCATGGCTCCGGTAATAAAGGCTCTTACACCAATCATTACCGGTAAGTTGTTGGCCAGTGACGAAGTGTTTGTAATTGCAGAATTAGCTAAAAAGCAACCGCCAGCAATCATAACAATTACGGCAATCCAAAGGCTGCTAATCTCATGCTTATTAATAAAATCATACTTTTCCTTGCTGCCTTTGGTGGAGGAAAGTTTGATGTAATAGCCCAAGGCAATGAGAAGGCCTAACGCCAAGCCTACAAAAGCCAAGTTTTGAGCTAAGGCATTCCAGGAATCGTAGTTTTCTATTACTTCTACTTCTTCATTCATAATAGTTAGATTTTCGGGTTTGTCTTAAAGATTTCAAATATAGTTAAAAGATATAATTTTTGTCCTCGGCAAACAACAAATATAACCAAGGCAATAGCACAATTAATGCCTATACCCAAAAAAAGTAAGGATGGTAAAACCCGATTAGATACTCAAAATAAATTCGGTTATGGCTGCCTCAGCTTCTTGAGGCTTTTCATACATGCCCATGTGGGCAGTTTCCTTCAAAATGCAAACGGTGCCTTTCTTGGGCAATGAACCGTAATGCCGCACACTTTCCATAGGGATAATGCTGTCCTTTTCACCAGCCAAAACAAGAACTGGTTTTTCAAAATCCGTTAAAAAATCGATTGAAGAAGGCCGCTCGCGCATGGCCGATGTATAGGCCAAAAGGGTTTCCTTAGCGGTTTTTCGGGCAATTCTATCCACCAGGGGAATAGCGTGATGTCGCTTATCAAAAAATAAGCCCGGCACATACGTATCCACAAAAGGGGCTACACCGTTCTTTTTCACAAATTCAATAACCCGGCTGCGGTTGGCTTTACGCTCCTCGCTATCGGGATGGGGTGTTGAGTGGAAAAGCCCTAACCCAGCTATTTTATTTTGATCGTGACTGGCCATCGCCAAGGCCACATACCCCCCAAGGGAATGTCCAATTACTACGGGCAGGTTGATCTTGAGTTGATCGGTCCACTCCAAAATTTTTTCGGAGATGTCAACAATTGAAAAGGGGACCGGTGGAAGCAGGCTATTGCCGAAACCGGGGAGATCGATGACAAAAACTTCATATTTTTTGGCGAGCTTCTCGTCAAGACCGTTCCATATCTCAAAGGTTTCGCAAAAGCCATGGATCAAAATTACGGGCTTCCCTTTGCCCAATTTCTTAAAGGATATATCCTCCATTAGGCCATAGACCTTGCAGGCTCGAGCATTGCCACTACGGTGCGCTCAATACCAGCTGGATCAAATCCACATTCACGGTGCAATTCGAGTTGCTCTCCATGCTCGATCACCTCATCGGGAATGCCCAGCCTTTTAACCTCGGCTTGATAATTATGGTCGGCCATAAACTCTATCACCGCGCTGCCGAAACCACCCTGAACACATCCGTCTTCAACGGTTACCACCTTTTTGAATTTGCTAAAAACTTCATGCAGCATTTTTTCATCCAGTGGTTTCACAAAGCGAAGGTCATAATGGGCAATGCTAAGTCCTTGTTTTTCTAAATTCGCACAAACCTCCACTGCATAGTTGCCGATATGGCCGATGGTAAGGATGGCCAGCTCATCTCCGCCTTTTATTTTCCTTCCTGTACCAATTTCAATTTTTTCAAAAGGGGTTTTCCAATTGGGCATAACACCTTGTCCGCGTGGATAGCGAATAGAGAAGGCTTTTTCGCTTCGCGGAAGCTGTGCCGAGTATAACAAATTGCGCAACTCTGACTCGTTCATCGGAGCGGCAACAATCATATTTGGCAGGCACCGGAAGTAAGCAAGGTCATAAGCTCCATGATGGGTTGGCCCATCCGAGCCGGCAAAACCTGCGCGATCAAGACAAAAATTAACCGGCAAATTCTGAATACAAACATCGTGCACCACTTGATCGTAGGCCCGCTGCATAAACGAACTGTAAATATTGCAAAACGGCACCAGCCCCTGCGTAGCCAATCCTGCCGAAAACGTAACCGCGTGCTGCTCGGCAATACCCACATCAATGGCACGGTCAGGCATTTCTTTCATCATGATGTTCATGGAGGACCCGGAAGGCATGGCAGGCGTGATCCCAACTATTTTATCGTTTAGCCTGGCGAGTTCTACCAAGGTATGGCCAAATACATCCTGGTACTTAGGTGCTTGAGGTTTGTCGTAAACTTTTTTATAAATCTCCCCGGTAATCTTATCGAATGTTCCCGGAGAATGCCAGGTGGTTGCATTGCCCTTTTCGGCCGGGCCATAACCCTTACCCTTTGTGGTAATGCAATGCAAAATCTTTGGTCCCTTGATTTTTTTTAGGTCGTTAAGCACAGCCACCAGGTGATCGACATCGTGGCCGTCCACTGGGCCGAAGTAGCGTAAATGCAGTGATTCAAATAGATTGCTTTGGCTCAACAACGTGGATTTTATGCCCGTCTCTATTTTGGAAACAATCTCTTGTGCATTCTTTCCAAACTTGGAAAGCTTGCCAAGCATATTCCACACATCGTCTTTTAATCGGTTGTATGTTTTTGAGGTGGTGATGTCAGTCAAATAATCTTTCAATGCGCCCACATTGGGGTCGATGGACATGCAGTTGTCATTGAGAATGATCAGCAAGTTGGTATCCGATACACCGGCATGGTTCAATCCCTCGAAAGCCATGCCGCCGGTGAGTGCGCCATCACCAATAATGGCAACATGTTGCTTATCGTTTAAGCCTAAATTTGCCGAAGCAAAAGCCATCCCCAGCGCAGCCGAAACTGATGTGGACGAGTGGCCAACGCCAAACGTATCGTATTCACTTTCTTTCCTTTTTGGGAAACCAGAAATGCCTTTGTAGAAACGGTTGGTATGAAACACGTCTCTTCTTCCCGTAAGGATTTTGTGGCCATACGCTTGGTGGCCTACATCCCAAACCAATTGATCGTAGGGTGTATTAAAAACATAATGTAGTGCCACGGTCAACTCCACCACGCCCAGGCTCGCCCCAAAATGGCCGCCATAAACAGATACATTATCTATAATAAAATGACGGAGCTCATCGCACAACTGCACGAGCTGTGCTTGATCCAACTTCTTTAGATCTTCAGGGCTATTGATTTGCGCTAAAATTTTACCGGGTGTGATCAGCATTTCATGGATGAATCAAGTGGTTCAATTCATTTACAAATTCAATAGGGGCGTCAGGAGTAAGGAGGATTTTTTTTGAATCTTTTGTCGTTAGCAAAACTACATTATTTCTGCGTGTGGCATACCAAGTCATCCGCCCTACCTTTGAATTGTAGAATTTTCCGAAGTAGCCAAAAACCCCACCCACCCCAAACGCTCTCAGCGTTAATATAAGGTCTAAATTGCCGATCGGTTCAGCGGATTTAATTTCACTTATTGCAACCGAAACGTTATGGATTGGGCGGTGAATAATCAGGCTGCCGTTATGGATTGAATATTTCGAGCTATGAAATAACCAGCAGAGCAGAAAAGTTACCACTAAAAAAAATGAACCAGCAATTGCACCGCCAAGATTGTGCGGGTACGCCTTAATTATTTGATAAGGCGTAGCCGCAAGGACAACCCCTACTACTACCGTAATCAGTTTAGTCAGTCCATCAAATGAAGTCTTGAAGATCATATAACTTGCTTCCAAACAATTAATAAAGGTATTGGTTTAGCTTAATTTTACTTAGAAGCCATCTCAAAAATATCATTGTTGCGAACAAACTGAATCAATCGTCAATTCGGAGCTTCAATTGGGGGTTGCTTCGGTCGTACTTCCCTCGTAAAGACGTTTTTTTATTTTTGAGCTGGCTTCTAATTGAGGAACCGCAAATTTACGTATTCCCATTTACAAGGGATTTTGTCAAGGAATTGGATATTTTTGCAGACTTTAAAAATTATGGCACAAGAAAATTTCGAGGTAAGGCTACCCCTCTTTGAAGGTCCGTTTGATTTGCTTCTCTTTTTCATCGAGCGCGATGAATTGGACATCAACGACATTCCCATCGCTCAGATCACTCGCGAATTTTTGGAATACCTTCACCGGTTGGAGACCTTAAACATAGAGGTGGCGAGCGAATTTATTTTGGTGGCCGCCACACTCATGCGCATCAAATCAAAAATGCTGCTTCCGCGCCCGCAATTGGATGAACAAGGCAATGAAATTGATCCGCGCGAGGAATTAGTAAAGCATTTGATGGAATACAAAAAATACAAATCGGTGGTCGATCAATTCCATAAAATGGAAGAGACAGAACTGATGAAAGAAAAGCGCGGCAACCTGATGAAAGAGCTGCGCCAATTGGCCGAAGTCTCGAATGTAGAAGCCGAACTCCAGGATGTGGACCTCTTCAAATTGCTCACCGTTTTTGAAAAGGTGTTGAAACGCCAGGAAGAAGAGAAGAACAGGCCCGTTCACCAGGTGATTCAATACCCGTACACAATAGAAGGGCAAAAGGAATTTATTTTGAATGAGATTACAGTTAAGGCACGGGTTGCTTTTACCGAACTTTTCGAAAAAGCCCCAACCCGTATCGCTTTGATTTTTAATTTTCTCGCCATCCTTGAAATGCTCGCCAATGGGTTGCTGAGTATCCAGGTGGGCGAAGGGTACAATAATTTTTGGGTGACGAGACCGGAGGAGGTAATCCCCAAGGGGGTAACATCGCATTAATAAGAAAAGGGTTCCAGCATCGGAAATTGTTGCTTCCAAAGATCATAATATTGATTCCGGATAGCCAACAAGTCATCAGGCTTGGCCACGTTTTTCCCTCCATCAAGAAGATGGAAAATCAATAACCACATTAATGAACAAGTAAGCCCTGTGCCTTTAAGAAATTAAGTTCGCTTAGTTTCGTATTGTAGGCCGCTTGTGATAACTGGTACTGTGCATCGGCATAGGTTTGCATAACGGTTCGGTATTCGATATAGTTAGATAAGCCCTGCTTAAAACGCTGGGCAGCTATATAAAGATTCTGCTTGGCCAATAGCACACTTTGCTTTTCAATCTCCACGATTTTTAAATTATTCTGGAAGCTCAAAAACGCCTTATACAAGTTTGATTTCTCTTGCAATTCGGATGCCTCCAAGCGCAAATTATCAGAAGCCAACTGAATGTTTTGATTTTTAACTGCGGTTTGGGTTGTAAGGTTATTAAGCAATGTCCATGAAAAAATAAACCCTCCGTTCCATCCATAATTTTGATTTAACCGTATTAGTCCAATGTCGTTGGAAAACCACTGATAGGTATAGTTTCCTGTAATACCAATTTTAGGCATCGCGTTGGCTTTAAATTCCTTTAAGGCCAGTCCGTCAATTTCCATGGTTTTTCTTCCAATTAAAATTGAGCTATTGTTTTTATCCGTATTGTCTAAGGCACTTGCATATTCGGGTTTAGTTTGGATATTAATTGTATCGGGAACATTAAACTCGATATCCGGTGATTGTTTCAATATAATATTCAAATTAACCCGCTGGTCATTTAACAAGTTTTGCTGTTGCTTGATCTGCACCTGAATGGTGTTGTAATCAATTTGTGTTTGTAAAACATCCACACTAGAGCCAACGCCAGCTTTTAGTTTTTGCTGGGCGAGTGCTTTTTGGTCTTCGCCTAAAGCCAAAGATGCTTTTAACGATTTGATAAATTGCTCTACGCTTATCATCTGATAATAGGTGGTCAGTGCGGTGAGCAACGTGTTTTCAATTGCTAAACGATATTGCAAATTGCTTAATTCTTCGGCCCGGTTTAATTTCTTTTTTGTGGCAAACATTTTGAACCCATCGAAAAAATACCACGTAACTACAATGGAAGGGGAATAACTTGCTGAATTAAGTGTTTGTTGAGTAACGTTTAGTTTGGGATCAGAATATTTAAGAGTACTTGTTGTTTGACCAAGGCCTAACGGATTTTGCGGACTGCCGGCCCCTATTGAAATTTGGGGAAGAATCCCTGTGGTACCTCCTGTTACCGTACCCCCTGTAGATTGACCTCCACCCACGAGGCCGATGTTATTATTGTTCTTTGCTACCTGAATATTATTCTTAGCGATCTTAATATCAAAGTTATTTTCAATCGTTATTTTAATAACATCTTCTAAGGTTAGTAAATCCTGGCCCTTACTTGCGGATGCGATTAAAAGTAGAGATAGGGTAATCAATTTATACATGTGTTTCATGCGTTAATAATTGTTTTTTAGTAGTCACATGGAATGCCCAAGGCCAGTATCATTCCTTTGGGTCTGCTTTGCTGATGGGCATTTCATGCGTGTTAATAATTTGATTTTTAGCTGCCCCATTGGATGTCCAAACCTGATTATCATTCCTCGGGCCTGCTTCGCTGATGGGCATTTCATAGTTTTGCAGATTAAAATTTGGAAGAAACACCTGATAGAACTTTGTGGCCGCTGTGGTCTGTGCCCACCTTATAACATCATTCCGTTGGCTGACAATATGCGCCTCGGCAATTGTCACCCGCTGGGCGAAAGGAGAAACGAAAATAGATGTAAAAAATAAAAGCGCGAGGAGAAACTTACTGTTCATATACTATTTCCTTATGAGGTATTGTAATCGGTTGATCATCGAGTTCGGCATCAATGTGCTTTCTTTTTCTGGAGAGGTAGGAGTACATGGCAGGAATGACAAATAGCGTAAGCACGAGCGAGAACATCACACCACCAACGATAACTACACCGAGAGGAATACGGCTTGTGCTGGCATCGCCCAATGACAATGCCAACGGCAACGAGCCCAAGGCCATCGCTAAGCTGGTCATCAATATCGGGCGCAAGCGCAGGCGCGATGCTTCCAATACGGCTTTCACTTTTTCTAATCCTTCTTCACGTTTCTGGTTGGCGAACTCCACGATCAAAATGCCATTTTTAGTCACTAATCCGATGAGCATGATCATACCGATCTGCGAAAAAATATTGATCGTTTGATTGAATATCCACAATGAAATAAAAGCCCCGCTGATGGCGAGCGGAACGGTGATCATAATGGTAAGGGGGTCAATGAAACTTTCAAACTGGGCAGCCAGCACCAGGTAAATCAAAATCAAGGCAAGGATAAACGCGAATGAGGTATTCCCCGAGCTTTCTTCAAAATCGCGGGAAGTCCCTGTCAGCGAAGTGGCAAAAGAATCGTCCATTAATGGCTTCACAATATCCTCCATCGCCTTTATTCCGTCACCCACGGTTTTGCCGGGGGCAAGGCCTGCGGAAATTGTTGCTGATTTGTAGCGGTTAAAGTGATACAAGGCCGGGGGTGTTGCTGATTCTTCTACCGTCACTACATTGTCGATTGAAACCAATTGCCCCGAAGCAGTGCGCACGTATAATTTCTTTAAATCATCCGGGGCGTCACGATCCAGGCGGATCACTTGTCCAATTACCTGGTATTGCTTTCCCTCGCGTGTAAAATACCCGAAGCGCAGATTACTGTACGCTAATTGCAAGGTCTGTGAAATATCCTGAACACTGATACCCAACTGAGTTGCTTTGAGCCGGTTGATGATCACACGCAACTCCGGCTTATTGAATTTCAAATCCACGTCAACGCCCATCAGGGTGGGATCCGCATTTGCCTTTTCCAATATTTTAGGAAGCACGTTCTGCAGTTTTTCAAAGTCATTGTTCTGGATAACGAATTGCACGGGCAGGCCACCCCTCCGGTTTACCGCGATGGTTTGTTCTTGAATAACGAAAGACTTACCCTGCGGATACCGCGGCAAATTTTTGCTCACCATGTCCACAATTTCTTGCTGTGATCGGTTTCTATCCTTAGGGTCAACCAAGGTCGTGCGCACAAAAGCTGTATTTACAGAACCCGTCCCACTAAAGGATGGAGCAGTAACCGACAACAAAATCCGGGCTTCAGGAACTGAGTCTTCCAGGAACTGAACCACATGATTTACATACGAATCCATAAAATCATAGGAGGTGCCCTCTGGAGCGGAGACCGACAAACGGAATTGGTTGCGGTCTTCTAAGGGCGCCAATTCGGATTTGATGGTCATACTTAACAAATACACGGAGCCAATGCAAAGTGCGATGATTAAAAAAGCTACCCAACGAACCCGCATAAACGCTGCCAACGATCGGCTGTAACCATTTTCCATCCCAACAAAAAAGGGTTCCGTTATTCGGTAAAACCAAGAGTGCCTGTGGTGTTCCCGAGTAAGTTTCACGCTGAGCACGGGAGTAAGTGTGAGGGAAACAAAAGCAGAAATGAGTACAGCCCCTGCCACCACAATTCCAAATTCGCGGAACAGCCGGCCCACGAAACCCTGGAGAAAAACAATGGGCAAGAAAACAACCGCCAGTGTGATGGAGGTTGAGATAACGGCAAAGAAAATCTCCTTGGATCCTTCCTTGGCGGCCCTGTATTTATTCATCCCGCCTTCCAGTTTCTTATAGATATTTTCGGTCACCACAATGCCATCATCCACCACCAAACCGGTAGCTAAAACGATAGCCAACATAGTGAGCACGTTGATTGAAAAGCCCATCAAATACATGATAAAAAAAGTAGCAATCAACGAAACAGGGATATCGATCAATGGACGAAAAGCAATTAGCGCATCGCGGAAAAAGAGATAAATGATTAGCACTACTAGTAAAAATGAAACCAGCAACGTTTCTTGTACTTCAGAAATCGCCCGCTTTATGAAAACGGTTTGGTCAAGGGCGATGTTCAGCTTGATGTCACTGGGCACTTCATTTTTGATTTGATCCATCCGCTTATAAAACTCATCGGCAATGGTTACGTAGTTTGCTCCGGGCAATGGTACCAGAGCAAGCCCAACCATCGGGATACCTCTGTCTTTAAGGATAGACTCTTCGTTTTCGGGGCCAAGCATGGCAAAACCCACATCTTTCAACTTGATGTTGCCCGCGGCTGCAGACTTCACAATTACATTGTTAAAATCTTCTTCGGTATAAAGCCTTCCAAAAGTACGCACGGTGAGCTCGGTAGCATTTCCTGCAATTTTGCCAGAAGGCAATTCTACGTTTTCCCGGTTGAGCGCATTTTGAATATCCAAAGCGGTAAGGTTGTAGGCACTCAGTTTGGAGGGGTCAAGCCATATCCGCATAGCGAATTTTTTCTCCCCCCAAATCTGCACGCTGCTTACTCCTTTAATCGTCTGCAGTCGCTCCACCAATACGTTAGTGGCATATTCAGTAAGTTGCAACGGGTTTTTAGTGCTGCTCTGCACCGTCATACTGATGATGGCATCAGAGTTGGCATCGGCTTTAGAAACTACGGGAGGCAAAGTAAGATCAAGCGGCAATGAACTTCGGGCTTGCGAAACCTTGTCGCGCACATCATTGGCCGCAGCCTCTAAGTCGACACCCAACTCAAACTCAACGTTGATGCTGCTCCGCCCAATGCTTGACTGGGAAGAGATATTGCGGATACCAGCAATTCCATTGATTTGCTTTTCGAGCGGCTCGGTTATCTGTGATTCAATAATATCCGCATTGGCTCCTGAATACGCGGTGATCACATTGACGTTAGGTGGATCAATGGCGGGATAATCCCGAACGCCCAAAAACTTAAACCCTACCAGTCCGAAAAGGATCAAAACGATACTCATCACAAACGCCAAAACAGGTCGCCTTAAACTTAATTCTGAAATGTTCATGGTTTCACCTTTTTAATCCTTGCACTTCGGCCTTTCCTATTGGGTATTATACCTGCTTATTTTTGAGATTTTAATTTTCGATTTGGGCCGTATCGCCATTAAGCCCGTAGTGACTACCGTATCGCCTACTTTTAAACCGTTAACGATTTGTACAAATACGGAATCGCGGATGCCCGTTTCAACGGTTATAAACCTCACACTGTCCTTTCGTAGTAAAATAATTTGCTTACTCCGGGCTTGTGGAATTACAGCTTGCGAAGGCACCATCAATGCATTGGTGCTTTTTCCCAACTGCAAATTAACTCGGGCAAAAATCCCCGGTACCAATTCCGCACTGGTTTCCCGCACAATAGATTTTATTTTAAGTGTTCGTGTCACCTGATCTACATTACCCTCTGTGGCAACCACCTCCGAATAGTGTTCTCTCTCGCCTCCATCAATCCGAAATCTCACCATGTAACCGGGAAAAATGTATTTAGCATATTTTTCAGGAATCGAAAATTCCAACTCCAATTGATTGATCTGCCGAATGACGGTAAGAATATCAGTGGGTGATACGTAAGCACCGGGGCTAATATTCTTCAGGCCTAATTTGCCGTCATACGGTGCTCTTATCTCGGTCTTTGAAATAGAAATTTGGGTCGTTTCAATATCCGCTTTTATATTGTCCACAGCCAATGCACTTAAATCAAAATCCTGTTGACTGATCCCGTTGATTGAGAGCAAATCGCGCTGCCGTTTTACGGTGCGATTTGAAATATCGAGCTGCACTCGCAGTTTCTTGAGCTGGGCTTGCAGGTCTCTATCAAAAAGTTTCACCAGCAAAGAACCTTTTTTAACAGAAGCTCCTTCCCGAATATTCAATTGAACAATGCGACCAGACGTTTCGGGCCGGATCTGCGTTTCCTCAACAGGCAAGAGCGAACCCGGCACTTCAATATTTTCACTTTCGGTGTGCGCTTCAACAAGAAATCCCTCGACCAATAGCGGCACCACAGATTTGGATGCCACTACTTTGGCCTTCTGCTCACAAGCGGTTAACAATATAACGATCGCGATGAATGAACGACTAAATGGGTTGACCATAGTTAGAAATAATCAAAAAATAAAGTTACGGCAATTCGCCTGTGGAAGTTTACTGATCGGCAAAGGCTATAAACCGCTCATGTAATTTAAGGACTTGTGGAACAACCAACTCGGTTTCGTCATTGCGAACAACAAAGTCAGCGCGACTCAATTTCTCCGCTTCCGGCATTTGATTGCTTACGATTTTTAGAATTTCCTCTTTGTTTCTTTTATCTCTCGCCATCACGCGCTGCACGCGCAATTCCTGTGGAGCAGTCACCACAATGATTTTATCGAAGTATTTATAAGAACCTGATTCATAGAGCAGCGCTGCCTCTTTCACCGCATAGTGCGCGCTTTTATTTTCCTTGATCCATCTTTCACTGTCAACCGCAACGCGGGGGTGAACCAATTGGTTCAGTTGCATCAACTTGAGCGGATCATGAAATACTTCCCGACTTAGAAAATCGCGATTTAGTGAACCATCGGAGTGGTAGCTGGATTCGCCAAAGTGCTCTTTGATTTGATCGACAAGGATTTTGTCAACGGTCATCAGTTGCTTTGCCCGAGCATCAGCATCATAAATAGGTACACCCAAAACTGCAAAAATTTTGCAAACCAAACTCTTGCCCGTGCCTATTCCCCCGGTCACTCCAATGCAAAGCGGTCTGCTCATATCCAAAATCTTTTCAATAATCTATTTTACCAGGAGGCGGACAGAATCAACCCGCAGCAGCCGGGCAAACAAGGGCACATTCATAACTTTGGGAATCACCGCTTTGTTTTTCTTGAGATCTTGGGCATTTGCCCTCGAAAAAATATCCTGCGCCTGGCTGTTAAAGTCCTCAGCCCGGTTCAGGGGAATTTGAAATTGCACGTCAATGCTATCCTGCACCTTTACTTTTTCGGTACCATTTTTTTCAATCACCACCCTGATGCGTTGGTTCACTTCCATTACCCGCCCCACTTCAAACATTACCTGGGCAACAGGCGGATCACGTTTTACAAATTCACTTCCGGGAAATTCGATCTCTACTTCGTCACGAAAATTTTCGCTCACATTCCGTTCATCAACTGCGAGCTGAACGGAATCCACCAAGGAGTGAAGCCAAACCTGTGGCCCTTTTATTTTTACCGAGTCGGGGAGGACTACCACAGGACTGATGCGGCCGTAGCCTTCGCGAAAAGTAATCCGCGAAACATCCGCGGCCAACTTGTAACGGTGCGAATCCAGTTGATCGATTTGCACATGAAGGGTGTCCGTTACCACGTAGTTGATTTTGAGGTTTCCTACCTGAGTGGCAAGCATGGGCGCAAGTGTGCTGCCGACAATTTTCTTCACTTCGTTGGGTCGTTGAAGGGGAATTATCAGGGGGGGCACTTTTACACCAAAACGTTTTCGAAAAAGCTCCCATCCATTGCCCGAAACATTGAGGATTACAGTTTTAGGGAGATGTTCGGCAGGTGCAAACTTTTCCCCATCAAATTCGAACAGGAGTGGGAAGTGGATATTGGTCGAATAATTCTTATTGAAGGCATTAAAAATCCAAAACACTATTGCCGTCAGTACACATAAAGCCACGGCCTTCCAATTGGCCCGGTCGAAACGAAAAAGATTAATAAAGATCCGAACTATGTTCATGGCTCTTTGGACACGGGCTTAAAGGCGTTCGATTCATTGTCACAACTCCTTATGCCCAGTGCTTAACTTTATAACTCAAGCAGCTGGCTTTTTGGCGGCTGCGACTTTGGTCGATTCCATGGATACGGCCGATTTGGAGAACTTAATCCTCGCGCCTCTTTCCACCTCCACCATAAATGTGTCGTCTTCTACTTCGGCAATACGGCCGTGCACCCCACCTATGGTGACCACATAATCACCTTTTTTTATTTCTTCGGTAAATTTCTTTTGGTCTTTTGCCTTTTTCTGTTGGGGGCGGATCATGAAGAAGTAAAGGATGCCGAACATCAGTACCATCATCAGCGGAAAGCTCCAACTGTTCTGTGCTTGAAGTAATAGGGAATACATAGTTGTTAAAAATTTAGGGGGCAAAGTTATCCGTTTGCCTTCAAGATGACAACCCCCCCTACATACCAGTCTCCGATTTAATGGTCGCCCTAAAAATATTTTAGTTGAATGGCATCACTAAACCCTTACCGGTGACTACTCAACCCCTTCCCCTTCTGATAGAGAATGGTAAAAGTAAGGTTTAGATATCGCCTTAATTACAAAATCCCTTGACGGGGATTTTTTTGGTTTTTAATTTCGTGTTCGCTATTTGGTTGGTCCATTTGCGCCACTCGGCTTGGCGGTTACCATTGCCTTGAATTTGATCATGGTGGTTTTTGGCCACGTGTTGGCCGTAACGGTTATCGTTTTATTTTGGATACCCGTCTTTCCATGCGTATCAAACTCCGCCTTCACAAAGCCTGTTCCTCCCACCGGAATTGGTGATTTTGTCCAATCGGGCACCGTGCAACCACAGGAAGGTTGCGCATTTTGTATGATCAACGGTGCTTGGCCTGTATTTTTTACCGCATAGGTATAAGAAACTTTTTGGCCTTCGCTTACTGTGCCAAAATCATGATCGGTGGTGTTAAACTCAATCACGGGCAGTGGGCCTTCTGGCTTTTCCTCCGGCACCGCAGGAGTGGCAGGGGTGGCTGGTGTTGTTTGGGCCGGAGTGGCTTTATTTCCTTCCAACTGGGCCAGCCGGCTTTCCAATTCGGCAATTCTTTTTTCTGAAGCACGGTCACGGCAGCCGGCAAACGCGATGGCCATGGCTGCTACAACTAAAATTTTAAATCCCGATTTCATAGTTATTATTTTATTTTTCGATCTTCTAATTTCAAAATTAAATTCATCCTGACGTTAAGTCAAATTAAACTTATGGTTTAACAAAAGATTAACTGCTTTTGCCACGGATTTGCTCCAGCAACTCGTCCACATCATTCAATAATTGCTGGGCCTTTCCCTTTGCTTCTGAAACTACTTTTTGCCCTTGTGATTGGGCTTCCGATGTAAGTGGATTATCCTTGCCGCTCATCAGGTCATCCAAGTAATTTTGTAAAAGTTTTTTGTATCTGTCTAGTTGGAACGAAAGTTTTTCGCGGGTGTTCGAGCCTTTGTCGGGCGCGTATAAAATGCCAAGGATCGCGCCTGCCGCTGCTCCTGCCAAAAATGCCATCAAGGCGTTGCTGCTTCTCTTGCCCATAGTTGCGGTGTTTAGATGGCAAAGATAAAAAGTATTTTAGGTAAAGGTAATCGGGGTTCAATTCAAAAATTGTGGCGATTGATTTCGCCCGTGCTCTTAGGCCGATTACTTGTTGTCAAGAAGTCCCTTCCCGCTCTTTTTTATGTCGCCCGAATCCTTCATGACCTTGGAGATAACATCCAAGATACCATTGATAAACTGCCTGCTTTTGGGCGTACTGTATTCTTTTGAGAGCTCAAGGTATTCATTGATGGTGACTTTTACAGGAATGCTCGGAAAATGAACCATTTCTGAAATTGCCATTTCAAGGATCACTCGATCGGTGAGCGGTAGGCGTTCCACTTCCCAGTTGCGGGTATTTTTGGCAATCAATTCCTTGTATTGAGGTTCTAACTCAATAACGCTGTTGAACAGCTGTTCAATAAATTCTTGGTCATCCTCCCAGTTAAGGGAGACTTTTTGCAACCCGATTTTTCCATCCACGTAGGATTTGATCGTCTTATCCACCATACTTTTTATAATGTCTTTATCCTCAGCCCACCGGATGTTCTGGTCTTCAAAATAATCGTTAATCACCCCGCTGCCCAAAATAATTTTGCGGCTTAGGTGCTTGATAAACGTTTTATCTGTTTCTTCGTCCGGCCGGTCTGCGTTGATAAATTTTTGATAAGCGGTGTCTTCTTTCAGTACGTCCCGAAACCAGCCTCTGACTTTGTCCATCCTTCCTTCCCATCCCGAATTTTCTTTTACCAACGATTTTTGCAATTCTTCATTTTGTTTCCACGCCTTGATCCACCGATGCTGAATGAAGTTCTTGTGGTTGGCTCTTTTCTCCGCGGCATGGTCCGCAAGGGCAACCATCAATGCAATGACGCTGTGATAGAGAGCGGCCAACTTCTCCATCTCCATCAAGATATTTTTATTTAAAGAAACTTGGTCTTTTTTAAGGGATTTTTGGTACAAGCTGATGGCCTCCTCCACACTTTTGTTGATTGCCATGTCCTCGCTCATCACTTTTGGGTCGAGTAGTTTTTTCTCAAAAAGTTGAAGGGCCGATTTTTTTTGTGAGCGTAGCAGCTCTTTATTTTGCACTTCCATTGAATTGAGATTTGGGCTAAACCGCTGCTCGATCAGATCGTGAGCTACCAGCAGATCAGCTTCCTTGCATTGGGCATAGGCAAAAAGGTTTTGCATGATTTTGATGCGGATGGTGCGCCTATTGAGCATGAGGAAGAACGTTTTTTGAGGCCGCAAATTACACTGTTGCGTTCAAATGTGAAAGGCTTTGCCGGATAAGTAAGCATTTGCGAACTTGCGCTCAACATTTCTTGTTGGCTATCAAATTTATACTGCTCGTTACCAATGAAAGAACTCTCCTACCTTAATAAATACTTGCTCAAATACAAATGGAGCCTTATCTGGGGCTTGCTCTTTGTGCTCATCTCCAACGCATTCCAGATTTTGCCTGCACAATTTGTTCGCTATTCGATTGATTTGGTGGTGGATAATATCCGAGTCTATCGGTCCTTCGACAAGAGCCAGGTGCAATCAGATTTCTTCAATGTCTTTGCCCGGAGCATTTTAATCTACGCGATGCTTATCCTGGTCATGGCACTGTTGCGGGGTGTCTTTTTATATTTTGTGCGCCAGACATTGATTGTTATGAGCCGACTGGTGGAGTACGATTTAAAAAATGAAATCTATGAACACTATCAAACGCTGCCGGTCAGCTTTTACCGCAGAAACAATACGGGCGATCTGATGAACCGCATCAGCGAAGACGTTGGCCGGGTGCGCATGTACGTTGGGCCTTCGATCATGTATGGGCTGCAATTGTTCTCCTTGTTTGCCATGCTTGTGCCCGTCATGTTTGCTATCAGCCCCAAACTCACCTTGTATTCACTGTTACCGCTACCGCTGTTGTCGATCACCATTTTTTATGTGAACAATATCATTGAGCACCGGAGCGAAGAGATCCAAAAAAGCCAGTCGCGGTTGAGCACGTTTGTTCAAGAAGCATTTTCGGGTATCCGAGTGCTAAAATCCTTCACTCGTGAAAAAGAATCGGTGGCCAATTTTGCGTTGGAAAACAATGAATACAAACACCAATCGGTAAAGCTTACAAAAGTGGAGGCACTTTTCTATCCGATTGTGTTGGGATTAGTTGGCCTAAGTATCCTTTTTACGGTGTACGCGGGCAGTGTGGAGGTAATCAATGGCGCGCTCACCATCGGCAACATAGCCGAGTTTATTATTTATGTCAATATCCTCACGTGGCCCGTCACACTGCTCGGCTGGACCAGCAGTCAGGTGAAACGGGCAGAAGCCTCGCAAAAGCGGATCAATGAATTTTTAAAAATCAAGACGGATATTGTTTCGGCTAAAAACCTGACCCATGAAATTGCGGGAAAGGTAGAATTCAAAAAAGTATTCTTTACCTATCCGGATACAGGGGTGGAGGCATTGAAAAATATTTCGTTCACCATCCACCCGGGCGAGTCGCTCGGAATCATTGGCACGACAGGTTCAGGAAAAAGCACCATTGCCAACCTCGTCTCCCGGCTCTATGATACCACGGCTGGCGAAGTGCGCATTGACGAAATCCCAATCCAGGATTTGGATTTAGTCACTTTGCGAAAACAAGTGGGTGTAGTGCCCCAAGATGTTTTTCTGTTCAGTGATACCATTTTTAACAATATTGGTTTTGGTCTTGATGAAGGCCACGAAAACAAAATCATCCAAGCCGCCAAAGATGCCGATGTTTATGACAATATCCAGTCCTTTCCACAAGGCTTTGCCACGCGTGTTGGCGAACGCGGCATTACCCTTTCGGGTGGGCAAAAGCAACGGGTATCAATTGCAAGGGCCGTAGCACGCGAACCAAAAATTCTAATCTTGGATGATGCGCTTTCGGCCGTTGACACCAAAACTGAGAACAACATTCTCAACAGCATGAAAAAAATAATGGTAGGGCGAACCACCATCATTATTTCCCACCGCGTCTCTTCTGCCAAACTCGCCAATAAAATTTTAGTCTTCCACGATGGCGAAATTGTGGAGGAAGGAACTCACGAAAGCTTGTTGGCCAGTGGAGGGGCTTACAAAGAGTTGTACGAAAAACAAATGCAGACCGATGAAGTGGAAACCTGAAAATAGGGAATGCTGAAGGGAATGGATTTGGAATGAGGAAGGGCGTTCGCCAATGGATCAAAAAACATACCTCAGCCCTACCCCCCCTTGAAAACGCTGGTAGCCCGGATCAACCAGTGCATCGGTGAACAATTCCACTTCTATAAAGGCCGAGACGGGTAACGAAAAATAGGAGTACTCAAACCCTGCAACAGCAACTGGCCCGTAGGTAAAACGATTGACAGTAAACCGCCCGAAACGTGCCTCGCCTACTCCAGCCGGGGCTTTTTGATAATTATAATCATATTGGAGTTTGGTGCTACGCCATTGCCAGCCAAGGCCTGCATAAACCATAAGCCCTTTTGAAATTTTTTCAGCATCCCACTGGTACAGGAATTTGGCCTCCAAAAACCAATCGTTCAAAGGTTTGTGGGTAAGGTAGGTAAGGGTTGATTTTTCTTTGGTGCGTACATCTGTGCTCAGTGTATCGGCACGAACCAGATTATTAAAAAGCCCACGGTAATAACGGTTATAAAGGCCACTGGCAGCTTTGCCAAAGTCCATAGCAAAGGACCAATTTTTGCTGGGATAAAATTTATAAGTAAGCGCAAACGGATCGCCCACTTTAAAACCGATGCCTTGATATGGATATTGGCTCTCTTCAAAAATGGGACAAACGATGCGCGCTTTGCTATGCGAAATCTTGGGATGCGAAAAGCTACTGCTGCGCACACTCTTCGTTACTTGGCCGAACATGGAAGTTGCCTGAAGAAACAAAAAAAGCAGTAGAACGGTAGGCTTTTGAAAACGCATCAAAGCAAAGGTAATTCTTTTGGAGAAACGTTTGCTGATCCTTCCAATTTTGGCGGTAAGGCTTAAACTGCCTCTTTGTACTGCATTTTGTGAAGGTGAGCATAGTATCCACCGCGGCCAAGCAACTCTTCATGGCGGCCAGCTTCCTTGATCTCGCCTTTATCTAAAACAATAATTTTATGGGCATGCTGAATGGTGGAAAGGCGGTGGGCTATGACAATTGACGTGCGGTTTTCCATCATCTTGCCGATCGCCCCTTGAATCATTTCTTCGGTATCACTGTCCACCGATGAGGTGGCTTCGTCCAGCACTAAAATCTTAGGGTCATAAACCATAGCACGAATAAAGGAAAGCAACTGGCGCTGGCCCACCGAAAGTGTGGCACCCCGCTCCATCACATTGTAACTCAGTCCACCCGGCAACCGATCAATAAATTTTCGTGCCCCCACCAAATCGGCTGCGTGCAAAATCATTTTATCGGTCACTTCGGGGTTGCCCAATGTAATATTATAGCGAATGGTGTTTGAAAAAAGGAATACGTCCTGAAGCACTACTCCAATATTTTTTCGCAGCGAGGAGAGATCATACTCGGCCAGGCTCACCCCATCAATCAAGATAGTGCCCCGGTTGATTTCATAAAAACGGTTCAGCAAGTTGATGACCGAAGACTTACCAGCTCCTGTGGCACCAACCAAAGCCACGGTCTCACCCTGTTTTATTCCTATATCAAAATCCTTGAGCACATAGTTAGTCCCGGAGTAGGCAAACCACACATGCTCAAACTGAACTTCTCCCTTCATGTTCACCGGCTGAAATGCTCCATTGAGGACACGATATTCTTTATCGTCCAACAGGTTGATGATGCGCGATGAACTCACGATCCCCATTTGAAGCGTATTGTACCGGTCTGCGATCATCCGGATCGGCCTAAAAAAAAGTTGAATGAACATGATAAAAGAAACGAGCTTGCCCAGCGTGATCCCTGTGATATCCTGGTTAATAGCCCCTTTCGCTCCGTACCAAACCAACAACCCGGTTCCCATGGCCGCTATGATTTCAGCTACGGGGAAGTAAATGGAATAATACAGTACCGAGCGCAAGTTGGCATCGCGGTGCTCGTGGTTGATCGTTTTAAATTTTTCAAATTCCTTTTTCTCGCTGCCAAAAATCTGAACAATGTTCATGCCCGTGATATGCTCTTGCACAAAAGCGTTCAGGTTTGCTACCGCATTGCGCACATCATTGAACGCCACTTTTATTTTTTCTTTAAAAACATAAGTGGACAAAACCATTAACGGAATGGTGGATAGGCTCACGAGCGCCAACCGCCAATCGATGTAAAACATAAAAGCAAGGATGAACACAATCTGCAAAAGGTCGCTGGCCATGGCGGCCAGGCCTTCGCTGAAAACATCGGCCAACGTTTCTACATCCGAAATCGTGCGTGTGACCAACCGGCCGATCGGTGTTTTATCAAAAAACTGAAGGCGCAAGTGAACGATATGCTCGTACAGTTTGATGCGGATATCGCGAATAACGAACTGGGCGATTCGCCCCGAAATATAGGTATGCACATACTGAACAAACGACTGAACCACCAGGTGGGCCAGGATCACCAGCATAATGTCCACCATACCCCAATAGTTACCGTACTGCACGTGCTTATCAATAGTATATTGAATGAGAAGCGGCCGAAGCGGAGTGAGGATACCCAAGACAAGCGTAAGAAAGATAACCAAATAAAAGCGGCCTTTGTAGGGGGCAACGAATTTGAGAAGCCGCCTAAGCACGTTAACGTCCACAATATTGCCGCTGCTTACTTTTTCTTTTTCCATGTTCAGAGGTAAACCCTTTTCCTGGGATAAGGTTCGTAAAAATGCAAAAAGCAAACGATTTCTTTAGGTTCGATTTTGGCTGATTTTAAACCGCTATCGATTGTGTAAAAAGCCAACTCTTTTCACCGAATTCATGTTGTCGAATTGTTAACAAAATGTGTGGAAGAATTCATGCCAACGCTACGTCTTTGCTAAGTAAAAAGGATATTTTTGCTCCGCCAAATCTGAAACAAACCCAATTCCCTATAATGAAAAAATTACTACTAACAATGTTCCTTGCAGCAACAACTATAGCTTGCTTGTTTGCGCAAGGTGAAACAACCGCCAGCATTAATGGCTCCATCAAAGATTCAAAAGGATCTTTGCCGGGAGCCAATGTGGTAGCCATACACGTGCCTACCGGCAGCCAATACGGTGCCGTCTCCCGACCGGATGGAAAATATACCATCCCCAATGCTAAAGTGGGAGGACCTTACAAAGTGACAGTATCCTTTGTGGGCTATGAAACCAAGGTGAAAGAAAATATCTATTTAACTTTAGGTAACTCTACGGATGTGAATTTTTTGATGGCCGAAAGTAACACCGAACTGAAAGAAGTACAGGTGGTAGCCTCAGAATCGGATGTGTTCAATTCGGATCGTTCGGGGGCTTCCACCAATATTTCGAACCGTGAGATAACCAGCTTGCCCACCATTGCCCGCAGTTTCCAGGATTACCTACGCCTGACCCCTCAATTTTCAGGTGGCGGTTATGCCGGAAGGAACAACTTGTATAACAACACCACCATTGACGGAGCATTATTCAACAATGCCTTTGGTTTGTCAGGCACCGTGGGTGGCCAAGCCAATGCACAACCAATCAGCTTGGATGCTGTAGATCAAATGACTACTGCTATCGCTCCTTATGATGTGAAGCAAGGTAGTTTCACCGGTGCTGGTGTAAATGTGGTTACCCGCAGTGGTACCAACGATGTAACTGGCTCAGTCTACTATTTCACAAAAAATGAAAATCTGGCCGGATCCAAAGTAGATGGGGTAACAAATAAACTGAATGGTTTCAGTTTTTATAACACCGGGTTTCGTATTGGTGGCCCGATCATCAAAGACAAGCTCTTTTTCTTTGCCAATTATGAATCAGAAAGAAGAAACGACCCGGGCACACAATATTCAGCAAATAATGGGACACCAGGCCCCAACGTTTCTCAAGTGCTGGCCTCCGACTTAAACACGCTGAGCGGTTTTTTGAAGAGCAACTACGGCTACGATCCGGGACCCTATCAAAATTATCAACTCGCCTCCAATAGCGATAAAGCAACAATTAAAATTGACTGGAACATCAGTACCAAGCATAAGTTTACAGTAAAATATAACTATCTCAATTCATATCGGGATGTTCCTCCGAGTGGGGCATTTTCTGCAGCCGGGCGTTCCCCCAACCAATATGGCCTCCCTTTTTTGGGTAGTTATTACCGCATCAACAACAATCTCAATTCATTCATCGCGGAGTTGAACAGTACTTTTGGAAACAACATTGCCAACAAATTTCAAATTGGTTATTCAGCCTTCCGCGATTTCCGTCAAACACCAACTTCGAGCAAATTATTCCCTTTGGTTGACATCTTGAACGGCAGCGGACAAGCTCTTACGTCCTTCGGCTATGAGCCTTTCTCGGCCAATAATATCCTTAACACCAATGTATTTCAAGTATCGGACAATGTGGATATTTTTAAGGGCAGGCACACCATCACCTTCGGTACTTACAATGAGTTTTACCATTTTCAAAACGGTTTTGATCCCGTCTATTATGGAGTGTACCGGTTTAAATCCCTTGCGGATTTCTATGCCAGTGCTGCTGGAACGCCAGGGAAAGTTGCTCTTTATTCGTTGGGATATTCCGCCTCCCCAAACGGTTCGTTTCCTTTGGTGGGTGTTAATGCCTACCAGTTGGGATTATATGCTCAGGACAAATATGACCTGAACGACCGGGTAAGCCTCACGCTGGGCTTGCGCGTAGATAACCCAAATATCAACTCCAGCATTGCCAGAAACACACAGGCCGCCACCACCAATTTTGACACCGGCCAGCCACTTTATACCGATCAGGTGCAAAAGTCATCTCTTTTATGGTCGCCTCGATTTGGGTTTAACTGGGATGTGAACGGTGACAAGACGACTCAAGTACGTGGAGGTTCAGGCGTGTTTACCGGCCGTGTGCCCTACGTGTGGATTTCTAATCAAGCTTCCAACAATGGTTTGCTGTTTGGCTCTTATTTTAATCCAAACCCTACTCCAGGTCAAGCGGGCAGTGTTTTTCAGTCGAGTGTGGATTATTATCGTCCTGGCAAAAACGGGAACCCTCCAGCTTCTGCCAATCCGCAGTATAATCTAGCCGTAACGGATCACAATTTCAAGTTCCCGCAAGTATGGCGAACCAACCTGGCAATAGATCAAGTCCTCCCTGGGGGTGTTATTGGTTCATTGGACATTTCCATTACCAAGGACATCAATGCAATTAATTTTGCCAACGTCAATTTACCGAATTCACAGAATAATGCGAGCGGAGCGGACAATCGGACAATCTACTACAACAGTTTTCCGGCAAACGCAACCAACTCAAACGCTAATACGCGTGTGGTATCCAACATATCGAGTGCCATTTTGATGAAAAATACCTCTAAAGGATACAGCTATTTCGCTACTGCCCAGTTTAAAAAGCGCTTTAGTAATGGGTTAGACGCTATGGTGGCTTACACTTATACAGACGCGCGCGCAGTAAATGATGGAGGATCGGCCATTGCCCTCTCCAACTGGCAAAACAACTACGTATCGGGCAATCCGAACAATAGCCCATTGAGCTACTCGCAGTTCCTCACGCAGCACCGTATTGTGGCTTCGATGAACTACCGTAAGGAATACCTTGGTTTTATGGCTACAACAATTGGCGCATTCTATGAATTGGCGCCTAACGTTTATGGGGGAAGGTTTTCCTATGCTTACGGAACAGTTAATGGTGCTGATATGAACGGAGATCAGCAGTTCAATGATTTGATGTACATCCCTAGAAGTCAGTCAGAAATTTCGTTGGTGGACATCAAGAATTCATCGGGGGCAGTGACCTATTCAGCCGCGCAACAATGGAACGACCTGAACAACTACATTGGCAGCGACCGCTATTTAAGTAAACACCGTGGGCAATATGCCGAAAGAAACGGGGCGTTCTCACCGTGGCGCGGGGAGTTGGACGTACGGATATTGCAGGATTTCAAAATCAAAGCCGGCAAAAGGTCAAACACGCTGCAGTTAAGTTTGGATATTTTCAACTTTGGCAATTTACTCAACAGCAAGTGGGGTGTGGTTCGCATCCCTAACCGCACCAACCTCCTGAACTTTGTAGGGTATGATGCCAACAAAGTGCCACAGTTCCAGTTTCCCTACCTGAATGCTGCCACCAGCACACCAATGACCACCACGTTCCGGGCAGACCCGACCAACATCAATTCGCGTTGGCAAATGCAAATCGGTGTGCGGTACATTTTTAATTGATTTTAATTTTCATCTCTAAATTTAAGAGAGAGGCCTTCGGACCTCTTTTTTTTTCCTCATCAATCTTGGCATTGAACGAGCCGCCTTGGTGATCAGGCGACCAACAACATGAAAAATAAGAAATTCATTTACGAAGCTTTACTGAATACTTCTTTCTCGTGTCGTAATATTTTATCACCAGAGTCCGTAAGTTTCATTACCGATAATCAAGGTTCAAACAAATCACCTTGCGCGATCATGGCTACAAGTTTACCTTTGAGCAATAAAAGAAAAAAGCCATCAAAAAATTTGATATTCCCGCTTATTATCGTTCTTCCATCACCGGGAGGATTAAGGAATCACGAAGGGTAAAAGATTTGCGCAAGCAGGATTTTTCTCCTACCCTGCTCGACTTTGGCGCTGTGCAATTCTACCTCGCGCGCCATTTTGGGTTTTGCTACGGTGTGGAGAACGCCATTGAAATCAGCTACCGGGCATTAGAAGAAAACCCAAACAAAAATGTTTTCTTACTTAGCCAAATGATCCACAACCAGGAAGTCAATAATGATTTGTTGAGCCGCGGCATCAATTTCATTATGGACACGGACGGCACTCCATTTATTGCATGGGAAAGAATTCATAAAGATGACATTGTAATCATCCCTGCTTTTGGCACAACGCTGGAGCTTGAAAAGCTATTGGTGGAAAAAGGTACGGAAGTCCAAAAGTATAACACCACCTGCCCTTTTGTGGAGAAGGTCTGGAACCGGACCGAAAAATTGGGCGATGAAAACTATACCGTGATCATCCACGGAAAATCCAAACACGAAGAAACCAAAGCCACCTTTTCGCGCAGCTCCTCGGGCGCTCCTTCTTTGATTGTTCAGGACATGAACGATTCCATAAAACTGTCAACGTACATTTTGGAAGAAGGAAATAAGGAAGACTTTTATTCCGCATTTGAAAACCGATTTTCAACAGGATTTGATCCTGCCAAGGATTTGAAGCGGGTAGGTGTAGTTAACCAAACTACGATGCTCGCCACCGAAACGCAGGCCATTGCCGATTTTTTTAAGCAAGTGATGACAAAAAAATATGGTGAGCCTAATTTGAAAGAACATTTTGCCGACACGCGCGATACCTTGTGCTACGCTACCAACGACAACCAAGATGCTTCTTATGAATTGCTTAAAACCGGAGCGGACCTTGCCATAGTTGTTGGCGGCTACAACAGCAGCAACACTTCGCATATCGTTGAATTGTGTGAACGAAATTTTCCGACTTACTTCATCAACTCTGAAAAGGAGATCATTTCAAGAAATGAAATTAACCACTTTGACTTTCATCATAAAACAAAAAAGGCCACCCAAAATTTCTTGCCTGAAAAAGAACCTGTAAAAATTGTTCTCACCAGCGGGGCATCCTGCCCGGATACGTTAGTGGATCGGGTAATGTTGAAATTACTTGAAAATTTTGAGACAACAAAGAGCGTGGGGGAAGTTCTGGCTGAGTTCTAAATCTTAGTTTTGTACAATGGTTTATCGGTGGCTTCTCCTCTTCTGCTTTTTGAGCCTACGCTCCTTGGCACAGAATCCTGCCCCGGGAGATTCCACCAAAATTTTGAATGAGGTAATCATAAAAGCGTATTCCTACAATCGCTCACTCAAAGAAACTCCTGTTTCATTAGGTATAGTTGGGGAAAAAGATTTTAATAGGTTTAGCCCCAATTCCATTTTGTCGGCAGTCAATACAGTTCCTGGTGTGCGCATGGAAGAACGCTCACCCGGCAGCTACCGGTTCTCCATCCGGGGCAGCACCATCCGCTCACCGTTTGGTGTGCGCGATGTAAAATTTTACTGGAATGGTCTGCCGCTCACCGATGGTGGGGGCAACACCTATCTAAACCTATTGGATTTTGATGCCTTCGGAAAAGCGGAAATCATCAAAGGACCAGGGGCAAGTTTGTACGGAGCCGGCACTGGCGGAGTGGTTTTGCTGAGCAGCCCACTGGCCAACCAAAACAGGTTGCAATTTTCTGCTTCCGGTGGAAGTTTCGGTTTGCAACGTTATCAAACCAATGTAGTGCTTGGCAACCCGAAGCAAAAATTTTTTGTAAACTACGCACACCAGCAATCCGATGGCTACCGGCAGCAAACTGCGATGAGGCGAGACGCACTCAACCTGGAAGGAAATTTTTTTCTTACCGGTAATAGTACTTTACAAACCTCCGTTTTTTATTCGGACCTTTTTTATCAAACACCAGGCGGCCTGACTTTAACTCAATACAATGCCAATCCGCGGCAGGCAAGGCCTCCCTCTAAAACTACGCCAGGCGCGGTACAACAACAGGCGGCTATTTACAACAAAACGATTTTCGGGGGAGCGGTATATGAACATCAATGGGCATCACATTGGTCAACGCGGGCGGGGCTTTATAGTTCTTACACGGATTTCACCAACCCCTTTATTCTCAATTATGAACGAAGGACGGAATACAACTATGGAGGGCGTACGGATACGCAATATGAATTTGAAAACAAAAACTGGAAAGGAAAAATAACAGCAGGTGCTGAGTGGCAACATTTTTATTCTCCCCTTACTGACTATGGAAATAAATTGGGAGCAAAGGATACCGTCCAGACAGACGACCGATTAACCTCCACTATCCTACTCACTTTTGCGCAAGCCGAACTGGAACTTCCCCATCAATTTTATTTCACCGCAGGCGGAAGCGCCAATTTCCTGAAATACCGGTTCACCCGTTTGGCCGGGTTGCCGCTTGGGCAACAACTCCGAAATTTTGATCCGGTTTTTTCACCACGCGTGGCACTGCTAAAAAAATTCGGTGAGTCCTTTTCTTCATTTGTTTCGGTGGGCAAAGGGTTTTCGGCACCTTCGCTCGCGGAAGTCCGGCCCTCCTCGGGAGTTTATAATAACAGTCTATCGCCTGAGCAAGGCATTAATTACGAATTCGGTATTCGCGGAAGACTGTTAAAAAGTTTAGCATTTGATATTGCCACTTATGATTTTGAATTGAGCCAGGCTATTGTAAGCCAAAACATCGGAGAATATTTTATCAACGCGGGCAATACTTCTCAAAAAGGGTTGGAGGCATTTTTGGCATGGCAATCCGCTGGTTGGTCAGGTTTCATTTCGGCTTTGCGAATCTGGGGTTCGTACACGCTCACCAATTATCGCTTTGTGAATTATGCCCACGATGGGGTAAACTACTCGGGAAATAAATGGACGGGAACTGCGCCCAGCACGTTAGTCCATGGATTGGATATCTATTTTTTGAAGAACTTCTATTGGAATGCAACCGCGAGTTATGTGAACCGGATACCGCTCAACGATGCCAACACTGCTTATTCTTCCGCTTATTTTTTGGTTGGCTCACGGATTGGATTTAAAAATCAAATCCAAAAAAATACTTCAATGGAAATATTTGCTGGCATCGATAATGCATTGGATCAAAAATATAGCCTTGGCAATGATCTGAATGCAACCGTCAATCGATATTACAATGCTGCCGCTCCACGAAATTTTTATTTCGGAATAAAGATTGTTCCGTCAATTCGGCACTAAGTTCAAAGATTTAATCGAGAAACTCTTTCACGTTTTCAATCAACTCCAACGATTTCAGATTATGGCCTAATCCGGTAGTTGAAATCATTTGTGAATTCTTCCAATTCTCATGAGCAGCCAACGCATACGCATAAGGTGCATCCTTGTCTTCCTTATCGTGAATGATCAATCCGGGTAGCGTTAAACTCGAAGCAAACTTCTGCAATGAAAAAAAATTGGGACCATGCCCTAGCCGCGCAAGGAACGTTTGCTCAATCGCCTTAATACTTCGCGGAGAGAGGTTGAGCAGTTTCTGATAGTAATAAAAAAATTGATTGACTTCACCCGGGGCAGCCATCACCACTACCTTTTGAACAGGAAGGCCAGCCGCGCGGCACAAGGTATAAACGGATGACAATGCGCCCAATGAATGCCCAAGAATAGCATCGAGTCCGCCAAGCTGAACCACCAGTTTTTCGATAAGGCCGCTGTAATGCGGCACGTTGATATAGTTGCCCTCGGATAGGCCATGCCCCGGTGCATCGATGGCATAGATTGTAAATTTCTCTTTTGATAATCCGTTAACCACATTTTTCCACCAATAGCTGTGACTTTCCCATCCGTGGCATAATAAAAGTTTTCGTTCGCCTGTTCCCCATCGGTAGCCCTGTATTTTCTTTCCTTCATAGTCCTGTGTGAATTTTTCTGATGTGTTTAAAAACTCCAGATGGTGCGGTTTCACTTCTCTTCTCCGCGGTCTGCAAAAGAGTAGAAATCCTTCCTTGCCTGCCTTTCGGGGAAACACCCCAGCGAGGAGGTTAAGGTAAGTTCCATAGAAAAAAATCAACAATTTCTTTTTCATTCGCTACGTATTAAACCTCGATTTCAGCAATCATCTTTTCTAAATGCGCTACTACCACGAGGATGTCAGTATCGGACCTCGAAAGTTTGCTCATCATAATTGCTCCTTCTAAACTGGCAACCATCACCGTGGCAAAATAATTCTTGTCAATTTTTTTTTTAACCTGACCAAACTCAATGCCACGGTTCAAGATATGGATGATTGACCCTTTTAAAATTTCCAAAATGGAATGGGCTTTCTTTCGCAACAATGGACTGCCGTCATCCACTTCAACAGCTGCATTCAGCAAGGGACAGCCGCCTTTGATCGGAGGCTTGTGAATGTAGGATTTAAAATAATTCAATATCGCCCGCAGTTTGTCACCTGCCCTGGATTGTTCTTTAATACGCTTGGTTAAAATCTCAAACATAATGCCAGCCAAATACACCAAGGCCTGTTCCTCTAATTTCTCTTTGCTTTTAAAATGGCGATATACTGCGCCTTTTGTAAAACCCGATGCAGCCGTAATATGGCCAATGGAGGTGGCCTTGTAGCCTTGTGAGTTAAACAACACCCCTGCTTGGTGCAAAATTATTCCTCTGGTCTCATCCCGATTGCGCATAGCGCAAAGATACCGATCGGTATCTTAAAAGCAAACTTGAACTTTTGGATTAGTCGCGTTTCCGTTTTTCTTTGCACCATGAAAGTTTTGATCCTGCACCAGCATTTTAATACGCCAGAAAAAGGAGGTGCCCTTCGTTCCTATTACCTGGCCAAGGCGTTGGTTGATGGGGGTATCGACACCATCGTGATTACTGGCAGTAATGAAGAGAAATATCGTGTTGGTACCTGCGAGGGGGTCTCTGTGCATTACCTTCCTATCGCTTATAATAATTCTTTTGGATTTGTGGCACGGAGCATTTCGTTTATGAAATACGCCTGGCAAAGCTTTCATCTCGCCAAAAAAATTCAAGGCCTAGATTACTGTTATGCCATGTCAGTTCCCTTGACCGTAGGTTTGCCCGCGATTTGGTTGAAGCGAAGGAATAAGGTACGCTACATTTTTGAAGTGGGTGATCTTTGGCCAGACGCCCCCGCGCAAATGGGGTTTGTGAAAAATTACTTTCTGGTTTCTCTCCTTTTTCAACTCGAGAAATATATTTACAAAAATGCGGAGTCGATTGTGGCCCTTTCTATTCCCATCAAAGACGCCATCGAAAAAAAAATAGCAGGAAAAAAAATCCATCTCGTCCCCAACTTGGCTGATTGTGATTTTTTTCAGCCTGACACCAAAAACAACGAGTTGGAAAAAAGGTTTGGTGTTACAGGAAAATTGGTGGTGGCGTACATTGGAGCCACGGGCGTAGCCAATGGCCTAGACTATTTCATTGAATGTGCGAACCTTTGTAGAAAGGCCGGTTTACCAATTCATTTCGTTCTTTGCGGGGATGGCGCAGCCCTTCCTTATTTAAAAATATCAGCCAAAACGCTTGGGTTAGATAATATCTCCTTTACGGGATTTGTCAATAGATTCGCTGTAAAAGAAATCATGAACATTACCGATGCGGCTTTTGTTTGCTATAAAAATGTGCCAATTCTTCAAACCGGATCGCCCAACAAGTATTTCGATGGGCTTGCAGCAGGCAAGGTGATCATTACCAATTTTGGTGGGTGGATCAAAGAGGAAATCGAATCGGCTAACTGTGGGGTTGGTTTGGATCCGAAACACCCTACCGACTTTGTAAAGGGGGTCCAATCATTTCTTAACGATAAAAATAAATTAGCTCAATACCAAGCGGCCGCCCGCCAACTTGCCGAGGCCCGGTATGACAGGAAAAGATTAGCCCTTGTTTTCACGGCTATTTTTGGCGGATCACAACCCAAGACATAAATATTCTACGAATCATTTGTAACTTTCTGGCCGATCATGAAAAAATATTTTTTAAAGCTTTACCAATACAACACGTGGGCCAACGATAAGGTAATGCAATGCCTGAAGGACCAACGAGTAAACCACGAAAAAATAATTTCGCTCATGGGCCATATTGCAGCAGCCGAACAACTTTGGTTGCACCGCATCAAAGACTTGCCCAAGCCAGAAATAAAATTATGGTCGAATTATTCGCTCAAAGATTTATCCGCCCTGCTGGATGCGGCCGATAAAAAATGGTTGGACTATGTGCAATCCACAGAAAATTTTGATCGTGAATTGAGTTACACCAATTACACCGGTGCACCATTTACCAACAATGTGGAATCGATTATGATACACACGGTAAATCATGCAAGCTACCACCGGGCACAGGTGGCGATGCTGTTGCGGCAAAATGGATGTGAACCCGTGAATACCGATTTTATAACTTACGATCGGGTTTTGCTCGGTCAATTAAAGAACTGAGGACAAATTTAAACTCCAGATCAGACGCACGATTGCTTTGAGGTCGGGCAAGTTCAAAATAGAATTTAAACGAAAATAAAACCATTCAACCTTATTAATTGTTAACCATGAAAATTCTAAACCTTATGAAAAAAATAATTATTGTGATGATTCTCGCTGCATCCGGAGTTTCCGGTTTTGCCCAAACGGTTTGCCACACCCCGGCAACAGAAAAGTTTGCGATGTTCGCTTCCAACAAAAGTTTTAACAAAATGCACCCCAATCCAGTCCCGTATGTTCACGAGAGCATGGCCGGTGGAAAGATGATTAAAATCAAAACCAGTGGGGCTGAAGCCAATGGTTTTCTCATTGAAGCAAAAACGAAGACCAACAATTGGATTTTTGTTTTCCAAGAGTGGTGGGGCCTGAACGACCACATCAAGCATGAAGCCGAAAATCTTTATAATGATTTGGGAAATGTAAACGTGCTTGCGTTAGACATGTATGATGGCAAAGTGGGCACAACCCGCGAAGAGGCCGGCAAATACATGCAAGAGTTCAAGCAAGAGCGTGGCAATGAAATTGTTAAAGGCGCCATGGAATATGTTGGCCAGAGTGCCAAAGTTGGAACGATTGGCTGGTGCTTTGGCGGAGGCCAATCCATGCAAGCTGCCCTCACCGCAGGTGGCCAAGCTGCGGCATGTGTTATTTACTATGGCATGCCCGAAGAGAGTGTGGACAGGTTAAAGACATTGAACTGTGATGTGCTTGACATTTGGCCAACGCAAGATCAATGGATCAACAAAGAAGTGATGGAAAAATTTGAGAAAAACATGAGTGCTGCAGGAAAGAAGTTGACGGTAAAACCCTATGATGCCGATCATGCCTTCGCCAACCCGAGCAATCCAAAACACAGTAAAGAATTTACTGCAGATGCTTACAAAAATACATTGGGATTTTTTAAAGCAAGATTGAAATAAAGTTTTTAAGCAGCCAAAGTTCAGGCCATTTTTGAAGGGCGCAGAAAATTCTGCGCCCTTTTTATTTTTACTATTACAGGTTGGGTTAGCGGTACTATTCGGAGCACAATCTTTTTAAAGATGCTTTAGTCGCTGCTCGCCTTCTCCAACTTCTTCAACCTTCGCTTGGCGTCTTTATAGGCTTCGTCTTTTCGGCCCGCTTTTTTCTTCACTAAGTTGAAATATCTTTTTGCGGTTTTACTGTCTTTCTGTTGACTATAAATCTCGCCAAGGGAAATAAGTGAATACAGATAGTAGCCCGAATCGGTTGCCCCGACCTCCTCTGAATATTTCGCGGCCAACAAGTAATATTTTTTCGCTTCTTCGAGTTTCCTTTGAGACTCATTCAATTGACCCAAAAAGAAAGCCGCATAACGGCCACTCACCGCTTCATAGCCGAACATACCACTATCGATGCGCTGCAAAATCTGTATGCACTGGCTCTCCATTTTAGGGTGAACATTTAACGAATAAAGCATCCGTGCATAGTAGCGGTGAAAGTAAGGATTGTTTGGATAGGTTTGGTGTAAATATTCGGAAAGCAGAAAAGCCTGCTGCAAATCATTTTCATACCCGGCCAATATGCGCATGAGCCACACCATCGCTTCGGTGCGTGTGTAAAACGCATTGTAAGACACCTCCTTCAACTGTTGCAATCCGAGTTTTTTGTCGCCATTGCGGAAAAGCCAAAAAATAGGTTTCAGCGACTTATAGTTTTCCGGCACCCACTCCCTAAAATAGTTATACAACCCATCGCCAAACAAGAGTTCGGGGCTCAGGTTATTTTTTTCTCGGCATACCTCTAAATATTTGAGCGCTGCTTTTCCTTCACTCGCAGCTTTCATCCAGTTTTTCCGCTCTACATCGGCATAGAGTTCACCTTTGAAACCATGAGCAGCGGCAAGAAAGAAGGCAGCCTCGATTCGATATTCAGGAAAGTGCTTGTACAAATTTTCTGCAACGAGAATAGAACTGTCCATGCAGGTGAGGAATTTTTCATCGTATGTCCTTACCCGCAGGTTGGGCATGATCTTCCACCACTCTGCCAGCCCCACCAAAAAATAGGGCAACGGGTGCCATCGGTATTTATTCTTGAAATCCCGAAAGAACACCTCCGCGCTATCAAACTGATAATTGTACAGATCGTTCATGGCGTCTGTCGTTTCCAACTGCACCGTGAGGTCCGAAATCAGGATGACCGTGCTGTCCCTTCGCTGGTTGGGTTGGCCCAATGAAATTGTAGCGCTAACTACAAACAAAAATAGCCAGGTCATCCGCTTCCGGTTTCCAATTTCTGGTAACCGGCAACGGGTATCCACGTTTACGTTTTCCGAAAATAAATTTAGCTTTGAACCCATGGCTTCTGATCACCCGCAAACTTCACTATTTTCTTCTGATAAAAAATTAACTTTTATCATCCTTTGCCTCATTTCTGTTTTACTCCTCTACCTTAAAAAATCTTTTATCGAAAACGAAACGGCCGCTTTTGAGTTTCTCCAGGACCGCCCCGAGGGAATGATCTTACGGTTGATCAGCGCGCTTCAGTTTTTTTCTATCCCCTTCATTTACCTGTGGAAGTTCACCGTGATTGGATTTGTGCTTTGGGTAGGATGCTTTCTTTTTGGGTATCGGATCACTTTCGCCCAATGCTGGAGTGTGGTGATGGCCGCAGAGTTTGTTTTTATCCTGCCCGAACTGTTAAAAATTGGGTGGTTTTTTTTTGTTAAAACCGACCCATCGCTGCGCGAAGTTCAAGCCTTCTATCCTTTCTCGCTGATGAATTTTTTTGATTATACCACCATCAGCAAACGGTTTGCCTACCCGCTTCGTGCCCTCAGTATTTTTGAGGTGCTCTATATTTTGGTGATGGTGCGCGGAGTAAACTTCTATTCCTTCCGCATTCACAAGCAAAACAATGCTACCTGGTGGATTGTATCGTGTTCGTACATTCTAATCTTCTTGTTATGGCTGGTGTTTTATGTGATCGTTTATAAGTAATACGAAATTGATCAGTCCAAAGTCCATGTTGACCAGTGGCTAATAAAACTTTCTTATTTCAT
>JAYVMP010000010.1:0-7977 GCA_043758895.1 Bacteroidota bacterium
CGAGGGGGTGACTGTTCCTATTGAATTTCCTTCATCTATAGAGTTCATATAGTTCTTTTTAAACCCGTTTATAGTTTCCTCCACAAGAGAGGATGTCAGCGGAGCTTAAGGAAACGACATTGAGTTAAGTGCTCATCACCTCAGGGAAAGGAGGTGGAGTGATTAGAAAGGCTTAATGTTTTGAGAAGCGCGATGGAGTTACCCCAACGCTTCCACTTCTTCCACTTCTTCCGGCATCATTTTTTTGAACAGATTTTCAATGCCTGCCTTTAAGGTGATGGTGGAAGAAGGGCAACCGCTGCACGACCCTTGCAGCGAAACCTTCACGCGTTTGTTTTCATAGGAATGAAATGTAATAGCACCGCCATCCTGCTCTACGGCCGGGCGGATGTATTCATCCAAAATGGTTTTTATTTTTTTGATCGTTTCGGTCTCTTCTTGTTGCGGGACAGTATCATCCTTCTTATCTAAAATCAGTTTACCTGATTCTAAAAAAGTCCTGATATGGATTTTTAATGTGTCTTGAATTTCAAGCCACTCCACATCTTCTTTTTTGGTAACGGTAACAAAGTTGCTCATATAAAATACCCGATCCACAAATGGGTACATGAAAAGCTCTTGCGCTAAGGGCGCATCTTCTGCCTGGGCAGGGCCGGGAAAATCAAAACTCATCCCTTCAGGCACCAGCATTTCGTTCACCACAAATTTCAGCGAATTGGGGTTAGGGTTGCTTTCCAAGTAGATATGGATGGTTTTAGGTATAGTCTGTAACATAGCCGATTTATTTTTTTCTTTTCAACAACAAAAGTAGGAAATAAAGTTCGGGTTTGGCGTTATTCGTTGGCGGTTAAACCGTTATCGGTAATAGTTAACAGATAGCGAATCAATGTCGTTTCCAGGTTAAGCACCGATGACCTCCTCCCATCGGGAGAGGAATGTAAGAAAGGGCTTAACTTAACTGCATTGGATAATTAATTCGTATTATCTTCACGGGCAATAAATTGTCCATCGTGAAACTGAAACTACTTTTCCTTCTTATCTTCGTTTTTGCCACCGTTGCCGTCTTTGCAGGTCTTGCGAATTATTTTCAATGGATAGAAATCAACAGCTTGATCCTTACCGCTAGCCGATGGATGGTGTGGGGCTTGCTGATCTACTTGGCCGTGCTAAGAAAATCATTGACGCCATGGATTGTGGTGAGCATGTTCCTCGGCATTGAGATTGGCTTTTCTTTTCCAAAAGCAGCCTTGGAGCTAAATGTGCTGAGCAATATTTTTCTGCGGCTGATCAAGACGATCATCGCCCCTCTCCTTTTCTCCACACTGGTAGTTGGGATTGCCGCCCACTCGAATCTGAAACAGGTTGGGCGGATGGGACTGAAGGCGATTCTTTATTTTGAAATCGTAACCTCAGCCGCCTTGTTTATCGGGTTGGCGGCCATCAACTTTACGAAAGCAGGCGAAGGGGCACATATTGAAATGGCCCAAGGGCAAGAGCAACGTGCAGAGAAATTATTGGCGCAAAAAGAATCGCACGATGTGATCTTGGATATTTTTCCTGAAAATTTTGCGAAGGCCGTTGCCGAAGGGCAGGTGCTGCAAGTGGTGGTGTTCAGTATTTTATTTGCTATTGCTTTGGCGATGGTCAGCGAAGAAAAAAGAAAACCGATGCTGCAGTTTGCTGAGAGCCTCTCAGACGTGATGTTCAAGTTCACGCACATCGTCATGTACTTTGCTCCCTTTGCGGTATTGGGCGCACTGGCCTACTCTATCGCCTCGTTTGGCTTTGATGTGCTGAAAAATCTCGCCCTGCTTGTCGCCACCTTGTATGGAGCATTGTTTGTATTTGTACTTTTTGTTTTAGTGCCTATCGGCTTCATCATCAAGTTAAATTTTAAAAATTTTTTCAATGCCGTCTATGAGCCGGTGGCCATTGCTTTCTCCACGGCAACGAGTGAATCTGCCCTGCCACTTGCCATGGAAAATTTGGAAAAGATGGGCATCCCCCGAAAAATAGTATCCTTTGTATTGCCCACAGGCTACAGTTTTAACTTGGATGGCAGCACGCTATACCTTTCCCTCGCTTCGGTTTTCGTAGCACAGCTGGCGGGCATGGACATGACGCTGGGCGAACAGATAAAAATGGTGTTCATTCTCATGCTTACGAGCAAAGGTGTAGCCGGGGTGCGGGGTGCCACGTTTTTAATTTTGGTCGCCACCGTGGCCGACATGGGCATCGATCCGCACAAAGCCTTTGTGGTGTTGGGCGTTGACGCGATCATGGACATGGCACGCACTGGCACCAACGTGCTCGGCAATTGCTTGGCAACGGTGGTGGTGGCAAAGTGGGAGGGTGAGTATAAGGATTGACCGATCTCCCTGGCTTCAACGGTTCCTCATGCCGATCTTACCAAAGAAAAACCATAACTAAAAAAAAATATCACTAAATCGTTTAAAAATCAAATTGATCTTCGGTCAATAACGCACGATGGTGACGTGAAGTGTTCATATACGGGCGGGTCACATCGAACCCCATCCTTCTCCATCCGATAATGGATATTCGGTGCATGAGTGTGCAACTAATTTATCGTTTTTTATTGCCGTCTGTATAAATAAATAGGCCAACTTGCCTTACCCAAACGTTGGCGGTCAATAGATCAAACATTTTAACCCCACCTTATGACAAAAAAAGAATTTTACATGAAGCTGAACCCTCCAAGGGCAACTTTTGTGAAGGACATGACCCCACCGGAAAGGATAATTATGCAGAAGCACGTTGAATATTGGAAATCTCTACTGCATGAGGGAACTGCTATTGTATTCGGCCCCGTACTTGATCCCAAAGGAGGCTACGGGGTAGGGGTAGTTTCAGTGGAAAATGAGGAGCACCTTGCCCGGCTTATCGCAAATGACCCGGCCAATGGGCTGAACAATTATGAGTTTTACCCGATGATGGCCGTGTTTAATCAGCCATGAGCCGCTGTTCAAACTACAAAAGGAAACTGTTTGGAAAACGGTTTCAATTGTTTTCTTGTTTACTGAACAAATCGAAAAAAAATCCTATCATAACTAACAGTGGTTTTTGATATGCTGAGTACAAATGAGTAAGGCCAGCCTCCTCCATCTATTTTGCAGTGCAAGGCGTAAATTTGGTCGATTATATTAACCCTTACAACCTAAACTGTGCCGTCACCAAGAGCAGCAAGTATGAACCACAGATCAATGAGACCTTTGCTGGTTTTGCCGAGGCACATTGCCTTGCCTACTCAGACCAATTGAAATTGAAAGCCACGGGACGCTTCATTTACAACGAAGGAATTACTGGTTCAGATGAATAATTTGTCAAACTCAACGGAAATAAGAGAATTACTAACCCTTGACACGAAACTAAAAAGCCTTTTCTGTCTAAAATTCCTTTCTTTTGGATGTGAATGAAATCGTGACACTGAAAATTTCACATCAAATTTATAACGGTCTCTTGCCACTGGTTTTTTACTAATTTGCACACCAAATTTCGTTTATGATCTACAACTCCATCATCGATACCATTGGCAATACGCCCATCGTGCGCCTGAATAAATTAAACAAAGGCATTGCTGGCACGCTGTTGGCCAAAGTAGAATATTTTAACCCTGGCAATTCCACCAAAGACCGCATGGCACTGAAAATGATTCTCGATGCCGAGAAAGAGGGCAAGCTAAAACCGGGCGGCACTATCATCGAAGGCACATCGGGCAACACAGGCATGGGCCTGGCGCTCACGGCTGTAGCCAAAGGCTACAAGTGCATTTTTACCATGTCCGATAAGCAATCGCAGGAAAAGATAAATATTTTGCGGGCTGTAGGTGCCGAGGTGATTGTTTGTCCCACCAACGTGGAGCCTGAAGATCCGCGCTCGTATTATTCGGTGGCAAAAAAACTCAACAAAGAAACCCCCAATTCCATTTACCCGAATCAATACGATAATCCGTCTAACGCGATAGCACATTATGAAACTACCGGCCCTGAAATTTGGACCCAAACGGCAGGGAAAGTCACCCACTATGTGGCCACGGTAGGCACTGGCGGCTCGATGTGTGGCACAGCTAAATTTTTGAAAGAACAAAACGCAGATTTGATTGCCGTAGGCATTGATACCTACGGATCGGTTTTTAAAAAATACAAAGAAACCGGCATCTTCGACCGCAATGAAATTTATCCTTACCTCACCGAAGGCTTTGGCGAAGACATCCTTCCAAAGAATGTGGATTTCGATGTGATCGATACTTTCATCAAAGTCACCGACAAGGACGGGGCGATCATGGCGCGCAGGCTCGCACGCGAAGAAGGGCTATTTGTGGGTTGGAGCAGTGGCTCGGCCGTGCATGGCGCGCTCGAATATGCGCAAGACCACCTGAAGCAAGGCGATACCCTGGTCATCCTCTTGCCCGATCATGGCACCCGCTATCTGAACAAAGTCTATAACGACATGTGGATGAAAGATCACGGCTTCCTGGAGGAGCGAAGCTATGCCACTGCGCGCGAAATGATTTCGCGGAGAAATGGAAAAGACAATCTCTTCACGGTAGCAAAAAATTCTACGATCGGTGAAGCCATCCGCTTAATGAACAAAGAAGGTGTGGACCAGGTGCCGGTGTTGGAAGGAAAAGATTTTGTGGGAAGCGTGACCACCACAAGTCTAATCGAAAAAATAATTTATGACCCTGCACTGAAAGATAAATCGGTAGGTGAGATCATGGACCCACCCATGCAGGTTGTTGCCCTCGACAGCACCCTAGATGTGCTCTCCTCCATGCTGAATAAAACGAATAAGGCATTGCTCGTGCGCGATGAGGCGGAACGAGCCCATATCATTACCCAACATGATATCCTGAAAGCCATTACAACTTGATGGCAACTCAAAATTGGTGTTGGTGATCTACTGCCTTTTCTCCACCAGCAAAGGTACGAGGCGTTCATTATGCCCCGATCTAAAAATTTCGAGGCTAAGCCCAAGTTATTGAAATATCCAGTAAACCGAGATGGTGTTGGTATTGAGCCTGCTGAGTGGTGCCTGGTAGACCGTGTACTGCGACCCCAACATATTTGAGATGCCCCGCGAGAAACGGATTTCTTGCGACAACTTGAAGAGCGGAAAATAAAAATCAAAACCCATCCCTGCATCCAAGCTTAAATTATGTTTTTGGATGGAAAGCCCTGCGACCGAATTACCAATATCATTTTTCCCGGAAGCTTCAAACGCAGGCGTTATCCCACCGATCATGTACATGCGCACATTGCCCCTGCGCACGGATTTGTATTTTATCAACAAAGGAAATTCCAGCAGCGTGGTTTCCACCGTCTGCGACTGCATGGGGCGGTTGGTAAAGTAGTAATTCAATTTGTGGACATAGAACCCTGCCTTCGGCATAATCCTGAAATCAAAAAAATCGCTGATTCGGTAATTGGCCAAAAACCCCAAGGAAAATCCAGGAGAAAAAATGGGCTGCACTTGAGTGACCGAATCTAATTTAGGCGAAACAAATCGATTGGAATATTTTACTTGGTAGGATGAGGTATGAAGGCCAATGCTAAACCCATAGGTTATCTTTTGATTGTCGTAGCTGGTATTGTGCTGACGAGCCCAACGGAAAAGTTGGGCCTGCCCCGGATGAGGAAGCAAAAACAACAGCAACGAGGCAAACCCTATTTTGTAGCAGTGTACAGTGAGCTTATCCCAAAAGTCAACGTTTGGCATGTAGCGTTTTTATAGCCCAACTTGGAAAGTATTAAAAGAAAATCATCGCCATCAGGAAAAGCCTGGACCGACTCGGGCAAATACGTGTAGGCCGAAGGATCGCGCGAAAATAGTCTTCCGATCTTTGGCAGGATAAACCTGAAGTAAAAAGAATATAACTGCTTCATCGGAAATGCGCGAGGCTTGGAAAATTCGACCACCACAGCACGGCCACCGGGTTTCATCACCCGCAACATTTCGGCCAGCCCTTTTTCTAAGTTTTCAAAATTCCTCACACCGAAGGCAACGATCACTGCATCGAATTTATTTTCTTCGAAGGGCAGATTTTCAGAATCTCCCGTCCGTAACTCAATGACTGCCTCGTGTCCATTGGCTTTCATTTTCTTCCGGCCTATCTCCAGCATCCCTTCAGAAATGTCAACCCCGATTATTTGATCTGGATTTAATTTTAAGGCTTCAATCGCAAAGTCACCGGTGCCCGTGGCTACATCCAAAATAAATTTTGGCTTGCCCTCCGCCAACATGGCGATGGCTTTCTTTCGCCACCGGATATCAATGCCAAAACTTAGGAAGTGATTGAGGAAATCGTAGTTGCCACTGATGGCGTCAAACATTCTGGCCACCTGCACTTTTTTTGTGGCCTCATCATTTTTATAGGGTACTACAGTCAAGTTGTTTTTTTTACAAAGATACAAGAAGCTTTGATTGAGGGAGACCTAAATGAAGCAGCTTTTAGTTTCCCAACACGCGGAATTCTACCCTTCTGTTGATCGAGCGCCCTTCCAGTTCATCATCGTTGCTCGCCAGGGGTTTATCTTCGCCATAGCCCACAGCCTTGATCCTGCGCGGATCCACCCCTTTTGAAACCAGGAAACTTTTGACGGCATCGGCCCTTCTTTGGGATAGCTTCTTGTTAAATATCTTTGATCCCACAAAATCAGTGTGCCCTGCAATTTCTACCTGCAGGTTTTGGTTTTGCTTCATCATGGTTTCAAGTTTATTCAACTCACCATAACTTTCCGTGCGGAACGTAGCTTTCTCAAAATCAAAATAGATATTCCTCAAAATAGAAACCGCACCGGCCACCAACTTCCGCATCTCAATTTTTTTTGTGACGGTCTTTGAATCCGTTGAGGCGCCACCAACCTTCTCAGTGAGGGTCTGAAAAATGTAGCCGTCTTTCTCTACCGAAATTTTGTAATCCTTGGCAGAAGTTGACGTGATCGAAAACTCAATGATCCCAATCTCTCTATCAATTGCGCCTACGGTGCCTTTGTCTTTCAGGGCGAGCATCCGCACCTTGGCATCTAGGGGTGCTTTTGTTACTGCGTCAACCACCGTTACCAAATATTTTAAAGGTTGAATGACTTTCTTGGGTTCTTCCTTAGGTTGCTCTTTTGGCGGATCGACTTTAGCCAGTTCTTTTTTAGGTTCTTCTTTTACGGGTTCTTTGGCCGCTACAACAGGTTCTTTTTTATTGTCGTCAATAGCGGTGATCAAATAAATGTCAGTATAGCCCAAGCCTTCATCGCGCACGGAGGCATAATACCATCGCTTTCCATCTTTTGAACTGCTGAAGTAAATGTCATCATCGGGCGAATTGATAGGGAAGCCGATATTCTCGGGCTCAGACCATTCATTTTTGTCGGAGTTAAGCAGCGTGGTTTTAAAAATATCAAAACCGCCCATCCCCTTGTGGCCTTGCGAGCTGAAGTACATGGTCTTGGCATCAAACGAAATAAAAGGACCGTCCTCATCCCTTTCGGTATTGATGTTGCCACCCAAATTTTTTACACGGCTCCACTCGCCTTTGCTGTCTTTGAGGCAAAGATAAATGTCCGACCCGCCATAGCCACCCGGTCTTTCACTTGCAAAATACAGCGTGCTGCCATCGGGGGTTATGGACACCGAAGATTCGCGATAGGAAGAATTGATAATGCCAGGCAGGGCTTTGGGCTCGCTCCATTTTCCGTCAATGCCTTTCGTACTTTCATAAATATCGCCATTGCCCTCGTCCCTGTAAATGAAAAGTATTTTTCCATCGGGTGACAAAGTGAGGTTCGATTCGCTGTATTTCGAGTTGATGGGAGAACCAATATTCTTTGCTTTCTTCCAGTTTCCTCCCGATTTTTCTGCTTCGAAAACATCCTCATAAGGCTTGTTGTCATCGGCCACGTTTTCAAAGGTGTTGCCATCGCGCCTGCGGGTGGTGAAAATTATCTCGGTTTCGTCTGCATTGAG
>JAYVMP010000011.1:0-18037 GCA_043758895.1 Bacteroidota bacterium
GGGGATTTCGTTTTTCCAACGTTCATCCGAAATGTTCTCTTTTAAAATATTCACGTGCAGGTTGCCATCGCCCAAGTGGCCAAAGCAAACAGTATTGAACCTATAACGTTTTCCGATTTCTTTAATCCCCGTGATCAGTTTTGGTAAATTGGAACGTGGCACTACCACGTCATCTGACTTGGTGAGGGTGTACCAATTCACAGCGGGAGAAATATTTTTTCGGATCTTCCACAATTCTTCTTTTTGTGAAGCACTTTCAGCAAACAAGATTTCGCCACATTGAAATTTTTCCACCACAGTCATCACCCGTTCGGCATCACGCATGAGCACTTCTTCATCGTTGCCATCGAGTTCACAAAGCAGATAGGCGTCCATCCCTTCGGTAAGTTTGGTCGTTACCGTACTACCCAAAACTTTTTCACAATAGTCAACTGTTTTGGCGGCCGCCTCACGCTCAAAAAATTCCACACCCGATGGAACGATGCCAGCCGTAAAGATCGAAGCGATCGCTCGGCAAGCCTCTTCATTGGTTACAAAAGGGACCATCATCAACACCGTCTTTTGCGGAAGTCCGCGCAGTTTAAAAACAATCTTGGTGATGATACCAAGTGTGCCTTCACTGCCACACATAAGTTGAGTTAAGTTATAACCTGTTGAATTTTTTAGAACATTAGCGGCCGTCCAGATGATTTCACCCGTTGGCAATACTACTTCCATATTGATCACATAATCGCGCGTAACGCCATATTTTACCGCCTTCGGGCCACCTGAGTTATTCGCCAGATTGCCGCCCAAAAAACACGAGCCTTTGCTGGCTGGGTCGGGTGGATAAAAAAGGTTTTTTGCCTTTACCGCGTTTTGAAAAACTTCGGTGATCACGCCTGGTTCCACCGTGGCTTGCAAATTCAATTCATCGATGTTCAATATCTTATTGAAGCGCTCCATCGAAATCACCACCCCTTTGTTAGTAGGTAATGCACCTCCACTCAAGCCTGTACCTGCCCCTCGGGGGGTAACCGGAATGCGATGTTCATTGCAAATTTTTATCGCCTCGCTGACTTCGTGTGTTGCGCCCGGCTTGATCACCAGGTCGGGCATAAATTGATAGTCTTCCGTTTTATCGTGGCCGTATTCGGTGCGATTTTCTTGGTCAACAAAAACATTCTCCGTTCCAACAATTCTTTGAAAATGAACGATGAGGTCTTTTGTTAAAGAAGATTTAACGGGGGTTTCTATTTCATTCACGTTTGTCATTGTTTAAATTTGACTGATGGATTTTTTAAGAAGGCTTAAAATTACGCAATTATATTTTTTCCTTTCGGTGATTGGCATCGGTTTAATGTTTGGCGGTTGCGCCTCCTCGCGCAAGGCCAAAGCCAAAGACCATCAGATTGCCGAGGTTATTAAGGCAGCACGGAGCTATACGGGCACTCCCTATAAATGGGGCGGAACTACTCGCTCAGGCATCGATTGCTCGGCCTTGACCGGCCATGCCTTCGAGGCCATCAACTTGAATCTACCGCGCACCGCGGATGCCCAAGCCCTGAAAGGTGAAAAAGTGAAGATAAGTGAGCTGCAACCGGGTGACCTCGTTTTTTTTGCCACGGGAAAAAAGAAACGGGTGATCACCCATGTCGGTATTGTAACGCAAGTAAAGGCAAAAGACAATGTGAAGTTCATTCATGCCTCCACTTCGATGGGAGTGGTGGAAACAAATTTATATTCTGATTATTTTATAAAACGTTTCCGCGGAGCGAGAAGGGTAATAAAATAAAAAAATCCGCGCGCAAATTCTTTGTGGAGAATATCGGATTCGAACCGATGACCTCTTCCATGCCATGGAAGCGCTCTAGCCAGCTGAGCTAATCCCCCTAGTCCACCATAGCGTTGGCGATGGGGAGCACAAATATATTTTAATTTTTTTAGCCCGCAATATTTTTTGTGGCTTCGGCCAATTGCCGCATCCGCTTCACCCGTTCAGGATCAACCGTGCGAAGTTTAAATTCGCTCCCTGTTTCATCGCCCATGCCGGCAATGTTGGGATTTTTATAAATCATTGAGCTTTCGCTGAACGATGTAGCAGAAAAATGGATTTCTGTGACGTTGGTTTTGGAAACAATTTCTTCTACTGTGTTTTCATTCACGCCCGATCCCGGCATGATGACAATCCGTCCTTTCGCTTTTTTAATCAGTTCGGCAATCAAGTCGACACCTTTCACGGCCTGCGCTTGTTGCCCAGCTGTGAGGATGCGATCAAAGCCAATCTCAATACAGTCTTCCAATGCTTCGAAAGGGTCGCGTGTCATATCGAAGGCGCGATGGCAAGTCACTTTCAACGGTCTTGCCCTTGCAATCAATTCCTTGCAACGCTTTTTGTCCATCGTTCCATTTTCGTTTAAAATTCCAAAGACCACACCATCCACGCTCAACTTCTGGCATTGGTCGATGTCGCGCTTCATGGCATGAAATTCATAATTGGAATAATAAAAATCTCCACCACGCGGACGGATCATCACAAACACATCAAGGTTTACATTTTGCCGGACGATTTCGATCGTGCCGTACGAGGGTGTAGTACCACCTTCTGCGGGGTTATCACAAAGCTCGATGCGATCGGCCCGGCCTCCCTGCGCGCGCAACGCGCCCTCAATGGTATAGACTACGATTTCGAGGAGCATAATGTCTGAACAGTTGATTCAATGATGAAATGACTGCAAGGATATTTTTTACTAAGTTATAGTGAACACGAAATTAAAAATGAGCAACCCTGAGCATAGGTATAATCGATCGTTCATCAGGAGCATCAGTGGTTCTGAATAAATTTAATAATAGCTCTTTGCATCAAAAATCGTGTTCGGAACTTCATTGGAATACACTGCGTAGGTAAACCCTTTTTGCAAGGCATACGCCCCTACTTCGCCATTTCTGTTGATGGCCAAAAAACCTACCTGGATCTCTTTTGACTTCTTAGGTTGGTTTTTTACAATACGCTTCACGGCCCGTTCGCAGGCTTCTTGTGGGGAGTTGCCCTGGCGCATCAACTCCACCACCAAGTGCGATCCGCAAATACGTATGACTTCCTCCCCTACTCCCGTTGATGTTGCCGCACCAATTTCGTTATCAACAAAAAGCCCGGCACCAATGATAGGGGAATCGCCCACGCGTCCGTGAATTTTATAGGCCATGCCACTGGTAGTGCAAGCCCCCGAAAGATTTTGACTGCCATCCAATGCGATCATCCCAATCGTGTCGTGATTTTCGATATTGGCAATCGGTTTGTACTCTGCTTTCTTCAACCATTCTTTCCATGCTTTTTCTGATTCTTCCGTCAATAAATTTTCTTTTTTAAAACCGTTTTCCAGCGCAAACTGCAACGCGCCATCACCCACTAACATGACATGCGGAGTTTTCTCCATCACTTTTCTTGCTACAGAAATCGGATGGATGATGTGTTCAATGCAAGCGACTGCACCACAATTGGCTTGTTCGTCCATAATGCAAGCATCGAGCGTTACACGTCCATCGCGATCGGGCAAACCGCCAAGTCCTACGGAAGTTTCTTTCGGATCACCTTCAGGAACTTGCACGCCTGCTTCTACTGCATCTAAAGCGCGTCCATTTTTTGATAATATTTTCCATGCTTCAGCATTGGCCCCTACACCAAAATTCCAAGTGGAAACAACAATGGGTTTGGTTGGGTTATTGTTTCGTTCAGCAAAAACATTGCTTACGGCAGCTATGGTTGCAAGCGATGCTGATGCCTGGATGAATTTTCTTCGCGAGGTTTTCATGGATTTAATGTTTTTTAAAGGTCACATGGAATCTCCAGGCATTTACAAGGCTTTGGGTGATCAAAGGGTGTGGAAATTTCATAAAGTTCATTGTTTGATTTCAAAAATACAGTTGATCCATTTCTTAGGTCACCCCATCACCGCCACCATTTGGAAGAAAGGGGAAATCAAGTTGTCCAATCCTGAAGTTTTAACTCTTTGTCTTGCCTCTTCTGATGAAATCCCTTTGGTGAGCAGTTTCCAGATCACGTCAGCTCCTACATTTATGGCCACTTCAGAAGGTGAGCCCTGTTCAACAAAATGCCAAAGCTTATTTTTTTTCAAATGAAAAGTTAGCTCCTCATAGCCTTCAACAATTACTGAAACCACCGACCCCTCATTTGCCATCACGCTTCGGTAGGCATGAGGCATTGCCTGCATGAAGGTTTGAATTACAGGTACAAAATAATCTGAACCCATCAATCCATCTACTTTAACTGCTTCGCGGATCTGCTTTTGGTGATGCCACTTTTCAGTAAACTCCCTCGCCACATGAAACCAATTTAGAGACTCCGCTTCGCCAGCCCAAGCGACCGGGAACAAGGCCTTTTCAAAAGGCTGAAGTTTGGCTAAACATTGATGGAATTGACTCCCTGTAAGTTCAAGTAATTCAATCAACACAGCGGGACTTATTCGCTCCATGGCCGTTACCCATTCCTTATTGAGCTGATCCAAGTAATCAACTAAACCCAGGTAGGAAAAATTGGGGGGGGCTACTGAATTTTTAAATCCATCCCGAAAGGAAGAAATTGTCCTCATGTTTACGTCAAGCAAATGAGCTGCAATATCCTTGACCGTCCACTTTTTTGCCAATGTGGGCTTCCGCCAATCTTCAGGCTTAAGTGAACGCAACAGCATAATCAGTTCTCGATCAAGCCCGGGAAACAAATGAATGGTGTCAATGGGTAGCTTCATCTTGCACTTTATAACCTCGTTGGAAAATAATTTTCGCTCAAATAATCTGTAGCGCATGATCTAAAATCCACACTGCAATTATCTTCAAAATTAGAAAGGCATTCCAGACTACCTATCGTTTTACGCAAAAGATTCTATCCCTGCTTAGTGGCAGGAAATATCCCTACGTTGAGCATTTCCGTATGCCGGATAATGGAGACATCCACCATCGTGAGAATTTCCTTCTTTGTCAGCTCTTTAAATAATTGATGGAGCGATTGCATCGGTTTATTGTTGAAAGTAACAATAATGTCTCCGGCTTTAACTTGCGACCTTGATGCCGGGGAGTTCTCCTCTACATTTACTACAAACAAACCTTTCTCATTGGTGAGATGGAAATGATGCCCAATTTTTTGATGGATGGTAACTTTATTGCAAGCCTATTTTATTTTTGTAACTTTAAAAATACTTAATTGTCTATGGCCAAGCTAAAAAATATCATTAAGCAACTTTCTGAAAAGGACTATAAAGAAATCCATGATTCCCTGATGGAGAGCAATGCCGAAAAATCTGCCTACGTGCTTCGCGCGTTGCGCGATCGGCAGCTTTCGGATAGCAAGATCATGGTAGAAATGGAAGTGAATGCCAATGCATACTATACACTGCGGTCGCGCCTCAATCAAAAAATTGAAGAACATCTGTTGCAACAAATGGAAAGCCCACGCACCGACATTTTGCGCAAGGTGGCAAACCTTAACGAAGTTTTGTTCACAAAAAAAAGGACTATTTCCATTGCCACCCTTAGGAAATTGGAAAAGGATCTTCAGGATTATGACTTGGCCAGCGAGCTCACGGTGATTTATAAATCACTAAAAAAAATGTATGTCCACTCACCCGAACATTTTAACTTCTCCCAGCTCTACAACCGGCACATTGCCTTTATGCTTGCCGTGGACAAGGCCGAGGACCTGCTTGCTGATTATATAAAGAAATATGGAAATTACTACATGACGGGAGACCCGCAGGAAAAACTAGGGTTGAATTTGGTCATGAAGGAAATGCAAAATGTTTCAAAACTGTATGACTCCCACCGGTTGTACATCTACCAAAGTTGTATGCTGATTTTCCATCGACTATTTGTGGAGCCAGATGAGATGAACAACGAAGGCGAAGCAATAGAAGATATTTTTGTGCGCGTACAGAAAATTTTTGAAGCCTATCCCCTCGATCCACTTTATTACCACCTGAATGTGGTTTATGAATTTCTGCACTTGGAATACTACAATCATTATAAAGTGTACCGCCAGGCCGAAAAGTATTACGAAGAAGTAAACGATGCTACGGCCACGCTTCTCGTCAATTATTCCAACTACACGTTTACAGCCCGTTTTTTAGTTTCTAAAATTGAACACCACCTGCGAAAAAATACGGAGAAAACCCTGTACGCAGAAAACGAAAGTCAACTTTCGGATATTGAGCCCGAAGTACACGATGTGCCCAAGCACCTGATTTATGTGTGCTATCGGGCCATCAGCAGTTACTACGTTGGCAAATACGATGAAGCCGCCAAGCTGATCAACAATTTGCTTAACGAGGTGAGCCTGAAAAAACATCCATTTGTGCTCATGGAAGTAAAAGCACTTTTGGCATTGCAATATTGTATGCTAAGGGACTACGAACTGTTCACTCAGCTAACCAACAGCATCCAGCGACAGATCAGGTTGTTTGGCAAAGACGATTGCGAAAATGTGATGCTGTTTTTGAAGATCCTGCGTGTGGCAACCAGTGAGGCCAAAAAGGAAAAAGAAAAAAAGATCACCTCCATTATTCCTAAATTCAAGCAAGCGAAGGTCAACTATTTTTCCCCTACCAGCTTGATAAAAATGGATGAGAATTTTGTGGAGCTGTTGTCAGCTATTGAAGGGCAAGCAGATGCTTAGCCTAATTTAGTTCACTCATTTTCATTGGCATGAATAGCTGCCAACTACACATCAATCTTTAAAATATTATCGTGCGATAGCGGCTTGTTCAGGTAAATCCTCACGTTGGGATATTTCTTTGAGCGATTAAAATCCTGCGGATTGATGGACGAGGTGAGCATGATGATCTTGCATTTTTTGCGCGTCATGGCCGCCAAGTTTTCAAATTCATCAAGGAATTGAAAGCCATCCATGAGGGGCATATCAATATCCAAAAAAATTACATCGGGCAATACTTTATCCGCCAGTTCCATTTTTTCCATGTTTCTCAAAAATTCAATCGCACTCTTTGCTCCGGTGTGCGTGTAGATATTCTCGGTGATCGCGGCTGCCTCAATCATTTTCTGATTGATCAGGTTGTCAATCTCATTGTCGTCAATAAGCATTATGGAACGGTATTTTCTTGGAGTCATATAGTTAGGAATTGATCTTGTTAAAAATAGGTTGAATATGTTGGTTTTCCAAACGCTTTATAAATCAAATTTAATTCCTTGTGCCAAAGGCAAGCTGTCGCCAAAATTGATGGTGTTGGTTTGTCTTCGCATATAGGCTTTCCAGGAATCAGAACCAGATTCACGTCCGCCCCCTGTTTCCTTTTCCCCGCCAAAGGCACCACCAATTTCTGCCCCTGATGTGCCAATGTTTACATTAGCAATACCGCAATCCGAGCCGGCATGCGAAAGGAATTTTTCCATGTCTTGCAACCGCGCAGTCATAATGGCGGAAGACAGTCCTTGCTTCACTCCGTTTTGTATGGCGATCGCTTCCTCGATTGATTTGTATTGGATCAAATATAAAATAGGGGCGAATGTTTCGACTTGCACAATTTCAAAATGATTTTTTACTTCGGCAATGGCTGGCTTGACATAACACCCCGACTCGAATCCCTTGCCAGTGAGCACTCCACCTGCAACAACAAACTTTCCGCCCTCGTTTTTGATTTTTGTAAGTGCTCCTTTATAGGTCTTCACCGCCAGCTTGTCGATAAGCGGGCCTACATGGACATGTTGATCAAGCGGGTTACCGATGCGCAGTTGACTATAAGCTTTCTTCAAGCGGTTCTTAACTTCATCATAAACTTTTTCATGAACGATGAGCCTTCGGGTAGAAGTGCACCGCTGACCGGCCGTGCCTACGGCACCAAACACAGCACCGATGATGGCCATATCGAGGTTGGCGTTTTCGGTAAAGATGATGGCATTGTTGCCGCCCAATTCTAAAAGAGCACGCCCCAACCTGGCGCTTACCGTTTGCCCAACTGCTTTACCCATGCGCACCGAGCCCGTTGCAGAAACAAGCGGAATGTTTTCTTGCGCACACAGCTGTTGCCCGATTTTATAGTCGCCATTGATGATGCACGAAACCCCTTCCGGCACCATATTTTTCTCGAAAACTTCGGTCACTATATTTTGACAGGCAATGCCGCACAAAGGGGCTTTTTCAGATGGTTTCCAGATGCACACGTCTCCGCATACCCAGGCGATCATCGCATTCCAACTCCACACGGCCACGGGAAAATTAAAAGCAGAAATAATCCCCACAATTCCGAGCGGATGATATTGTTCGTACATGCGGTGGAGTGGCCGCTCTGAGTGCATCGTTAACCCATTTAATTGCCGCGACAAGCCCACTGCAAAATCGCAGATATCAATCATCTCTTGCACTTCGCCCAAACCCTCTTGGTACGACTTGCCCATTTCGTAGGAGACCAATTTGCCCAAGTGTGTTTTTCGTTCGCGCAAAGCCGCTCCGATTTGACGAACAATTTCTCCCCGCCTTGGGGCCGGCACCATTCGCCAGGCCACGAAGGCATTTTCCGCTTGCGCCACTACTTTTTGAAATGACTTCTCATCGGTGGACTCCACGCGACCAATGAGCAGGCCATCAACCGGAGAATGGGAATCGATGTAGTTGCCGGAAGACTTGATCCATTTCTTTCCAGTGGAAGTTCCAGCGTTGGATTTTTTTACGTTTAGTGATTGCAAAGCTGCTTTGATGCCGAAGTCTTTCATGTGTTAATAATTTGTTTTTTAGTTGTCACATGGAATGCCCAAAGCCATTATCATTCCATTGGGTCTGCTTTGCTGATGGGCATTTCATGCATTAATAATTTGTTTTTTAATTGCCACATGGAATGCCCCTATCGCACACCCCAGATTTTGAAAGGAAACGCTGGAATAAGTCATCAGAAAGGAGTTGTAACGACCTGCCACCAGAGGCACAGGGTCAGCTACAAGGCAAAGTGTGTGTACATCTTTTTTCAATGGCGTTGATAAATTTAATTATAAATGAAATAGTTGAGCCCGCTCGAATTAGTGTAAGAAAACCTTTTTTCTTCCCCAAATTTAATTGCATCGTTGCAATATTGTATTTAATGGCAACATCTTTTTTTGTCGCAACTTCCACTAAGCAGTAATAAAAGCCCGATCGCTAATAACGTTTCATTGGTTGATAGAAATTAAACTCCAATGTCGTTTCCTTAAGCTCCTTTTGGCATCCTCTCTTTTGGAGGCCAGTATAAATACAAATTTAAAAAGGATTACATGAACATAAGGGTTATCTTGATAGAAATATCAAAAGGTAAAATGACACGTTCCTTAGTAGAGTACCATACCTGTTGTGGAGGTTTGTTGGCAAGGCTGAAAGAAAAGATTTTGGTGAGCCTGGTTTTTTATAGGACTGGAGCATCCCGCTTGGTAGATTTTCTGTTTATTTCCCTTGCTGCCCGATGATATGACACTAAACAAAACAACAATGAAAAATTTTGAAGTAGTCCATCAAAGCGCGGCAGGGATTGACATTGGCAGTGACAAGATTTTTGTCAGTGCCAATGGCCTTCAGGTAAAGGTATATGATACCTATACGGGGTCGCTGGAGAAGTGTGCGCAGGATTTAAAGGGTTTTGGGATACGTGCCGTAGCCCTGGAGGCCACGGGGGTGTACTGGATTGTTTTATATGACATCCTGGAAAAGGCAGGCTTTGATGTTTGGTTGGTCAACGGGGCGGAGGTAAAGAACCTGCCGGGCAGAAAGAGTGATGTAAAGGATTGCCAGTGGATACAGCAATTGCACAGCCATGGGTTATTGAGGAGATGTTTTATCCCGGAAGAGAAAACCCGTGAGCTGCGCAGTTACACACGCCTTAGGGACGATCATGTACAAATGGCATCAAGCCACATCCTGCACATCCAGAAGTCCTACACCCAAATGGGCATACGGCTCCACCAGGTAATAAGTGACACGATGGGTGTGAGCGGTTTACGGATATTGGAAGCGATATTGAAAGGTGAAAGGGATGCCGACAAGTTGGCATCCCTTTGTGATATACGGATCATAAAAAATAAAAAAGAAGATGTTGTGCGGTCCTTAAAAGGCAATTACAAAGAGGAGTACTTATTTGCTTTACGGCAAGCCTACGAATGCTGGCAATTCTATCAGCAACGGATACAAGAGTGTGATGTAAAAATATCAACCCTGCTCGACAAATTGAATGAGGGCAAAGCCGTCCCTATAGTAGACCATGGCAAAGTGATCAAGCACGACAAGACAACCATAAATGGGCTGGATGAAAAACTGGTGAAGGCTGTCGATGGGAGAAATGCCATCCGGATACCCGGCATATCGGAATACACATTTTTACAATTGTTCTCTGAAACTGGTGCAGACATGGGCCGATGGAAAAGCGCAAAGGAATTTGTGCCTTGGCTAAAATTGTCCCCACAAGTTGACCGTTCAGGCAAATCCAGAAAAAAAATACGCAACCCATCCATGCCCAGGGCGGGCCAGCTTTTTAAACAGGTAAGCCAAAGCCTGCTGCAAAGTAAGTACAATGCCTTGGGCGAATTTGCCCGCAGGCAAAGGGCCAGCGATTGCAATAAGGGCAACCGCCAGAAAGCTCGCCACCATGTATTATTGGGTCATGGGCGAAGGCATAGAATATGTTGAGGCAGGAATTGAGAAGTATAAAGAAAAGCAGCGAAACCAGCAGATGGCCTATCTGAACAAAAAAGCAAAGGAGTTTAATTTATCACTAATCCCACTACCCGTCTTATGAGTTCATTGGTAGAGGAGCGAGGTGAGGTCATCAAAAATGGCTTAAGGAAACGACATTGAATTAAAATGATGCGATAGAAATCCTTGGCGTTTTCTTTCAACTAGCAATTTATCGACCTTAAACTGCAACATTAAAGTTCCCTCATCGCTGCTTCATAAAGCGCAATCATTGTCTTGATATCTTTCTTATGTACTTTTTCATGTGGTGTGTGCGGCCCGTGCTCTGGTGCCCCCACAAAACACCAATCGATGGGCAACGCGCCCCGCTGCAGCTCGCCTCCATCGCTGGAGCCGAAGCCCTCCACTTCGAGTTGATGTGGGATTTTACTTTTTTGTGCGATGGCAATGACCTGATCGACAAAATTCCTTCGCGGAATATGGCGGTCGCGCAGCGAAATGGCCACGCCCTTGCCATGCGCCACGCCATCCGATACCCATGTGATGTCTGAGATCAGGGCCTGCCTCACCTTCCACTTTTTGTAAATGTAGTTGGCAAGGTAGGGAACCGAGCCGCCCCCGTGTTCTTCCCAACAACTAAAGGCGATCACCCTATTTTTTAATGTCTCGGCAATTTTTAATGCGTTGAAAACACCCAGTCGATTATCCAAGTACGGAGATTGAATAAAATCTTTAGTTTCACGAAAATCAACTTGGTAGGTGAGCGTGGTGCCGCGCTCGATTGCCCTTCCAAATTTGTAAAACGCGTGGTCTTCTTTGTCGTATTCCAATTCGCATTCGATCAATCCGAGGTGATCGCGGCCGATTAATTTTGTTCCAGCCTCTGCATCGGGGCTGCCGATCGAAACCAATTGATTAAAGTAACGTACTGAAAACCCAACGGTATCCATGTGTGCAAAGATGGCCGTGCGCGGTTTTCCGAAATTTAAAATCAGGCAATCCTGAAAAGCTTTTCCCACCACGATTTCGGGCTGCGTTTGCCAATTCTTCATTTTCCTTTTAATATAATCCACTAAGAATTCTTTAACAGGAGCCTCGTGGCCCGATGGCGCATGGATTTCGCAGAGCTGCTTCAACAACTGAAACTCGCTTTCTTGATTTCTATTTTTCTTCAAAACTTTCCTTTATATTTTCACAAAATTACTTTTCTAAATCGATTTATTGTGCAGTTGAACCAATTTGTAAATGGGTGAAGAAATCGTGAAAGCAATTCCCGTTTTTCTTTCGAGCATGCTCAAATTCATTTTGGGGCCGCTGGAGGGCTATGGGTTGCATCTTCATTTCCTTACCACAGTGGTGGCTACCCTTGGCGGGATGATGGCAAGTGTAGTAGCGTTCACTTTTTTTGGCGACTGGCTAAGGCACGGCATTCTCAAACGGTCTTTTCAAAAGAAAAACCCAGATGAAAATTCACAACCAAAAAAAAACAGGTTCAGTGGATTCATTGCTAAATATGGATTGGGTGGAGTGGCCTTTCTCACCCCAATATTTCTTACACCTATTGGCGGCACACTCATTGCAGTAGGCTTGGGCAAGCCCAAAAATAAAATTTTACTTTTTATGTTTATCAGTGCCGTGTTTTGGGCATTTGTATTTACATTCATCGTTTACCTGCTTGGAAGGTTGGATGTGCCCGAGATTTTAAGGTGATTGCGCACCTCCATTTGTATCCCACCACACCTAATCTACCGTTGGTATAATCCCTTTGCCAAATCCGAAAACCACTCCCTAAAATGAAAGCGATTTAGGCGCAGTGGTTGCCTCTCCTTGAATTACCCTATAAGGTAATACTTACATAACGCGCAGCTAACATTTGAAGCTCACCTTTGCCGCGTGAAAAAGCCGACAACTGCTTTTAGTTTATCTTCCAAATGAATAAACCTTACGGTCTCCTTGTGGCCCTTCTGCTTGCCGTGTGCCAAACCGCGGCTGCAACAATTGTCCGGGGCACTGTAGTGGATGCAAAAACGCGTGAGCCATTAATCGGGGCTTCGGTGGTTGTTAAAGGATCTACGGTGGGGGCTTCCGTAAGCCTTTCAGGAAACTTTAAATTATCCATTTCCACCCCGGGGCAATACACCCTCATCTGCAGTTTCATCAGTTATAAAACGGAGGAGAAAGTCATCACCATTTCAATTGAAGAAAAAATACAAGTTGATTTTGACCTGGCCGAAAATACCAATTTGCTCAACGAGGTGGTGGTGCAAGGAACGATGGACAAAACATCGGATGAGTTTGCGCTGCACACAGAAAGAAACGCTGGAAGCATAATCAACGTGATGTCGGCCAAGACGATCCAGTTAATGCCTGATATCACAGTGGCCGGTATCCTTCAACGGTTCTCGGGCGTATCGGTAGACCGCAATAGTAGTGGCGATGCCCAATATGCAATTATCCGCGGAATGCCGCAGCGGTATAATTATACCTTGGTCAATGGCGTCAAACTTCCCAGCCCCGACAACCAAAATAGGTATGTACCGATGGATCTTTTTCCTGCCGATCTATTGGACCGGTTGGAGGTCATTAAAACGTTGACACCTTCCATGGAAGGTGATGCAACAGGAGGAGGCATGAACCTGGTGATGAAAGATGCTCCCTCGGCATTTACCGTAAGTGCCAACGTGGCAACCGGAATCAACGCCAACGCAGCAGAACATGGTTTCAGTACCTATTCGGGGTGGCAATCCAAAGCTCCGGTGGAAACCCATGCCACCGACTATGTGGCTACTTCCAGTGATTTCTCTTACAAGAATTTTGATTACCACAACGTTGCACCGATCAATAAAATTTATGGATTTTCAATTGGAGACAGGCTGACGAAAGATAAAAAACTGGGTGCCATTTTTGCGGGAAGCCTCCAAGATGTCTATCGATCAACCACCAGCACATTTTTTCAATCCAACGTGCAACCCGGCCCTAACAATACTCCTTACTTCGATGATATTCTAATTCGCCAGTATTCAAATCATCAAAAGCGCTATGGCCTTCACATAAAAGCAGACTATAAGTTCAACGAAAAAAATCAAATCAAACTTTATGGCATGTTTGTCGAACTCGATGAAGTGCAGCGAAGGCATACCATCGACACCTCGCTCTCCATCGGGCGCAATGGCCCGGGCACAGGCAATACCTATTTATTGGACCGATCCAGGGTGCAGCAACAAAACATCTTCAATTCTACTTTGCAAGGCGATCACATGCTCAGCAACGCGTTGAGATTGAATTGGTCAGCGGTTTATTCTAAGGCTACGAACGCTGTCCCCGACTGGTCTGAGAACCAGACTTCACAACAAGTGGGATATGACTACACGGGGAAGCAAGTTATTCTGACACCTCAAGTCCTTTACTCTTTCAAAAGGATTTGGCTTGCCAATTCGGATGTTGATTATACGGGCTACTTAAATTTAACGTACAATAAAGTCATTGGTAATCATAAGCTTGAAATTTCAACGGGTGGGTTGTACCGCGATAAGACACGGAACAACACGTATTTTATCTATAACCTGATCCCCACCACAGTGAATGGGCGACCGCCTGGGTTTCTCAATGGTATAAGCACATTAAGCGCTGATCAGTGGCAGTTTAACGGGCCTAATGCAGCCTCAGGAAGTGCTACTAACCCCAACACCTATATTTCGCATGAAAAGATTGCAGCGGGATATTTACAAGGAAAAATATTGCTTTCTGATAAATTTGAGATCATTGGTGGTGTGCGTGCGGAGCATACCTACCAGGATTACTTGACCGTGATGCCTCTGACCTTCGCAGCGCGAACAGGTACTAAATCGTATTTGGATATTTTGCCCAGTTTTAATATCAAATACAAACTGACATCCGATCAGAACTTAAGAGCATCTTATTTTAAGTCAATCAACCGCCCCGGTTTTTTTGAAATTATACCCACCAACATGCCGGGCGACTACTATAATGAATCGGGTAACCCCTACCTGAAGCATGCCACCATAGACAATGTTGACCTTCGGTATGAACGATTTACCAAGACATTGGACCAGCTTCTGGTCGGTGCTTTCTATAAACACTTAACCAATCCCATTGAAACAATATGGAGGAGAGATTCTAGTTCCACTTCCGGATCTGTAATCGGCCCCGGCAATTTTGGAAGTGGGCGCAACTTTGGTTTTGAACTTGCCTTCACTAAATATTGGGGCCGTTTTGGTATGTCTGGAAACTACACCTACACCAACTCGGTGATCACCACACCCAAACTATTTTACCTGGCAAATTTTACTCAAACAGTAGTGAATCAGTCGCGACCGCTGCAAGGTCAATCTCCCCATATTGCCAACCTGTCTTTTTTGTATAAGAACACGGACAATGGCTTAAGCCTGCAACTCGCCATGGTCTATACCGGAAAACGGATTTCACAATTGTCGCCTTACTACAACCTCGATTATTATCAACAGCCCCTCTTTACTATGGATTTTTCTTTAGAGAAAAGATTTTTGAACAACTTCTTTTTTTATCTGAAAATTCAAAACATCCTCAACACGCCATTCCTGGTTTATTTACCACACACCAATATTTATCGAAGCGGCCCAAATGCACTGCCCAATCAGCACGATGCAGCGCGGATATTGGTACAGCAGGAATACTATGGTCAGAATTTTATTGGCGGTATCCGATTTAAGTTTTCAAAATAAAAAATTAAAAAACAATCTCTAAACAAAAAATAAAACAAATGAAAATCCGAAATCTATTTGCTGCATCTACAGTAGTTGCCGCACTCATCTTCCTTGCTTCCTGTTCTTCAAAAGAGAATACCAAGGTGTCAACGCCACAATTTAAAGCCTCCGCCACCGTAAGCAAAGACACGCTGTCAGGTTCTGTAAAAGGGACAATGACCACGGGCAAGACCTATTATTTTTCCTCAACGGTTACCATCAATGCAGGGGACACATTGGTTATGCAAAGCGGTGTGAAATTATTGTCACTGAATCCAGCTGCCATGTTGATCGTCAATGGCGTATTTATCTCTTTGGGCACAAAGGCTGCGCCCAATTGGATTACCGGTGTTGATGCATACAACAATCCCGCAACGTATAAACAAACTACTTATGTGGATCCCAACACCGACAAAGGCTTAAGCCTGACGGGCAAACTTTGGGGAGGCATCCAATGCAGCAAAACGTGTACATTGGTTGATATTAAATGGACGCATCTTGATTTTGCTGGTGGCACAGTGGACCAGGCGAGCAATTTAATCAATGGGGGTTATGCAGCCGGTGATGCCTTGTTTGTAACCCTATTTCAAAATCCACAAGGAGTTTTTATCCTGGAAGACTCCTGGATTTACGGATCGGTTACCGATGCCTGTCGTATCAAGGGGGGATCAATTCACATCATGAGAAATACAGTAGAAAAACTGGCTTATAATGATGGTGACGCCATCAATGTTAAAGGTGGTACGGTGGGTGACATGGCCTACAATTTGATCATCGGCACAGCAAAAGGAGGCACGAAAGCCTCCAATAAAGGTCAAGCAACAGGGGCGCCCCAAACGAGTATCAACATGTACAACAATACCTATTTGAATGGAGGCTGGAGAAGCTTGGATCCTGATCGTGGCGCGAATGTGAATTACGAAGAGGGCGCAAAAGGAAAAGCATTTAATAATATTATTGTGAATTGTAAGACCGGCCTTCGGTTTCTGGAAAACCCGGCTGCCGATACAACCAACTCCGATTATGGAAACAACCTCTCCTATGGTGACTCCGTGAAAGTAACGAACCAATTTATGGCAACTACCCACGCGGGCAAATTAAATACAACCGACATACCTGCGCCAGGCACCTATTACACCGCTCACAAAGGAAGTGGTTGGTTTATCATTCAGCCATACGATGGCTCGGCATTGGTCTCGCAAAACAACCCGAAGTTTGTAAATTATCCATTGCCGATAACCGGACAACCTTTGCGCAATATTACCTGGGCTGGTGGATTTGATTTCCATTTGGCCACCGGCTCTCCGGCCATAGGAAAAGGGAATACTGCTCTTTCCCCATTGAACTCAACTGCATCGATTACCAATAAATATTTGGCTGCCACCGTAACACCTCCCAATAAAGACTTAGGTGCCTATCCTACGGATGGAACGGGTAACCAACATTAATCATTGTTAACAATCCTTAAGAAGCGAATAGAGAAATCTATTCGCTTTTTTTTGAACCTAAAAATCAAGCTTGGTGACTGGGTAGGGAATAACGGTCCGCATCAAACTTTTTCGTCCGGCAGTACTTCAATATCCCTGATCAATACCCGTTTTGCAATAGCTTGTCCGGTTTTGGTGGCGGCCAGCCCACCAAGTGCTGTTTCTTTGTAGCGCGTTTCCATGCTGGCCCCGATTTCGCCCATCGCTTCGATCACTTCGTCCACGGGGATCACGCTGCTCACATCGGCCAACGCAATTTGAGCGGAGCTATTGGCAATGGCGGCCGCACTTGCATTGCGCACCACACACGGAATTTCAACGAGGCCCGCAACAGGATCGCACACTAACCCGAGCATACATTGAATGGTGATAGCCACCGCATTGAACACTTGGTCAATATTTCCATCAAGACAATAGACAATCGCGCCCGCGCCCATGGCTGCAGCCGTGCCCGTCTCGGCCTGGCAGCCGCCCACTGCCCCGGCAATGGATGCTTTTTGTTCGATGATGATGGCGATGCCAGCCGCTACCATCATGGCTTCAATAATTTTTTCGTCATCGATGTGATGGATTTCCTGCAACGTATAAAGCACGCCCGGCATGATGCCACTCGCACCCGCAGTAGGTGCTGCCACCACACGGCCCATGCACGAGTTCACTTCTTTGGCGGCAAGCGCGCGCGAAATCAGTCGTTGAAATTCAATGGATAATACCGGTTTAGGATAACGATAGACTTTTTTCGCCCCGTTGTTGATCATGCCCGAGCGCGAAGTCATATCTTCCTCGAGCCCCGTGTGCACGGCCTCTTTCATCACCTGCCAGGCGCGCATCAACCCTTCGTTCACTTCCTGGGCCGAACGCCCTTTTTGTTCGTGCTCATATTCCTGCACAGTTTCGGCCAGCGAAAAATTATTTTCGTTACAATATTTTTTCCAGCCTTCAAACGAATCGAATAAGTAGGCCATGTTATTTCGGATTAGTCCCTGCAAGTTAGGAACTCCTTCTCTTACTTCAATATTCATTATCCAACACCAATGTCGTTTCCTTAAGCTCCTCTGACATCCTCTCTTGTGGAGGAAACTATAAACGGGTTTAAAAAGAACTATATGAACTCTATAGATGAAGGAAATTCAATAGGAACAGTCACCCCCTCG
>JAYVMP010000012.1:0-10509 GCA_043758895.1 Bacteroidota bacterium
GCTATAAGGATTAATCACCTTATCGGCACTCGCTGGCGCTTTCCATATTGCTTGCTGGGAAAAAACTGCTATCGAAAAAGAAAGAAAAAAGGCGACTAGCCCGCAAAGACCTATTTTGTAGTGTTTCATATAATTGTTTTTTTGTTTAGCAAAGATGCCTGATGAGTACGGGGTAAACGTTGATCTTCATCAGTGGAAGCAATGATTTTTGTCAGTTCTAAATGGGCTCATTATTATTTCAATCGATTGTATTTGATGAGCACGTGTTATGAACTAATTGTCATTGTAAAATTGCAGCCACATGCCCAAAAGATGTTATACAAATAAAAAGAATTATTGCTGGATTCACACTTTTAGGCCAGTTAAGCTTGACAAAAATTGAAGGTTGTTTTTTTGGATCTTGAAGATTATCTTCTTTATTTACTTCATTGTTGTGGCAGTTACCGGTGTATTTTTTTAATTAAAAAATATGGAAAACTTGAAAGATAATTGGCTCACGGAAGGGCTCATCGATTTTGAGTACAAGAAATATCTTTTGCTTGCTTACCTCAAAAAAGTAAAGGATTCTTTTCAGCGGGTAGAGCTTTATCCGTTTCTTTCTGATTTGGTTTTCCATTATCGAAACCTGGTTACCCTTCGCGAAAACAAATTGATGATCGGTGAATCTTTTCCAAAAGAACTTTCCACTGAGCGGCTAAAAAACCTGGAGATCAGTTACCGGAAGGTGATTGAAGATGATTTGATCATGCGCGAGATCGAATCGATCATGGAGTATGCCCTCCCCCAATTCAAAGCATCGCTGGACGAAGGCTCTTTTATTTATGAATATGTGGAGTCGCAATGCGAGATTTTGCCAGTCGGCCTGACTGCCCTTTATGCCAACGAAGGTTACCTGTTTGTGACCCAGCCCCCTGAGAAGGAGACCAATATTTACCGGTACCAGATTACTTTTTTTGAGCAAAGCAACGAACCAATGCGCGGCATTCAGACAACCTTTGTGGAGACGACCGAAAAGAACCTGGCGAGTACTTACGAAAACATCAAACTGATGTTAATAAAGAAGTACAGCGAGTTGCCCAATCCGGCCGCCTATTTGGTTCTTTCCAAACTGAAATTCCCCTACATGCAAACGCTGATGCCCGTGGCCAAACGGCTACTGGTGAAAGAAATTTCTAAAGTCTCTTAAATTAGATAAGCCAATCCAAAGAAGAACTATTTTTTAGTGCTATCCTTTTTGGGCTGAGCTTTTGGCAAAGTGGGCACTGCCGGGGCAGCTTGCTGTTCTTTGGCGCGCTCCATAATTTCATCAGTAGGGGCGGCTGTGTTGGGTGTTGTCAAGTTGGTGGCCAATGAAAATACAATAATGGCGATGGCAAAGCCCCAAGTGAGTTTCTCAAGAACGTCTCCGGTTTTCTTCACCCCAATTAAATTGCTTGCCCCAGAGCCACCAAATTGGCTGGAGAGCCCTCCTCCTTTGGAATTCTGGGCAAGGACCACGAGGACCAATAAAATGGCACTAACAATGGCGAGGCTTATCAATAAAACGTACATAAATTATTTTCTTAATTCTTCAATTTGAGCTGCAAAGTAAGCTTTTTTCTGTGGAAACTTCCAAATCAGTTTTTTAAGCGCCTCGATTGCCTTTTCTTTTTTGCCCTGCTTCAAAAGAATTTCCACTAAAGTTTCCGAAACGATGTTTTCCCCAAACTGGCCACTGGGTTCTGAAAGGTCATTGTCCTGAAAAACAGCGGCAGTTGATTTTGGTCTGGGAATAGAGGGTTGTATTTTAATGAACTGGTCGATGATCTCAATCTGTTCTTTTTGTTTGACCCCCTCCGGTTTTATTTTTTTTTTGGTCGATTTGATTTCTTCGATCAGCAAATCATTTTCTTTTTTTGGAGATTCAACTGCGGTTTCGTTCTTGGCCAAAGGAAGGGCCTTTTCTTTCTCCAGCTGCTCAATCATTAGTTCAAACAGGCGTTTTGACTTGTGCATGCTGGCGATGTCGTTCAGCACCTGCTCGTGAAGCTGAAGGGTAGTAATTTCAGGTGGCGTTTCAGAAATCAGAATCTGAACTTCCTCTGTCGGTTCAACTCTCGTTTGTTTGGGGGCAGTCATCAAAGACTTAAAGGCAGACCGATCGGTACAGTAAACCGCACTGAGGTGCAATAATTTTTCCCTCGCTGCGAGATTGGAGTCCTGGGCTGCCCGCGCGGCCAGGCAGTGAATGATCTGACTATATGGAAATTCATCAGAAAGATTGACCAATTCCAAAGCCTCAGCTTCCGTTAAAGCCATCGAATTAATGATTAGCGTATCAAATTGTCCTTGTTCCAAGCAGTAGGTTTTTGAGGTAAGTAAATGTAAAAGAAAAACCCACTTGAAGCAACTCGGCTAAGGCATTAATAAAACCCGAACACCACCGGCCGACAAAACGAGTGTTGAATTTTTTCCGGAGAAATCGCCAAAGCGCAAAGAATGTATAACTTTGGCATTGTGCTGCCCGACAAGTTGAAATTGCATTTTTTGAATTTGATATCTTAACTTTTGAATTTGAATTTTTTCCGTACTCCATTTTTTCTTCCTAAACTTTACCCTTCTTTGCTTTGGCGTGTGGCCACCGAAAAGAAGGAAATTTTTTTGACGTTTGATGACGGCCCAATCCCCGGCCCTACTGAATTTGTGATTCAGGAATTGAAAAAATACCATGCCAAAGCAACGTTCTTTTGCATCGGAGAAAACGTGCAGAAGTATCCTGCTGTCTTTGAAAAAACTTTGGCGGATGGTCACGCTATTGGAAATCACACCTATAATCATATAAAGGGCTGGAGCACTCCACTTCAAAAATATTTGGAGAATACCGAGGTGTGCAAATCACAATTCTCAAATCACCAATCTCAAACCACCAATCTCTTTCGTCCACCTTATGGAAGGATTACCCGTTCTCAAATCAGTTCCCTGAAAAATCAATATCAAATTGTAATGTGGGACGTGCTCACGCACGATTATTCAAAAAATATTTCAAGGAACAGTTGTCTGCAAGGTTCTATCAACGCTACCCGGCCCGGTTCGATCATCGTCTTTCACGACAGCCTGAAGGCCGAGCGGAATCTGACGTATGTACTTCCGAGGTTCTTGGAGCATTTCACGTCACAAGGATTTGTATTTAAGACGTTGCTGGATACTTGATGCCTGGTTCTTTCAAAAAAATAGTAATTGCACCACTCGACTGGGGTCTTGGGCACGCCACACGCTGCATCCCCATAATCAACGAATTTTTAAACCGCGGTTGTGAAGTGCAGATCGCGAGCAGCGGCCTTGCGCTGGTTTTGCTGAAGAAAGAATTTCCTGAGCTAAAGGTTCATTCGCTTTGGTCTTACCATGTTGCTTATTCCATTCGGATTCCATTTATGATCGGCATATTTTTTCAGGCGCCTAAGTTTTTATGGGCTATACGAAACGAACATCAGCAAATGGAAAGAATCGTTAAAATGGAGAACATTGATTTAATAATTTCCGATAATCGCTATGGCTGTTGGTCGGCCCATGTTCCGAGTATTTTGATTACGCATCAAGTAAACATCCGGATGGCTCCTGTATGGAAATGGCTTGAGCGTTTTATTAATTATGGAAACCACCGGCAGATCAAAAAATTTACCGAATGCTGGGTGCCGGATTTTCCAAATGGAATAACAGGAAGAATGACCGAACCCGCCAATCTAAAGGTTCGATTCATCGGAATGCTTTCCCGCCTAAAAAAGATAGATACACCAATAAAATTTGACATCCTCGCCCTCATTTCAGGCCCCGAGCCTCAACGGTCTGTTTTTGAGCGCATGCTTCGAGGCCAACTGATAAGGTCCGGTCTGAATTACTTCATGGTAAAGGGAAAACCAGGATCGCTGGAAAGTGGAATGAATGCGAATGAGGTCAACCATTTAACAGGTGCTGCACTTAACGAAGCCATCCAATCAGCAAATGTGATTATCAGCCGTTCAGGCTACACCACAATTATGGACTTGTGCAAGCTGGGTAAGAAGGCGATCTTCATTCCTACTCCGGGTCAAACCGAACAAGAATATCTTGCTGATCAATTAGAGAGCAAAGGGATAGCCTTTTTTCAAAATCAGGCAGATTTTGATTTAGCATTTGCCTTGAAGGAATCAAAAAAACACAAAGGCTTTGAAGGTTATCCGCACTCATCTAACTTGCTGGCTGATGCGATCGATATAATAAGTTAGTTTATAATGCATAACTGGCCCAACCCCTAAATCCACCGATGCACAATTTTTGGATCGACACCCACGCCCATATTTATTCCGATCAATTCAAGCCTGATTTAATAGATGCCTTGACGCGGAGTGAGGATTTTAATGTAAAAAAAATATTCATGCCCAACATCGATCATGCTTCAATTGATGCCATGATGGAAGTTGAAATGAAATCGCCTGCAAAATATATTGCCATGATGGGGCTGCACCCATGCTCGGTGAAACGGGATTTTGAAAAAGAACTTTATGGTGTAGAAAGTTGGCTCAACAAAAGAAAGTTTGCAGCATTAGGAGAGGTGGGCACGGATTTGTACTGGGATAAATCGTTTTGGGCCGAGCAACAGGAAGCATTTAAAATTCAAGTGCAATGGGCAAAGAAATTTAATTTGCCACTGGTGATCCATTGCCGTGAATCAATAAATGAGACCATCGAGCTCCTAAAACCATTTGTCGACGGAAATCTTACCGGAATTTTTCACTGTTTTTCGGGCACCAAAGAACAGGCGGAAACAATTGCGGAAATGAATTTTTATTTGGGGCTTGGTGGCGTGGCCACTTTTAAGAATAGTGGCCTTGACAAAGTGATTCCTGCATTGGATTTGAATTGGATTGTTCTGGAAACCGATAGCCCCTACCTGGCGCCTGTGCCACATCGCGGAAAACGCAATGAGCCTGCTTATATTCCCCTGATCGCGCAAAGAGTTTGCGAATTAAAAAAAGTAGCCCCGGACGAACTACAGAAAACAACCACCGCCAATGCGATGAAAATATTCAACCTTCAAAATTAAAGACATCCCTAAAAACTCCACTACCCTTTTGTAGAAGGGCAAAGGGTTGAGGTAATCAAACGCAAAAAATTTTAGCGATATCCATTAAGCCACATTCAAAATTTTGAATTTGTAATTTGCCAGCTTGAATTATTCCCATGGACTACACACAAATCCAGATCAACACGGCCACACCGGACCGGCCCAAGTCGAAAGTGATGATCATCTATACGGGCGGCACTTTTGGCATGGCACACGATGCAAACGGAGTGCTTGTGCCATTTGATTTTGCTTTGATTCTTGAGCACCTTCCCACCTTGCGCAATCTGTATTTGGAGCTAACCGTTATCTCATTTAATCACCCCATCGATTCATCCAACATCCAACCCGCGCATTGGCAAACCCTTGCAAAAATCATTTTTGAAAATTACAATACCCACGATGGCTTTGTGGTACTTCATGGCACTGATACAATGGCGTTCACCGCCTCAGCGTTGAGTTTTATGTTGCCGGGATTGACCAAGCCGGTGATTTTTACAGGTGCTCAACTGCCCATCAGCGAACCACGGTCGGATGCCCGCGAAAACTTAATTACATCCCTCGAAATTGCTGCCGCCAAACTGGGGAACAAGGCCATCATCCCGGAAGTGTGCATTTATTTTGGCAATGAATTGCTCCGTGGCAACCGCAGCAAAAAAACGGAGAGCATGCACTTCGATGCCTTTCAATCCGAGAACTATCCGCCCTTGGCGAAGGCCGGAGTAAAGATTGAATACGATCATGCCTCCATCCATAAGCCCTCAACCAGTGATTCATTGCGGTTGTTGCATAAACTTGACCCTTCCATTGCCATTTTAAAATTGTTTCCGGGGATCACGGAAGCCACGGTGCGCGGGTTATTGAACTCTGAGAACTTAAAGGCAATGGTGTTGGAAACCTATGGATCGGGCAATGCGCCAACGGCCAAATGGTTTATCGATCTTTTGAAAGAAGCGATCAACAAAAACATAATCGTGCTCAACATATCGCAATGCCCGGGTGGTATGGTAGTGCAGGGGAAATACGAAACCAGCCGAACGCTCGAGGAAATAGGCGTGCTCAGCGGTGGCGACATGACCACCGAAGCGGCCTTGACCAAATTGATGGTTTTGCTGGGGGAGTATGGAGCGAATGAAACAAAACTTAAAATTGGAAAATCGGTGGCAGGCGAGTTGACCCAATGAATCCCGATGAAGCTGTTTAGTTGGCGCTTGTTAAAAAGCAGAAATAGTTGCAAATAATGAGTGTCGAGGCGTTTTGTGTTTCAAAAATAATCCTACCTTTGCGCTCCAAAAATTCGGTTTTTGTACTGTCCTATGGTGTAATGGTAACACAGCAGATTTTGATTCTGCTTTTCTAGGTTCGAATCCTAGTAGGACAACCAATCAAACCCGCCTCGGTAAAGCTGTGCGGGTTTTTAGTTAAAAATAATGGCCGTAAAAATATTTTCAGGGAGCGCAACCACCTACCTCGCAGAGAAAATTGCTGATGCCTACGGAGAGCCGTTGGGCAAAGTCAATTATCAGCATTTCAGCGATGGTGAAATGTCGCCCTACATTTCAGAGTCGGTTCGTGGCCATGATGTTTTTTTAGTGCAGTCCACATTTGCCCCTGCGGATAATTTCTTAGAGCTAATGCTGATGATTGATGCCGCACGCAGGGCAAGTGCCGAAAACGTTAATGTCATCATCCCTTATTTTGGCTATGCCCGGCAAGATCGCAAAGACAAGCCACGCGTGGCAATTGCGGCAAAATTGATTGCCAATTTGATTTCTGCGGCCGGAGCCGACAGGCTCATGACCTGCGACCTTCATGCCGATCAGATCCAAGGTTTTTTTGACATCCCAGTCGATCACCTGGATGGCAATTATATTTTCGTCCCCCACCTTAAATCATTGGGGTTAAAGAACATTATGTTTGCCTCCCCGGACGTAGGGGGCATCAAACGGGCGCGGAGTTTTGCTAAATTTTTTGATTCTGATTTGGCCGTGTGCGATAAGCACCGCAAAGAAGCCAATAAAGTGGAGAGCATGCGCTTGATCGGTGAAGTGGAAGGCAAAGATGTGATTTTAGTGGACGACCTTGTTGATACAGCGGGAACAATATGCCGGGCTGCCGCTTTGTTAAAGGATAAAGGCGCCAGCTCGGTTCGGGCCGTTTGTACACATCCCGTTTTGTCTGGCAAGGCCTATGAAACCATTGAAAATTCTGAGCTGCTGGAGATGGCAGTAACCGATACCATCCCATTGAAAGGCCAATCTTCTAAAATAAGAGTATTGACCGTTTCAGATCTTTTTGCGAAAGCCATCCGGAAGATCCACGACCACGAGTCGATCAGTTCGCTTTTCATTCGATTATGATTAATTCAGAATTCACCATCGAAGGAATAACAATTAAGCTTTAACAATTAACCTTTAACAATTAAACCATTAACAAATTATGAAAACCGTTGAGATTATAGGGTATCGAAGAGCAAATCTCGGCAAGAATGACGCCCAAAAAGTGAGGGAGCAAGGTCATGTGCCGTGTGTACTTTATGGAGGTGACAACCAAGTGCATTTTTATGCACCGGTGATCCTTTTCCGTGATTTAGTTTACACGAATGAAGCCCACTTTGTTCATTTGAACATTGAAGGTGAAGAGTGCCAGGCGATCATGCAGGAAGTACAGTTTCACCCGGTGAGCGAAATTATTTTGCACGTGGATTTTTTGCGCATCAGCGAAGACCGCAAAGTCAAAATGCAGATACCTACCCGCCTGGTAGGGCTGGCGCCAGGTGTTTCCAAAGGTGGCTTGTTGGTGAGGAAGCGTGCCGCATTAAAGGTATATGCGTTGCCCAAAGATATGCCCGACCATATCGATATTGATTGCTCCACCTTGGATTTTCATCACGCCATCAAAGTAGCTGATATTAAAATGGCTAACCTCGAATTTTTGGATCCAAGGGCCGCGGCTATAGCTGCGGTTGAAGTGCCTCGCGCGGCTAAGTTGGCCGAAGAAACAGCAGCCGCTGCTCCCGCTGAAGGTGCTGCCCCAGCGGCCGGTGCTGCCCCTGTGGCCGGTGTTGCCCCTGCGGCCGGTACGGATGCTAAAAAGACTGACGCCCCTAAGAAGGACGAGAAGAAAAAATAATCTTGTAGCTCTTTTTTGAACTATCCCGCTATGATAAATTCATGGCGGGATTTTTTATTTAGTGAACTGCAGGCCATCGACAATTTGTAATTTGCCCCTGCAATATGAAATTCTTGATAGTTGGTTTAGGGAATATTGGCCCCGAGTATGAACTCACTCGTCATAACATCGGCTTTCTTGCCCTTGATCGTATGGCTGACAATAACCAGGTAAAATTCAAGACCCACCGGTTGGCCGACAAGGCCGAATTGAAATTCAAAGGTAGGCAGTTGCATTTGATCAAGCCCGCTACGTATATGAACCTGAGCGGAAAAGCAGTTGCCTATTGGCTGCAAGACTTAAAAATACCGAAAGAAAACTTATTGGTGATTGTGGATGACCTGGCTTTGCCTTTTGGCAGTTTGCGGATGCGCACCAAAGGCAGCGCGGCCGGGCACAACGGGTTGAAGCACATCGAACTTACTTTGGGCGGACAAGACTATTCGCGTCTGCGGTTTGGTATAGGAAATGATTTTTCGAAAGGGCAGCAAATTGATTTTGTGTTGAGCAATTTCTCAAAAGCAGAAATCAAGGAGTTGCCCTCTCTGATGGACAAGGCAGCAGATATGGTTTTTTCATTTTGCACCATTGGGGCGGAGCGTACCATGAGTTTGTTGAATGATTGAAATCATTAAGTCCTTGGGCAAAGTTCACTCAGCCCCCCGGGCGTAAACCACAGGTTCATTTTCGCAACTCTAAATTTGCCTTGCATTTGCCTACTTCGTACTTTGCCTACGCAAATTTCTTATCTTTCATTTCTGTCGTACTTAAGACAATCCATTCTCCGCGTACCACCGTTATTCGCAAAATGAAAACACAAATCATTATTTTCCGGATTGCTCGCTTAGTGGCCGCAGTTATCCTTTTGCAGACTTTGTTTTTTAAATTTTCTGGTTCGGAAGAATCGGTTTACATCTTTACTCAAGTGGGCATGGAACCCTGGGGCCGAATCGGGGTGGGAGTCATGGAGTTGATTGCCGCAATACTGCTCCTAATTCCATCCACCGTTTGGGCAGGATCCATATTGGCTGTCGGGCTGATGGTGGGCGCCATTGGCATGCACCTTACCCTGTTGGGCATTGTGGTGAAGGGGGATGGAGGCCAATTGTTTTTATATGCACTGATCGTGCTGGTTTGCGCTTTGTTTTCGTTTTGGATGAGCAAGGAACAAATACCTCTTCCGATCAAAAAAATACTGCCCTCATTTCTTCAGTGAAGAAATCAGGGTATCCAGTTCTTTGCTCACCGCGGGTACGGCTCCCAAATAAGATTTCAGCCCTTCTATCAAATAGTTGGGCACGGATTCGTTTTTTGAAACCTTCGTTTGGATATCCTTCAGCAGGTCGAGGGCATCTTTCTTGGAGGAAAAATTTTCCGTGTTTACTTTTTCCACCAGGGTTTTAACGGCCAATATTTTCTCGCTGTCGATCAGGTTGGGTTTTGAGGTTGCACCTAAATACGGATCGTTTTGAACACAGGCATTGTACAAATCGATGATGCGCTCGATGTCTCTTTTTGAAAACTCACCCTTTGCCAACCGGCTAGCTACATCCGGGCACTCGGACAAATATTTAGCCAACGCCTTTTTGAAATTGAGGTTAGGCACTTCCATTCCTGTCCCGTCCTTTTTTGCCAGGTATTGCCCCTCTGCATTTTGGTTTGAGAATTTGAATAGGCTAAGGAATCCGGACTTCATCACCTGCATGAATTTGATCGTGTTTTCATAGCGCACCGGCTGGAAAAACTCATTTGATTTAGCGATCGATTTTATCTGCAAGGCGGTGTACGTTTTTTTTTGGCCATGGTCGCTCCACTGCACCCTGTCAAGTTGGTCGTAGGACATGATTTTTAATTCCCCCCTGAGGGTATCGCCTTTGAAGGTAACGGCATAATCGCTTTGGGCTGAGAGGGAAACGGGGAGGAGGATCAGCAACACAGCTATTGCAAAATGAAGGTCTATTTTCAACTTGTCTTTAGGTAAATTCATAAGGTTAAATCGTTTGCACGGTAAAAAATTAGGGTTGAGTGGTACAATGAAGTTGTTTTTCATTAATATTGATTTAATAATATTTTAATACCTACTTAAAACCCTAAAAACTTATGAGAAAATTACTACTGTTTTTTATGTTTAGCCTGGCCGGATTGGCGGCCTCAGCACAAAGCCGCCTGATTACCGGGGTGGTCACTTCGGCAGGCGATGGAGCTCCCGTTCCAGGAGCCAATGTGATCGTAAAAGGAACCACGAGCGGCACTGCGACTGA
>JAYVMP010000013.1:0-13409 GCA_043758895.1 Bacteroidota bacterium
TGTTCCATAGTGCTGTTTTAAAACAGCAATTTAATAAAAAAATGCTGAATTGAGACGTTTTTCAAAGCTCTCTCTTTTTATCTTTTAATCAAATGTAAAAGGCCGCGCTTTGCGGCCTTTCGATGGTGAATTGATAATGGATTACCCGATGCTGACCCTTTTGAATTCCGCAACAGCTAATCCTTTGGAAACACTGTCGAGGTATTGAGCAACCGTTTTAGAACTGTCTTTAACAAAGGCCTGATGAACCAGGGTATTGTCTTTGAAAAACTTCTGAAGTTTACCTTGGGCAATTTTATCAACCATGTTGGCCGGCTTGCCTTCAGCTATAATTTGGGCCTTGGCAATTTCCAATTCCTTCTCGATCACAGTTTTGTCCACGTTGGTTTCCTCCACGGCCACGGGGTTCATGGCTGCGATCTGCATGCCTACATCCTTGCCTGCGTCAGTAACGTCTTTTCCGTTAACACCTTTCAGCGAAACAAGCACACCAAGTTTGCTTCCCGAATGAATGTAGGGAACAACCGCTTCGCCTTTCATGTGCACGAAAGCACTGATCTCGAGTTTCTCACCAATTTTACCTACTAGCTCGGTGATTTTTTCGTTGATAGTGAGTGCCCCAACTTTCTCGTTCATCAGTGCTTCTCGGTCAGAAGATTTTCTTGTGAACGCGGTTTCAGCGATCAACTTGCCCAGGCTTTGGAATTCTTCGTTCTTGGCAACGAAGTCCGTCTCGCAGTTGAGGGCGATCAACACGGCTTCTTTTTTATCGTCCGAAGATTTGATAAAAATAGAGCCTTCCTTGGCATCTTTATCGGAGCGGCTGGCCGATACTTTCTGGCCTTTCTTGCGCAGGATATCAACGGCTTTTTCAAAGTTGCCATCCGCTTCGGTCAATGCTTTTTTGCAATCCATCATGCCCGCGCCTGTCATGGTGCGGAGTTTATTTACGTCTTGTGCTGTGATCATACTCTTAAAGTTTGAATTTAGGTTTTAAATTTTCTTAGACCGCCTTCCGGTTGGGTTGAATCCTGCTAATAAAAAAACATCGACTTGGTTGGCCGATGTTTTTTGCCGAAACCGAACATCGGCTAATCGGCTTATTGAAAAAAAATGATGATTATTTATCCACTTCAACCACCTCGTCCACCTTTCGCTTTTCATCTTCTTCTTTTTTCTGGCCGGCTTCTTCTTTGTCTTTCTTTCGCTCCATCAACGCTTCCTCAATGGCTTTGCCAATGTGGCTGGTAATGATAGAAATGGATTTGAAGGCATCGTCATTGGCAGGGATAGGGAAATCAATGTCAGAAGGATCGGAGTTGGTATCCACCATGGCAAATACGGGGATATTCAACTTTTGCGCTTCTGCTACGGCAATGTGTTCGCGTTTTACATCGATCACGAAAAGAGCGGCAGGCAATCGGTTAAGATCAGCAATACCACCCAATTGCTTTTGCAACTTTGCCCGTTCGCGGGTGAGCATCAGCTTTTCTTTTTTTGTAATATTTTCAAATGCTTCGTCCTTGGCCATCTTATCGATCTGCGAAAGCCGCTTCAATGATTTGCGGATCGTAGCGAAGTTGGTAAGCATGCCGCCCAACCAACGCTCGGTAACGTAGGGCATGTTCAGCCGGGTAGCTTCTAAAACCACTACGTCTTTGGCTTGCTTCTTGGTAGCCACAAACATGATTTTGCGCCCAGACCGTACGATGTTTTTGATCGAGTAGGTAGCCTCATCAAGACATTTCACTGTCTTGTTCAAGTCAATCAAGTGGATGCCGTTATTCTCCATATAGATGAACTCGGCCATCTTCGGGTTCCACTTGCGGGTAAGGTGTCCAAAGTGTACACCTGCATCCATTAAATTTTGTATTGTTAATTGCTCTGCCATGATTCTTCTATTAACGCTTGCTGAACTGAAACTTCTTGCGTGCTTTTTTGCGGCCTGGCTTCTTTCTTTCCACCATGCGCGAGTCGCGGGTGAGAAGGCCTTCTTTCCTCAGCGCGGGCTTGCTTTCGGCATTCATAGTTACTAATGCCCGGGCGATTCCCAAACGGATTGCTTCAGCCTGGCCTTTGGAGCCACCGCCTTCTACATTCACCGTTACATCATAATCGACTTCCACTTTTGAGATGGTGAGAGCCTGTTTTACCGTAGTCTGCAATATTTCTGACGGGAAATACTCCTTCAACTCACGCTGGTTCACAACGATTTGCCCTTTGCCTGACTTCACGTAAACGCGAGCGATCGAGGTCTTCCTTCTTCCAATGGTGTTAATTATCTCCATGTATCAGAACTTTATTTCTTTAGGTTGATTTGCGGTGTGAGGATGCTCGGCTCCTGCATAAACATGAAGGCTCCTGAAAAGCTGGCGACCCATGGTGTTTTTTGGCAACATGCCCCTGACCGAATGCTCAACAAGGCGCGCTGGATGCTTTTCCATGATTTCTTTTGGCGCTATTTGGCGCTGCCCGCCAGGATAGCCCGAGTAGGTAAAGATCACCCGGTTGTTAAACTTTTTGCCCGTCATCCGCACTTTGTCTGCGTTGATCACCACCACGTGATCGCCCATATCGGTGTTGGGGGTGTAATTGGTTTTATTTTTGCCGCGCAAAACGCTGGCTACCTGGCTGGCCAATCGGCCCAACACCTGGTCTTTTGCATCCACCAACACCCAGTTTTTTTCGGCTGTTTCATTGTTGGCGTAAACGGTTCTATAACTGTACTGATCCACTTTTTAGCTTTTAGCTTTTGCGAAATTTAGATTTACCCTTAAAAAAGGGACACAAAAGTAGGCTCAAAAAGCAGATTATGCAAGTGCAGTCAATATTTTACCGAGTGTAAGCCTCCAGTTGCTTGATTAATGCCTTAAAATCCTTCGGATAAGGTGCCTGGACAGTAACTTTTTCCCCGTTTAATAGCCCAAATTCCAAAGAATGGGCATGCAATGCCATCCTTTTCATCAAGGGCTGTTCGTCTGTCAATTTTTTTAAATGAAATGACCTTTTTATAGATGAAACGAAAAAAGGAAGACCTCCGTAGGTCTCATCTCCGGTAATTGGTGCTTTTAATAATGTTAAGTGTATCCTGATTTGGTGCATGCGGCCTGTAATCGGATTGCATTTAACTAACGTATGCGCTTTGAAATTTTTTAGTGTATTAAAATAAGTCTGCGCGGGTTTTCCTTCGCGGGAAATTTTAACGGTGCCATCGCTGAGTTTAGCAATGGCCGCATCCATCAGCTTATTTTCAAAGTGGTGGATGCCATCAGAAACGGCATGATAGGTTTTGCCCACTTCACGGTTTTCAAACTGCATGCTCAGGTGGCGATAGGCTTCCGGGTTGCGGGCAATGGCCAATACCCCCGAAGTATCTTTATCCAACCGGTGGCAAACCTGGGGGTCGGGCTCGGCTTCGCGGGCCAGTGTTAAAATGTTGACACTGTCAACACGGTCTTCCAGGGTGGAAACAAACGGAGGTTTGTTGATGACTATGAAATCATCATTTTCAAACAAGATCAGGTCTTTAAAATTTAATTTAAGTGGTTTTAGCATAGTGCTATTAATAAGTTTTCTAGTAGAAAACTTTACTCCTTTTGTAGGTGTTTAGTGTCATTGCAAGAAAAGCCATTTTGGAGTATTGCAAAAGATATCCCGAAGCGGCTAATGCCTTGCTGGAGTGGTACCACGAGCTTATTGTCTAACGATTTTAGAAATTTTAATGAACTGAGACAAAAGTACTGGAACGCAAGCATTATATCAGATGATCGGGTGGTTTTTAATATAGCCGGAAACGTAGGCCATTATGGGTACCAAAGGGTATGTGTCGGCTATTCTGAACAAGAAAAAGCCAATGACTTTGGAGTTGGCTCGCTTATTTCACAGCAAGTTGGGGGTACCCGCGGAGTGTTTACTGTCATGAATCAGTCGTCATCCTCCTCTTTTGCCCGCGGAAGTTTAAAACTAAACTCCGAGCCTTTCCCCACTTCGCTCTGCACTTCGGCCTTGCTGTTGTGGCCTTCTAAAATATGTTTGACAATAGCCAAACCCAACCCGGTGCCGCCTTTCTCACGGCTGCGGCTTTTATCCACCCTGTAAAATCGTTCAAAGATTCGGTGCAGGTGTTCTTTCGGTATCCCTTCTCCGGTATCGCTGACAATCGTTGTCACATTCTTTTTCGCCACCTCAAAACGTATTATCACTTCGCCTCCTTCGGGTGTGTAGTTGATTGCATTCGAAATCAAGTTGGTGATGACTTGATCAATCCGCTTTCCATCAGCATGAACGAAAATTTTGTAGTGCTTGGATACTAATAGTTTCAATTTGATTTTTTTTAGTTCGGCTTTCTCCTCAAATTGTTCCACCACTTCTTCACAGCGTTTGATCAAGTCGGTTTGCTCAAATTTCATTTTAATATCGCCTGTTTCAATCTGCGAAAGTGTGAGTAAATCTTGAACCAATGAATCCAGCCCGTCCAGGCTTTTGGCTGCTTTCTTCAGGAATTTACTGCGTACATTCTTATCGTTCACCGCCCCATCAATCAACGTGTGCACAAAGCCTTGCGCTGCAAAAATTGGTGTCTTTAGTTCGTGCGAAACATCGGCAATAAATTCTTTGCGAAAGGCTTCGAGCTTTTTCAGTTCGTCAATTTCCTTTTGCTTGAGCAACGCGAAGGATGCGATCTCTTCATTGAGTTTTTCAAATGGATCGAGCCGGCTGGGTTTTTCTTTTGCGATCCCTTTCAACTCCCGTTTCATCAATTTGCCCATCATCTTATCAACTTTATTGACCCCTCGAAAAATCAGAAATTCGAGGACAACATATATGAGTAGATAAGAAACCGAAAAACTGATGAGCGAAGCAACTACAAGCGCTCCAATACTTACACTGTTGATCAATGAAAGAAATAGCGCGGTCACTAAGGCAATGGAGGTTGCCAAGAGCAGGGCCAGGTAACGTGCGCTATACACCATGGAAATTGGATGGGCTCAAAAATACGAAATCCATTAACCTGTAAATCAGGTTGAAGGGTTTCCCTTACAAAGAATGGATTCGCTACTGGATATTGAACTTGTATCCCACGCCTTTCACCGTGGCAATGCAATCATCGCCAATTTTTTCACGCACTTTGCGAATGTGCACGTCAACGGTTCGCGAAAGCACATACACATCGGCTCCCCAAATATTTTGCAACAGATCGTCCCTACTAAAAACTTTATTTGGATTTTGGGCAAGGAAGAAAAGCAATTCAAATTCCTTTTTAGGCAAATTTATTTCGCGGCCCTTCAACCGTACCGTGTAGCTGGTTCGATCAATGACCAATTCACCGGCTTTGATCTGGCCCGAGGTATTTTTCTTGGCGTTGTCTCTGCGGAAGAGGGCGCTGATCCGGCTCATGAGTGCGCGCGGTTTTATCGGTTTTAAAATGTAATCGTCAGCACCCACATCAAAGGCGGCCACTTCTGAATATTCTTCGGCACGGGCAGTTAAAAAAACGATGTACGTGTTGATTAATTCCGGCATTGCACGCAATTGGCGGCATGCCTCAACACCATCCACATTAGGCATCATAATATCCAACAGCACAAGATCAGGATGGAATTTTTTCGCCATGTCAACGGCCAACTGCCCATCGCTGGCTGTGCGCACATCGTATCCTTGTTTTTCGAGATTGTATTTGAGCAATTCAAGGATTGGCTCTTCGTCATCAACTACTAATATCTTTTGGACGGGCTTATTAGCCATAGTTTTTTTTATAAAGGTAGAGAGAAATTAACCCAAGGAAAAAGCAGTGTTAAGGACTTAACAATTTGATAACGAACACGTAATAAGCTGTGCGCTTTGAGCTCTCGGTCGAGGCTGCGCCTGACTTAATTGTAGCTCAAGGCACGAAACCCGAGGCTAAAGGAAAGGATGTCGTTTGCTCAAGTATCGAATATAAGCCTTCAGATCGCCCCTGAACTTCTCATTGAATTCGTTACTGAAATCCCGTTGCTTGGATTGATACAAATGAAAAGACATGAAGTACGTATTGTTCGGCAGCCAATTGGAAATTTTGGTGTTTCGTTTTTCGTATAATGAAAGGGTATCAATGGATTTTACGATTTTCTCAATCATTAATTTTTTCTTCTCTTTTTTCGATTCGAAAAGTTCCACCTCATTGAAGGTTTTATAGAGGCTATCGAGTTTTATTGTTCCCCGTAGAATGTGCCTGCTATAAATTCGGTAGTCTTGATCTTCATGCAAGTATTGAATGTACTGTGTTGAGTTTTTGCCGTATTTGTAGGCAAGGAAATTATAGGATGCGGTATCGCCAATGAACGAAGCAAGGTTTTCATTGAAGTCGGCATCGTCTTTTATAAAAATAGTGGAATGCACCATCTCGTGAATGATCAATCCGGCCAGGTCGCCTTCGCTCCGCTTGAGCATGTCGCTCAGGATGGGGTCGGTAAACCAACCCAGGGTACTCCAGCCACTGGGGTTGCGGATGCTCACATCAAGATTTTCATCCATCAGTCTTTTTCGTTCCGCCCGGGCTTTTTCTTTTTCAAAAAAACCTTTGTAGGGCAAATCGCCAACGATCGGGAAATGCCAGAGTTTTGGTTTGAGTTGAAACGGGCCGCAAGCCTGTACCACCCACATTAACTCTTGGCCGTGCTGGTCATACAAGGTCTTGTAGTTCTCCGTGTCTTTGAGCCCGAGCGTATCGATGGCAAATTTCCTGACTTCTTCGATCAAGTGGAGTTTGTTTTTAAACGAGTCAGGGAAAGCTGGATCATTCAAAAAAGATTCTACGGACTTAGCTTCCCGGATAATTTTCAATTGCCCCCATCCCATGCGCGCCCCGTAGTTGACCAATTGCCATTGCCACACAATTAGAATCACTAAAAGGGTTGAAATGGAGAGAAGAATTTTTTTGAACATGAAGGAACTTTGTTGAATCAACCGACCGCTTGAAAAAATCAAGTCCGTAAAAATAGGTTTTTTCTTATATTCGGATTTACAATGCGGATCATAGCCCTTCACCAAATGAAAAAAATTGCAGTATTTCTTTTTCTCGCGTCTTCCTGTTATGCGCAGCGGTTTACTTCGGAAGAAATTTCGCAATGGAAAACCCAGGCGAGCAACATCACGATCATCCGAGATAATTGGGGTGTGCCTCACATTTATGGCAAGACGGATGCCGATGCGGTGTTTGGAATGTTGTATGCCCAATGCGAAGATGATTTTTCCCGTGTTGAGCGCAATTATCTAACGGCCACCGCTCGGATGGCTGAAGCCGAAGGCGAAAATTTTATTTATCACGATCTGCGGATGCGTTTGTTCATCGATACAACCCAAGCAATAGCAGTATATAAGGAAGCACCCGAATGGATGAAAAAGCTGTGCAACGCTTTTGCCGATGGCACCAATTATTATCTCTATACGCACCCGCAAACCAAACCCAAATTGCTCAACCGTTTTCAACCGTGGATGCCCTTTCTTTTCAGTGAAGGAAGTATCGGTGGTGATATTGAATCGGTTTCTTTAAATGAGTTGAAAGAATTTTATGCCCGTCTGCCGGGTGATTTGAAAGAAGACATCAGCGATGATGGACTTGGAGCGGAACCACGTGGCTCTAACGGAATTGCCATCTCACCTTCGATGAGCGCAACAGGAAATGCGTTGTTCCTGATTAACCCACACACATCATTTTATTTTCGTTCGGAATTACAAATGGTGAGTGAGGAGGGATTAAATGCCTACGGTGCAGCAACCTGGGGGCAATTCTTTATCTACCAAGGATTCAATGAGCACTGTGGATGGATGCACACATCAAGCCAGGCTGATGTGATTGATGAATACATCGAGGCGGTTGTCAGAAAAAATAAGGCCCTGTTTTATAAATATGGAAAAGAAGTTCGCCCGCTCAAGGAAAAGAAAATTTCCATTGCCTATAAAAATGGAATGCGTATTTCAAGAAAGGAATTTACAACCTATCGCACACATCACGGCCCTATCGTTGCCCAACGAAATGGAAACTGGATCAGCGGCAAGCTCATGGTCGAGCCATTGAAGGCATTGACACAATCGTATCTGCGCACCAAATCAAATTCGTTAGCGGAGTTTAAAAATACGATGCTGCTCCGCACCAATTCTTCTAACAACACGGTGTATGCCGATGACCAAGGCAACATTGCCTACTGGCATGGCAACTTCATGCCAAGACGCGATCCGCAATTTAATTGGAGCGAGCCCGTGGATGGGAGCAACCCCGCAACGGAATGGAAGGGGCTACATGAACCAAATGAGATGATTCAGATTTTTAATCCGGCCAACGGGTGGATTCAAAATTGCAATGCAACCCCGTTTACAGCCGCAGGTGATAACAGTCCGAAGCGCAACGATTATCCATCGTACATGGCACCCGATGCGGAGAATGCGCGAGGCATTCATGCCGTACGCGTTTTACAAAACCAAAAAGATTTTACGTTGGATAAACTGATCGCTACTTCGCGTGATTCATACTTGCCGGGGTTTGAAAAATTGTTGCCTTCGTTTATTCAAGCCTTTGATGAAGTCGCTGCAAGCAATGATTCGTTAAAGAAAAACTTGGGTGAACCAATTCAACAATTGAGAGATTGGGACTTGAGATGGTCGGCTGCATCAGTACCTACTACGCTTGCGATTTATTGGGCACAAAAATTAAGGCAAAATGTATCTTCAAAAATCCCCAGTAACTCAGATCAACTAAGCGTAATTGATTTTTTACAAAAGAAGACATCTTCCATAGAAAAGTTAAAAGCATTGAAGGAAACCATTACCGATTTAAAAAAAGATTTTGGTACATGGAAAATAGCCTGGGGCAAAGTGAACCGCTTTCAGCGCCTGGAAGGAAAAATTAATGCCGGCTTTGATGATGCGCGGCCGAGCATTGCCGTGCCATTTACCTCTTCCTTTTGGGGATCGCTCGCTGCCTTCGGAAGCAGACGATATCCTAATACTAAGAAGATGTATGGAAGTGTTGGGAACAGTTTTGTTGCCGTAGTTGAGTTCGGAAAAAAAGTAAAAGCAAAATCGGTAGTGACGGGCGGCTCATCGAACGATCCGTTATCCCCACACTTCAATGATCAATCCGAAATGTATTGTAGCGGAAATTTTAAGGATGTTCTTTTTTATAGGGAAGATGTGATAAAACATGCCGAGCGAAGTTATCTGCCGGGCAAGTGATTTTTTACCTCTGGTAGATTTGAATTGGTGTCAGACCTGATCCATTGATATGCCTAATCTCTTTACTCTGTCCACTGGATACCCGAAAAGCCGATATCAAAATCTTGGTTTATCTCATCGCACAATCTACGCCAACTCCCTCAAATCCACAGGCACTACGCGTGAGATTCCTTTTTCCACCATCGTGATTCCGTAGATTACATCTGTAGTCGTCATGGTGCGCTTGTTGTGCGTAACAATCACAAACTGGCTGTCTTTGCTGAAGCTGCGAATAATTTGGTTGAACTTATCGATGTTGGCATCATCGAGCGGAGCATCCACCTCATCGAAAATACAGAATGGTGCCGGCTTCAATAAATACATAGAGAAGAGAAGCGCTGTTGCGGTAAGCGTTTTTTCACCACCCGAAAGCTGATTGATCGTAAGTGGCCGTTTGCCTTTCGGTTTGGCGATAATATCAATTTCAGATTCGAGCGGTTTGCTTGGATCGCTAAGTTTCAGATCGCAATCATCACCCTCGTTGAAAAGTGAGCGGAACACTTTTACAAAATGTTCTTTGATCTGGTTGAATGCGGTCATAAAAGTTTCGCTTGCTACGGCCTCTATTTCGCCTATGGTGCTGAAGAGTGACTCTTTTGCTTTCAACAAGTCATCCTTTTGGGCAATGATAAAGTCGTTGCGTTGTTTGATCTCGTTGTAGGCTTCCATCGCCATTGGGTTGATCGGGCCCATGTTATCGAGCTTCTCGCGGATCTTGCTTACCTCACTTCGCAGCTTTTCTTCATCTGCTTTCGCAAACACTTCGACATTTTCAGGAGTGGCCTCGCCCACCACGGAATCCAAGTCCACATTAAACTCTACCGACAATCTTTCTTTCACCGAGTTGAGTTGGAGTTTGCTGTCGTTGAGTTGGTTTTGCAATTCCATCAACAGCGTATCGATGTTCTGCCGCTGATGTTGTAGCTCTCGCAAATCTTTGTCATATTGATCGATCTCTCCACGGCCGCTGTAATATTCTTTCTCTGCTTCACTCAAGCCTTTCTCCATCTCTTCCTTTTCGCCATACATGCCGATGAGTTCCGTGTCGCTGGTTTGTGCAGTGGCAATGATGGTTTGACTTTCTTCTTCGTTTCGCTGAAGTTCATCCGAGTTGGTTTGGATGCGAACGCTGCTCTGGTCCATGCTCTCTTGCTTGAAGCGGATTTCTTGCTCCGTGCTCTTCACACGGTTCTCCTGTTGATGGAAGAAAATATTTTGCTCGTTGAAGGTCGCAGACTTCTGACTGAGCAATTCATTTTGTGCTGTCAGCTCGGCCACCATCAGTTTTAATTTCTCATCGTGGTTTTTTAATTCTTGTTGCGCCAGTTGTGCTTTTGGATGAAGCGCTTCGATTTCTTTGGCGAGTGCCTCTATTTTTTCCTGAATATCTTCTCTGCGCAAGTCGGCACTGCTCAGCAGGCTGTGAAACTGTTCTTTCTTGGTCTTCACAGAGATGAACTCATCGTTCACCAGTTTGATGGCATTTTGCGCTTCCTCAATCTGTTGCTTCAATGTATTATTACGCAGGCGCTCCAACTCACGCTGGCGGTCAACCAGACTGTGGCGGACTTCTTCTAATTTTTTGGAAAATTCTTTGATCTCTTTGTCGAGTTTTTCAAGGTTTTTTGCACGACCAATCTTCTTTCCTTCAAATAAGCCGACCGAGCCGCCACTCAGACTGAACCTGCGTTTCGTGATCTTGCCGCTTTTGGTAATGAATGTGTTTTCGTCATCGGTAGGGATACCCTTAAGGTCGCCATCAAACACATATACTTTGTCGAGGATGAACGACATCAGCCGTGAATACTTCGGATCGAACTCAATAATCTGCGTGGCCGGGAACGCATTGGCATACATTTGCACATCGGCAGCCGAAAATTTCTCAAAGCGATCGAGAATGAAAAAGTTTGCTTTGCCTTTGCTTGCATCACTGAGGATGTTGATGGCCTCGTAGGCCTCTGCTTCATGTTCAACAATATAATAATTGAGGTAAGGCTCTAAATAGTTTTCAATGGCTACCCGGTATTCTTCTGATGTAGAAATAATATCAGAAAGGAGCGGGGCATTTTTTGTCCAGCCTACATTCTTCTTCAAGAATTTTATAGCTTCCGGAAATCCTTCCAGGTTTTCAACTAATGATTTGGTAAGTTGATATTCATTCTGACGCGAGTCGAGCTTGCGTCCGGTTTCCGTCATCTCTTCGCGAATCATCTCGATCGTTTTTTCAAGCGAACTGACGCGCGAGATCACCTCTTCTTCCTCCGTTTTAAGTTTATCGAGGTAATTTGTTTTCTGTCCAACTTCAGCTTGAAGGATTACTAATTTCTTTTCAAATTCCGCAAGGCTTGCGCTTTGCTGACTGGTGTCGGTGGTGGTGCGTTCTAATTCTTGTTTAAAGGAATTTATTTGAATAGCGCGAATCTCCAGGCCTTTGTTGAGTTGGAATGATTCTTCCTGGCGGGTGCGATGCACTTGACGCAAGGCATCCGATTCGCCTTGCAGCGTGTAGGTGCTCGTTTTTTGCAACTCATGATCGGCTCTCAGCGATTCTGCTTTCGCAGTGATCTCAGCCAATATTGCTTTTGCAGAATGGCACTCCGTTTCTAAACTCTGAATGCTGAAACGCGCCCGTTCGTTACTCTTTTTGTCTTGATCGATCTGATCCTTTAGGTTAGCAATGCGGTCGTTGAGAAAACGCAGACGTTCATTTTTGATCTGCTTGTCGCTTTCGCACTGACGGATTTTAGAAACAAATTCGTTGATGGACTTTTGCCTTGCTGAAAGTGTTTTCTCTTTTAAAATTAATTCCGCTTTTGATTTTTCGATCAATGCCTCTTTCTCAGCGATTTCGGCAGTGAGTTTTGCTTTGTGATCATTTTCAGATTCCGATTGCTTTTGGATAACTGAAAATTTTTCTTTCTGTTTATTCACCACCACTTTAGCCAGGTTGATGCTTTTCTCTTTGTAGTCTTCTTTGATTTTGTAGTACTGCTCTGTCTGCTTGGCTTGCTTCTCGAGGCTCTTCATGTTCTTCTCAATCTCAAAAAGCAAATCTTCCACCCGTTCCAGATCAGCATCCGTATCCTCCAGTTTTTTCAGCGTTTCTTTTTTTCTCTTTTTGAATTTAGAAATTCCGGCCGCTTCTTCAAACAATGACCTGCGCGAGTTGTCGCGGTCGTTCAAAAGATCATCCACCATTCCTAGCTCAATGATGGCGTAACTGTTGGAGGCAACGCCCGTATCTAAAAATAAATTGGTGATGTCTTTCAACCGGCAGGCAACGCCATTCAGCAAATACTCAGATTCGCCCGAGCGGTACAACCTTCGGGTAATTGTGATCTGCGAATATTCCGTGGGCAGAATGTTTTTGGTGTTGTTGATGGTGAGCGATACCTCCGCCATTTGTTGGGCAGAGCGCTGGCTGGTGCCGTTGAAGATCACGTTCTCCATTTTCTCTGAGCGAAGTGCGCTTGTCTTTTGCTCGCCCAACACCCAGCGGATTGCGTCAACCACATTGGATTTGCCGCAACCGTTTGGTCCCACAATGCCCGTAATCCCCTCATCAAAATTGATAACAATCTTGTCGGCAAAACTTTTGAACCCTTTGATCTCCAATTTCGATAACTGCATGCTTTGTGTGTTGACGTTTAAAATATGTATTGACGGTCTGAAAGAACCTACGCAATTTTTTTTAAAGACGGCAAAGATAGAAGTCGGTTTGACATTAGGAAAGGCGGCTGTTCTCAAACCATGCACATTTTATCCATTCCCTGACGCACACGCCATTAAATGTTTTGAAATAATCCCTATCTTTGAACAATGGGCGAGCTGAAAATCATTATCTGGATAATTCTGGGGGTCATTTACCTCGTTTCGCGCGCCAAGAAAAAGCAAGTCCCTGACTCGGCATCACCCGCCAAGCCGGTTGACGATTACCGTGAAGATAAACCTATCTCTTTTGAGGAACTCTTGAAGGAAATCCAGTCATCCAAAGCACCGAAGCACCAGCCCGTTTTAGAGCCGGAGCCAGCCTACAAGGTAGAGGACTATGTTGATCCTAAAGAAAAAGCAAAACCAATAGAGGACACTAATTACAATTACCGCGACCAGGATACGATTTACGAAACCTACGAAAAGGCAAAGCAAGAGGCTTTCCTAAG
>JAYVMP010000014.1:0-16976 GCA_043758895.1 Bacteroidota bacterium
TCAGGGCTTGGCCTCTATATTTTAAAGCGGGCCGTGGAACGGTTAAATGGAACCATCGAATTGAAAAGTAAAGTGAACGAAGGCGCTGCATTTATTGTAACGCTCCCTTAAAGTACTAACGCTTGTCAGTATAAAATATTTTTTTAACAAATTTTTAGGCATCCATTTGGAAACTCTACTAAACCGCTATACGTTTGTGGCATCATAGTCGGTAAGGCATTTTGCTCAACCGATTTATAAAGAAGCGTGGAGAGAACAGGCTCTATGAAACGCTAGCAACCCCGAAAAAAGGTGCTAATACCTGCCTCAGAGAAGGTCTTTGGGGAACTATAAACCGGTATGAAAATGAAAACTTTCAACATCAACCTCGCACGAACAAAAGTTCGGCTTCTCTCTCCAAACATTTATAATCAAAACCTTAGCAGCAACGCTTTTTGTTGTAAGATGTGCTTGCCTGCTGCCAAGGCAGGTTGTTGCTGATCGGTTGTTGGCCAATCGCAGCAACGCACTAGCGCACGGCCTACCGAGTGACGGGTAAGGTTAAGGCTATGTCCACTGTAATTCAAAATTCATCATTCAACTTTTAAAATTATCTAATTATGTCATTACGATTCGAAACACTTCAACTTCATGCCGGGCAGGAAGTTGACCCAACCACAGGCTCCCGTGCTGTGCCGATCTATCAAACTACCTCCTACGTGTTCAAAAATTCGGAACATGGGGCAAATCTTTTTGCCTTGAAAGAGTTTGGCAACATCTACACGCGGATCATGAACCCCACTACGGATGTGTTTGAGAAAAGAATTGCAGCACTCGAAGGTGGGGTGGCCGCGCTCGCAGTTGGCTCTGGCCAGGCTGCACAGTTCATTGCGCTAAATAATATCCTTCAGGCGGGAGACAATTTTGTGTCCACTTCATTTTTGTATGGAGGCACCTACAACCAATTTAAAGTAGCATTCAAGCGATTGGGTATTGAAGCGCGCTTTGCCGAAGGCGATCGCGCTGAATCGTTTGAAAAGCACATCGACAAAAAGACAAAAGCCCTTTATCTTGAAACCATCGGCAACCCAGGTTTTAATATTCCTGATTTTGAAGCGATCGCTGCGGTAGCAAAAAAACATGATCTTCCGCTCATCGTTGACAATACGTTTGGGGCAGCCGGATATTTATTCCGTCCGCTCGAACATGGAGCCAACGTGGTTGTAGAGTCGGCCACAAAATGGATAGGCGGCCACGGCACGTCCATTGGTGGGGTGATCGTGGACGGTGGCAATTACAATTGGGGCAACGGAAAGTTTTCTCAATTCACACAACCGAGCGAAGGCTATCATGGTCTCAAATTCTGGGATATATTCGGTGAAGGGAATCCACTGGGCTTGCCCAACATCGCGTTTATTATCCGCGCCCGTGTGGAGGGCTTGCGCGATTTCGGTCCTGCCATCAGCCCGTTTAATTCGTTCTTGCTGATCCAAGGATTAGAAACCCTCTCTTTGCGTGTGCAGCGCTCTGTGGACAATGCTTTCGCCCTCGCGCAATGGTTGGAGCAGCATCCCAATGTGGAAACTGTTAATTATCCCGGATTGACGAGCAGCACCTACCATAGGTTGGCAAAAAAATATTTGAAGAATGGTTTTGGTGGCGTGCTGTCTTTTACGGTGAAAGGAACTAAAGAAAATACTACTGCGTTGGTTGACCAATTGAAATTGGTGAGTCACTTGGCGAATGTTGGCGATGCCAAAACGTTGATCATCCAACCTTCGGCAACAACACATCAACAATTGAGCGATGAAGAACAGATTACCTCTGGAGTATTACCAACATTGCTTCGCATTTCGGCAGGGATCGAACACATTGACGACATCAAAGCTGATTTGCAGCAAGCATTTGATAAAGTATTTAAAAAGGAGCTGGCTGCTTAACGGGTTATAAGTTACAGGTTGTGGTTTGGTGCTGCGACTTAAAGCGATAGAAAGTAGATGCTAAAGACAGATTCGATATTTCATTACAACAAAGATTTTGAATTGGAGGCTGGAGGGAAACTCCCCAGCTTTCAGCTCAAATACACCACCTTTGGCCAGCTCAACCGCGAGCGCAACAATGTGGTTTGGGTTTGTCACGCCCTTTCCGGTAGTTCTGATTTCACGGATTGGTGGAAAGATTTTTTTGTTGAAGGAAGCCCCTATGATCCAAACCACCATTTTATTATTTGCGCGAATGTTCTTGGCGGATGCTATGGTTCTACGGGTCCCTTGTCGAGCAATCCTCAAACTGGAAAAAATTATTTTCACGATTTTCCGTTGCTGACTGTTCGAGACATTGTTCGGTCGCTGGATTTGTTGCGAGCCGATTTGAATTTGGAGCAGATCCATACGCTCATCGGAGGCTCTCTGGGCGGACAGCAAGCCCTGGAGTGGGCTATTCTTCAACCCGAAGTATTCCAGAATTTAATTGTTGTGGCAACCAATGCACAGCATTCTGCCTGGGGAATCGCTTTTAATGAAGCACAACGGATGGCCATTGCTGCAGATAGCTCGTGGAAAGAAAATGATCCGCGTGCAGGGATTGAAGGAATGAAGGCCGCGCGCGCGATGGGCATGATCTCTTATCGCGCCTATAAAGGTTTTGAGGAAACGCAATCAGAAAAAAACCCAGGTGCGATAGATAATTTCCGTGCGTCATCCTACCAACAGTACCAGGGCCATAAATTAGCTAACCGCTTCAATGCGTTTACGTATTGGATATTGTCGAAGATGATGGACAGCCATCATGTGGGGCGTGGTAGAAAAAGTGTCGAAGCAGCCTTGCAATGCATTCGAGCTGAAACGTTGGTGATCGGTATTGAAAGCGATATTCTCTTCCCGATTCGTGAACAAATGTTTTTAGCTGAGATGATTCCCAACGCTCAATTCGAAAAAATCGATTCGTTGTTTGGGCATGATGGTTTTTTGGTGGAGATCGATCAGTTTAAAAAAATAGTGAGCAAATTCATGATCGGTAAAAAAGAAGTAGTAGTAAGATAGGTATTCCTTCGGATGCCGAAGTTCGGCTCGTAAAAAATAGGATTTATAAAATAAGACAATTAATAAATTGAAAAATATGTTGTCACAAAATTCGGCTATCAGTTTGCCTACACAACACAAACATCTCAAGTTGGGGCTTTTTGGTTTCGGCTGCGTAGGGCAGGGGCTGTATCATGTACTCAATGAAACCCACGGCATCAAAGCTGAAATAAAAAAGATCTGCGTAAAAAATCGCGATAAACAAAGGATACTTGACAAAGCTCAATTTACATTCGATAAGAATGAGATTCTGCTTGATCCTGAGATCAATGTGGTGGTGGAGCTAATTGATGATGCCAAAGCGGCATTTGAAATTGTGAAGGCGGCTTTGCAAAACGGCAAACATGTGGTGACCGCCAACAAACGGATGATCGCGGAAAACTTAGAAGAACTGTACCACCTTCAGCAACAATGCAATCGCTCCGTACTGTACGAGGGATCGGTCTGTGGCAGCATTCCTATCCTGCGCAACCTCGAAGAATATTACGACAATGATTTGATCACCAGCATTGAAGGTATTTTCAATGGAAGCACTAATTATATTCTCACCAAGGTTTTCGAAGAAAGGAAAAGCTATATAGAAGCACTGAAAGGCGCACAAGACTTGGGTTTTGCCGAAAGTGACCCCTCGTTGGATGTAAAAGCATTTGATCCCAAATTCAAGCTGACGATTGCCATTGCGCATACGTTTGGTGTCTTTATCAAACCCGAAGAAATCATCAATATAGGTATTCAGAAAATTTCGCCTGTTGATTTAAAATATGCACGTGAAAACAACCTTACAATAAAATTGATTGCCCGCGCTTATAAACTAAGTGGAAAGATTTTTGCGTTTGTCGCTCCGCAGTTTATCCCGACCGATCACATGCTCGCCAATGTGCGCAACGAGTACAATGCTGTGCTGGTAGAAGGTGCCTTTGCAGAAAAGCAAGTGTTTATTGGCAAGGGTGCTGGCGGCTACCCAACAGGTTCTGCGGTGCTCTCGGATATTTCTGCTCTCGCCTACGACTATCGTTACGAATACAAAAAATTTGCGCAGGGCGATGGACTTCCTTTTTCCAACGAAGCCTTGGTGGACGTGGTCGTTAGTTTCCCGCAAGGCTCGCTCATCTCTCCGAAAGATTTTGAAAATTTTAAAGGAGGCTACCAAGGCAAAGACCATCAATACATGACCGGCTCGGTGAAATTAGAGAAGCTTAAAGAACTGAGTGAGCAGGATGAGGTGAGCGTAATCCTGGCTCCCGAGTTGAATTTAATTTCAATTGAAAAGGAAAAGAAAGAATTGCGCTGCGCATAATTAAAATAGAGAAGGAGTATTTTTTTTCTTCTCGCCAACCTCTTTTTTGTACCTTTCGGCATCGTTTTTCATGCCCGACATTATCCAACTCCTTCCTGACGCTATTGCCAACCAGATTGCCGCTGGTGAGGTGGTGCAGCGCCCAGCTTCGGCCGTCAAGGAGTTGATTGAAAACGCGATTGATGCCGGAGCCACGTCCATCAAGCTTATCGTTAAAGAGTCGGGCAAAGTGCTCATTCAGGTGATCGACAACGGCCAAGGCATGAGCGAAACTGATGCACGCATGAGTTTGGAACGGCATGCTACTTCTAAAATTCGTACGGCCGATGATTTATTCCGGCTTCGAACGATGGGCTTTCGTGGTGAAGCACTCGCATCCATTGCCGCTGTATCGCAGATGGAACTGAAAACGCGCCTTCCGAATGAAGACCTTGGCACTTTGCTTTTGGTAGAAGGATCGGAGGTGAAAAAGCAGGAGCCGGTGGCCTGTGAGAAAGGGACCAGCATCAGCATCAAAAATTTATTTTATAATATCCCCGCACGCAGAAATTTCCTGAAATCAAACGGGGTAGAGATGAGCCACATCACCGAAGAATTTCAACGACTCGCCTTGGCTCATCCCAACATTTCTTTTACGTTGTTCCAAAGCGATGAATTGATTTACGATTTGCCAGTAGGCAAATTAAGCCAGCGCATTGTGAATTTGTTTGGTAAAAATTATCAAACCCAACTGGCCCCCGTTCAGGAGGAGACATCGTTACTAAAAATCACCGGGTATATCGGCCGCCCGGACCTCGCCAAAAGAAAACGCGGTGAGCAATTTATTTTCGTCAACCAGCGCTTTATCCGCAATAATTACCTGGGCTATGCCGTCTCTAATGCATACGAAGGTTTGCTGCAAGAAAGCAGTTTTCCATTTTATGCCCTGTTTATCGACATCGACCCAAAACATATTGATGTGAACGTTCACCCCACCAAAACGGAAATCAAATTTGATGACGAGCGTGCCGTCTATGCTGTAGTATGGAGTGCGGTGAAACAGGCCTTAGGTGCACACAATCTCGCCCCGGCTATTGATTTTGCTGCGGATGTGAACCTCATGGGCAAACTCAGCCAACCGCTTTCGCGCGAACAATATTACGATGAACAGTTCAGCAACTCATTGCAACGCGCGAACCTGCAGAACTGGGAGAAACTAATTGAACAGGAAGCTCCTAACTCCCGGTTGTTTGATAAGCAATTGGTTGAACCGAGAACGATGCGTTTTGAAAGTTCCATCAACAAAAAAGAACTTCCGATCGCTGCTGAAATTGAAAAGGGATTATTCCAGTTTCAGCAAAAGTATCTTGTCCGGGCTACCCGCAACGGAATAATGTTTATCGACCAACAAGCCGCCCATGAGCGGATTCTTTTTGATAATTATTTAGCGCAACTCAGGGGCGTGCCTGGCAACAGTCAACAAAGTTTGTTTCCGCAGACCCTCACCCTTACCGCAACCGACTTTGCTTTGGCGATGGAGATGGAGCGCGAAATTTATGCGCTCGGTTTTCGCTTTGAAGTGTTTGGAAAAAATACATTGCTGATTTCAGGGGTGCCAACTGAAATTATCGGAGGCGAAAAGGAATTGTTTGAAGGACTGATTGAGCAATTCAAAAAGAATCAATCCGAGTTGCAATTGCCCCTTCGCGAAAATTTGGCGCACGCATTGGCCAAACGGGCTTCCATCAAAGCAGGACAAAAATTATCTGATGAAGAAATGGAAGCGATGGCTGCCCGATTGTTTGCTTGCCCCATCCCCAACTATTCGCCTGATGGAAGGCCAACCTTTTTTATTTTTGACTCGTCTAAGATCGAAAATCATTTTACCCGATAATCCTTTATGATGTTTAATGTAACGCCAACTGTTCGCACGCTGATTATAATCAATGTGGTCATTTTTTTGTTGCAAAATTTTGCCGAACAATTCACTGTCTATCTTTCGCTGTGGCCATTGGGTACTCCCTATTTTGAACCCTATCAATTTTTCACCTACATGTTTGCTCACGGTGGCTTTGGTCATATCTTCTTCAACATGCTTGCTTTGGCATCCTTTGCACCCATTCTGGAGCAATACTGGGGCGAAAAGAAATTTCTGTTTTTCTATTTGGCCACTGGCATAGGGGCGGGGGTAATCTATGGCGTAGTGAATTATTTTTTCTTTCCGGGTCATGAAAGCCCAATGCTTGGCGCATCTGGCGCTCTTTATGGTATTCTCATGGCATTTGGGCTGGTCTTTCCGGATATGGAGTTGATGCTTTTGTTCCCGCCCATTCCGATCAAAGCAAAGTACATGGTGTTTGTGATGGGAGGGATCACTTTTTTTATGGACCGGTCTGGCACGGTAGCCCATCTGGCCCATTTTGGTGGGGCATTCGTTGCTTTTATCATCATCAGCTATTGGAAAAGTCAAAACCGGGGTCGCTATTAAGTTTTTCAATTAGCCAATTTGAAGCTGATCGATTATTTTTAATAAATAAATAAATTAATGCCCTTTTAGTAAGCACTAAAAAATGTTGCCGCTAAAATAGTAAGGCAATTGTTGTTTATATTTTGGGTTGAGTGAGCCCAAATCATAAAATCTAAAAAATAAGGTGCTGTGTTAGAAGAATTTAAAAGCGCATTCGGCAAGTCCAACAATGGTCACATCCAGTTGATTATCGTCAACGTGGTGGTGTTTTTGATTTTGGGTGTGCTGTTCGTGTTTGCCCGGGTGGGTGGTTTTGAGAATTATTTCCAGGTCATCCACAATCAGTTTTCTATCCCTCCGGTGTTTGCCAATTTTATCACGCGCCCCTGGACGATCATCACGTACGCATTTGCCCACAGCCTCACCGATGTTTTTCACATTTTATTTAACATGCTCGCCTTGTACTGGTTTGGGAAATTGTTTGTGGAATACCTCGGCAGCGATAAGCTAATCGCCCTGTATGTGCTGGGTGCACTCGCTGCCGCTACTTTTTATCTGTTGATTTTTAATACTGTTCCATTCTTTAAATCACAATCCGATTTTGCCGGAATGGTGGGCGCCTCTGGTGCCGTCTATGCCATCATGACCGGTGCGGCCACGCTCTTGCCCGACTATACTTTCCTCCTGCTGTTTTTTGGCCCTGTACGCATCAAATACATTGTAGCGATTTATATTTTGATTTCTTTTTTAGGATCGGTAGGTGCCAATGCAGGCGGCAACATTGCCCACCTCGGTGGTGCATTGATGGGCTTTGTTTATGTAAAGCAGTTGCAAGCAGGTGTGAACTGGGGTGGATGGATCACAGCCGTGCTTGATTTTTTTAAAACTCTTTTTAAGCCCCGCACCAAAGTGAAGGTGACCTATCGCAAATCAGAAAAACAAAAAACATCTTCCCCCTCCAAAGCCTCGCAAGAAGAGATTGATATTATCCTTGATAAAATTTCTGATCGCGGTTACGAGAGCCTCAGCAAAGACGAGAAAGAGAAGCTTTTCAATGCGAGCAAAAAGTAATTCAGGATTAAAAAATTAGAGGCTCAAGATTCAATGTTGTTAAGTTAAGTACCGATGACCTCCTCTCTTCAGGAGGAAATTAAAAAGAACAACATGAATGATTGGGAGCCAATTCAATGTTGGATTTTAAAATTTGGAATATTGAATTAATATGGAACTGATTGACCTGAGCCACTCCATTGAGCATGGCATGATCACCTACAAAGGGTTGCCTGCCCCACTCATCTGCGACTACCTGAGCCGCGAAGACTCTAAGAAAAACTATGCGCCCGGCACAGAATTTCAAATCGGCAAAATAGAAATAGTGGCCAACACCGGCACGTACCTCGATTGTCCGTTTCACCGTTATGCGGAAGGCAACGATCTTTCGCAAATCCATTTAGAAAAATTGGCCGAGCTTAGTGGTGTCTTAATTGATGCCGAAAACAGCCAAGTTATCGGAAAGGAATTCTTTGAAGGAAGAGACCTTTTTGAAAAAGCCGTGCTTGTGCATACCGGCTGGAGCAAACACTGGCGCACCGATACCTATTTTGAAAACCACCCGTTTCTTACGGAGGAAGCGGCTCACTATTTGGTAGATCAAAAAGTAAAATTGATGGGGATCGACAGTCACAATATTGACGACACACGAACCAACACAAGACCGGTTCATTCAACTTTACTAAGAAACGAAATCCTGATAGTGGAACACATGACGAATCTGCCGTTGCTGAAAGGAAAGGATTTTGTATTCAATGCCGTGCCGCCCAAGTTTGTCGGGGTTGGCACTTTTCCCGTAAGGGCTTTTGCAAAGGTTATTAATTAAGCGTTTCGTCATCTAAAGAATGGATATCCAAGAACTTACCACACAGCTTTGATAAGCCTCAGCGGAAAAAAGAATATGCCGATTGCTTCTTTCGGGTGAACCGCTGACCCGTACGGTTTGCCCTTATGGGATTTGTACCACTTCTAAGAACCAAATTGTTTTAGTGTGCTGGCAAACGATTGGGTTCACCAAGGCAGGTGGCAAAGAAGGTTACCGAAACCTAAGTTTGCCGACATCGTTGAGATTGACACACGCGACACGCATTTTTTCAAACGTGATGATTTCAATGCGCATGACGGGCAATACATGGAATGGGTGTATCACATTTGAGTTTCCTACGAGAAAACTATACTTCTTGGCTTTTTATTAGTTGCTTTCCCATGGAAGAAGAAACAAATCTTTGGCATGACCAAACTGGAAAAAGCTCTTTTCATTGTTTCATATTTTGTCACCACAAATCGTTTTTTTAAGGTGCTGTTCAACGAATCAATATACTGATCGATCGAACTTTTTGCCAAAATGTCCTCGGGTGGAATAACGGCCATTTTATAATTGCCTTTGGCCACAATGAGGTAATCAACAGTTGAGTTGACGGAAGCGGTGATATCATCTTGCCCTACCAGGTGATGGTCTTTTGAGTTTAATATAATTCGGTTTACGTTTGGGTGCATTCGTAGTACTTCTAAAGACTCAATGGTCCCCGCTCTAAATACGTCTGATGGCGTAAGCCCACTCCAGGTAAATATTGCCAATTTGAATTTTTTGACAACCTGGATGGTTAAATTTTTGCTCCTCGAGATCAACATAAACGAAATTTATTTAACTAAAATATTGAGGAAGAATCATGCCGATTTAATATTTCTTGGCCAATGCACTAAAATTCAGACTGACAATTTTAAATAGGAATCAATTCGGGAAAAAAAATCCCGCTATGGGAGTCCACTGCAAGTGTGTATCTTTAACTCTTTAAATTTAAACATTAACCATCATGAAAAAGAAAATATTGATTGGCATAAGTGTCATTCTCCTTGCCTTTATTGGTTTTGTGGTGTACCTTAATTTGTTTCCTGCAAGCCCGCCCATGACTATTGCTTTTAGTGATCGTGGCCTCGATGTAAAAGTTTCGTACAGCCGCCCCTATAAAAAAGGCAGGCTTATTTTTGGCGAAGCCAAAGACAAGGCGTTGCAACCCTATGGCAAATACTGGAGGCTTGGGGCCAATGCGGCCACCGAAATCACCTTTAGCAAGAACGTAAATTTTGCGAGCAAGCCTGTGAATGCAGGGAGTTACCGCATATATGCCGTGCCAGGGCCATCGTCATTTCAAGTTTCATTGAACAAGGAGACAGGAGTTTTCTTTGCTGTCAGAGAGCCCAACTATAGTTTAGATGTGCTTAAAGTAGATGTGCCTGTTACCACACCGTTGGAAGAAACCGAACAATTCACGATCACTTTTGGCAGTGACTCTACCGGGGTGAATATGAACTTTGTTTGGGGCAAAACACAATTCACCGTTCCGATCACGATCCAGTAAAAATTTTGTTCATGGCATTCTTGAAGAAATGGGTCATGTTGCCCATTGCGGTTCTGGTATTTCTTGTACTTACCTATTGGCTCATCGGCAGAATTCAATATCGATTAAACATGATGGACGTAGAGGAGTATGAACCTGTTTCTACGCTAAAAATTCCTCAACATCTGCTCACTCATTCCAAATTCCCTTTCATTGATGTGCACAATCATCAATGGACAATGCCCGTTCAAAACCTGGGTAAGCTGGTAACTGAAATGGATTCTCTCCACATGGGCGTGATGGTCAACCTCAGTGGCTTTCGTGGAAAATATTTGGCATGGTCGCTCGACAATGTAAACCATCATTTTCCCAACCGATTTGTATTATTCCTCAATATCGATTTTGAAAAATTGGACGATGCCGGTTGGCCAGGCGAAACATTGAAGCTGATGGATGAAGCTGTGAAGCAAGGTGTGAAAGGATTGAAAGTGTATAAAAGCTTAGGCTTGACCGACAAAGACAACAAGGGAAAACGAATTGCCGTGGATGACCCGCGACTTGACCCCATCTGGGCGAAGTGTGGTGAGTTGGGAATCCCTGTATTGATTCACTCGGGTGAACCTAATTCCTTTTGGAATCCCAAAGACAAATACAATGAGCGATGGCTGGAGCTGAAACAAGAACCAAGTCGCTACCGCTCGCCTGCCGAATACCCTTCTTTTGAAACCATAATGGGTGAGCAACACCATGTTTTCCGCAAACATCCTAAAACAAAATTCATCGATGCGCACCTCGGTTGGTTTGGCAACGATTTGGAGCGGCTCGGAAAATTATTGGACGCGATGCCGAATGTCTATACTGAGTTGGGGGCCGTGCTTGCCGAACTCGGCCGGCAGCCCCGTTTGGCGCGAAATTGGATGATCCACTACCAGGACCGCGTGATGATGGGCAAAGACACTTATAAAAAGGAAGAATACTACACCTACTTTCGTGTACTGGAAACCGATGACGAATATTTTGACTACTACCGCAAGCGCCACGCCCATTGGAAAATGTATGGTCTCTCACTCCCCGACTCCGTACTAAAGAAAGTGTATTATAAAAATGCGATGAAGGTTATTCCAGGGATAGATCGGAGTTTGTTTCCGAAGGGATTAAACCAAGACTAACCAATAAGGATTCGGAATAGATGATCCAATGGAATTATTCCCCGTACTTCAAAAGAAACTCGGGGTTGATCCAGGGTTGATCGCTTTGAGCGTGACGCGCCCATTGTTGAAGTTTTCATTGGATAGGATCAAATCTATTTTTCTGTTGCGGCCGGATCACAATACCTTCTGCTCAAATCTCTGGCGTTAGTGCCGATTTGTGAGTGACCATTTGAATGATCAAATCAATGTCGCCCATGCGCAAGGCTACGGGTCTTGATGTAGGTGATTGGGCGGAAATAAGTATTGAATTTGATCCTGTTGTGCGCATCACATCCATGCCCTCGAAATTGCATGCCGCACTCAACAAGAATAAAAAAGATATTCAGGTATTTGAAAGGTTGCCACCTTCGCGAAGAAAGGAAATCACGCGCTACATTGGTTTTTTGAAATCAGAAAAGGTAGTGGACAAAAATGTAGAACGCGCCATTCAATTTCTACGGGGTAAAAGGCGATTCATTGAATCATTTTATAAGCTGATGAATTCAATGCAGGCAGCACAAAGAAAAATTATTTTCATTAATTGTGCAACCTCTGGCGATTTCATAAGTATTTAACCTGATCGAAAGGCTTCCTCCACCAACACGCTGATCCATGTTAAAAAATTACATCAAAATTGCTTTCCGCAATCTCGTTAAACAAAAAGGGTATTCATTCATTAACATTGCAGGGCTCGCTACCGGCATGGCCGTGGCCATACTCATCGGCCTCTGGATTTGGGACGAACTCTCTTACGACAAATACCATGAAAACTACGACCGTATTGCGCAGGTGTGGCAACACAACGTTTATAACGGCAATACCGAATCACAAGTCTCCAATCCTTATTTAATGGCTGAAGAAATTCGTAACAACTTTGGAAGTGATTTCAAGTATGTTTTGCAGTCATCATGGAACTCGACCCATATTTTAGCTTTCGGAGAAAAAAGATTTAACAAAGACGGTTATTACTTTGAACCGGAAGTTACCGAAATGCTTACCCTAAAAATGTTGAAAGGAACCCGTGATGGACTGAGAGAACCGCATTCCATTTTGTTATCCGCCTCCATTGCCAAAGCTTTTTTTGGTGATGCCGACCCCATGAATCAACTTATGCGGATTGATAACAAACAAGATGTGAAAGTTACTGGCGTATATGAGGACTTGCCGCACAATACTTTCTTTTGGAACATGAATTATCTTCTTCCTTGGGAGCTCTACATCATCACCAACGAGTGGATAAAGAAAATGCAAAACCCGTGGGGCAGCAACTTTACACAGACTTTCGCCCAACTGGCTGAAAATACGGACATGGAAAAAGTCTCGGCAAAAATCAAAAATGTAAAATTCAATAAACTAACCGATGAACACGAGCGAAGGTATAAGCCTTTAGTATTTCTTCTGCCCATGAGCCAATGGCACTTGCACTCAGAATTTAAAAACGGCATCAACATTGGCGGAAGAATTGAGTTTGTATGGCTGTTCGGCATCATTGGCGTTTTCGTGTTACTGCTGGCTTGCATCAACTTTATGAATTTAAGTACCGCCCGCTCGGAGAAGAGGGCGAAAGAAGTCGGCATCCGAAAATGTGTCGGCTCAGAACGCAGTCAATTGGTCAACCGATTTTTCAGTGAATCGTTGTTGGTAGCTTTTCTGGCCTTTGTGGTTGCTTTGCTGTTGGTGCAATTGGCCCTTCCGGCTTTCAATCAGGTGGCTGATAAAAAATTAATCTTGCCTTGGCTTAATCTCACGTTTTGGGTGGTGGGTATTTGCTTTAGTTTGACTACAGGCCTCATCGCGGGCAGTTATCCAGCACTTTACTTGTCCTCTTTTCAACCTGTAAAAGTATTGAAAGGAACGTTTCGAGTAGGTCGCTTTGCCTCGCTACCGCGCAAAATATTAGTTGTGTTGCAGTTTACCGTTTCGGTTACATTGATCATCGGCACCATCATCGTATTCAATCAGATACAGTTTGCCAAAAACAGACCCATTGGCTATGAGCGAAATGGATTGATTAACATTTTCATGTCAACGCCCGACATCCATAAACATTTTGAGACGGTGCGCAATGAACTGAAGTCTTTGGGAGCCATCATAGAAATGGCAGAGTCTGGCAGCCCACCCACATCGCATTGGAATACCAATGGTGGTTTCGATTGGAAAGGTAAAGACCCGGCCCTCGCAGTTGACTTTCCGAATAACGGGATCACACATGAATATGGAAAAACAATCGGATGGAAATTTATCGATGGTCGTGATTTCGCGCGCGACTTGGCAACGGACTCCAGCGCCTTCGTAATCAATGAGATAGCTGCAAAATTTATTGGGTTCAAAAGCCCCGTGGGAGAAACTTTAATCTGGGAAAAAAAGCCATTCACCATTATCGGGGTGATCAAAGACATGGTAATAGAGTCGCCTTACGAACCTGCGCGTCCTTCACTTTTTCATATCTCTAAAGATGAGGAGAATGTGCTGCTGCTTAAAATCAATCCGGCCATTAGTCCACACGAAGCCATCCATAAGATCGAGACGGTTTTCAAAACGTATAATCCTGAATCACCCTTTGAATACAAATTTGTGGATGAAGATTATGCGCGGAAATTTAGCGATGAAGAACGCGTAGGCAAGCTTGCCAGTTTTTTTGCCGCCTTAGCCATTTTCATCAGTTGCCTTGGCATATTCGGGCTCGCTTCGTTCGTTGCTGAGCAACGTGCCAAGGAAATTGGTGTGCGCAAAGTAATGGGTGCTTCTGTTTTTATTTTATGGAAAATGTTGTCAAAAGATTTTGTAATGCTGGTAATCATTTCCCTTTTAATTGCTATCCCTGCTTCTCTTTATTACATGAATAACTGGCTTCTCAAGTATGAGTACCGTACCACCATTTCTTGGTGGGTTTTCATATTGGCAGGGACAGGAGCATTGCTAATTACGCTAGCCACGGTTAGCTATCAGGCCATCAAAGCTGCCCTGGCTAACCCTGTTAATAGTTTGCGCACAGAGTGATTTCATTTGATTTATGGCTTCGTGCAATTCGATTAAATTTTTCGAAGGTATTCTATTGCCTTTGACAAATAATTGTCTTAGCTTTCTTAGACCTTAAACCCCAACACTATGTTAAACAATTTCCTTTCCCATGCGAACTGGCTTGCCATTGTCGTTGCAGCCATCGCCTATTTTGCCTTGGGCTCTATTTGGTTTTCGATGTTATTTGGAAAGCAATGGATGGCTCTTAACAACATTCCCGAGCCGACACCGGAAAAAAAAGACGAGATGAAAAAAATGATGCTCCCGATGATGGTCAAAACCTTTGTGATGGGAGCCGTCATTGCTATTGCTATTGGAATACTGGCGATGGCTCTCAGTGTAGTAAGATGTGTTCCCGGGATTAAATTGGGATTGTTGCTCAGTGCGGTAGGTGTTATCCCCCTAGTGATGGCCGATATGTATTTGATGAAGCCCTTGAAACTCTGGTTTATCGATGCCGGCTACCATGTCATTGGTATTACCTTAATGTCTATTATCATTTCGGTTTGGCATTGACCCTATAAAAGCGAAGCGCAGAAAATCGGTTGGTGGTTATACGAATCAATTCACGATTGCCTGGTACACCAACGCTTTGTATTTCTCCCCAATGCTCCAATGAGGCGTGTTGTAGATGTTGGTGAAAATTATCCCGATTAATTTTTCTTTGGGATCTGCCCAATAGTGCGTGTTGAATGCACCGCCCCAAGAAAAGGACCCTATGGTAAATGGTGATTGATAATCGTTTTCAACCGTCTCCAATCCGAAGCCCAATCCAAATTTATTGGTAATTGGTGGCTGCAGTTGGTTGGTGAGCATCAACTCGACTGTTTTTCGTCCGAGCAACCGCACTCCGTTGTATTCGCCCTTATTTAAAAACAATTGTAAAAATTTGGCATAGTCTTCCACGGTGGAGGAAAGCCCGGCACCGCCCGAGAAATAGTTGCCGGTTGTGTTGGGGTAGTTCGGATCAACTTTGTCGTAAACACGTGCTGTTGCTTTTGCGAGCTTGCCCTCCTTTGTTTCGTACAAACTCACTAAGCGACTGTATTTTTCTTTGGGCAAATAAAAATAGGTATCGTTCATGCCCAGGGGTTTGAAAATCCGTTGGTGCAAGAAATCATCAAAGGAAGAACCGGAAATGATTTCAACCAGATAGCCAAGCACATCGCTATTAAGTCCATACGTCCATTGCTCCCCTGGATTGTGTTTGAGCGGCAACTGGCCCAGTATTTTTATTTTGTCGCCCAGCACGGCATCGTTGTTGCCAATACCGCTCGGCACTCCGGCTTTGGCGTAGATGGCTTTCATTTCTTTGCTGCCAATGCCTGCATAATCTATGCCGGAGGAATGGGTGAGCAATTGCCGAATCGTTATTTCTCCTTTGGCGGGAGTTGTTGTAAAACTTGAATCCTTTTCATTGAAGGTGGCGAGCACTTTTGGGTTTTTAAATGCGGGGATGTAATTGCTGATCGGCTCGTCCAGCAAAAATTTTCCTTCTTCCCACAGCATCATCACCGCAAGGCTGGTGATGGCTTTGCTTTGAGAGGCAATGCGGAATAGGTTGTCGTTTTTTAACGCTGCTTTAGTTTCTACATCGCTGTAACCAAACGATTTTTCATAAACTATTTTGCCGTTGCGCACGATCAGCGCTACAGCACCGGGAATGTTTCCTTTTGAAACATACTCGTTCAACGTTTGGTCAATGCGGGCGAGCCGCTCAACCGAAAACCCGTTTTCCTCGGGCTTGCCTGGCGCAATCGTTTTTGTTGATTGTGCAAAAGCAGCAGTGCCCAGCAAACCCGACAATAAAAAAAAGAATACATTTTTCATACGATTTTAGATTTCAGAAAGTGAAAATAATGAAAAAGTACGAGGTGTGAAGCAAATACAAAATTGCTGTAGCGTACCTTGCATTCATTCCTCGGTTTCAAGTCAAAGTCCTTTAACGCTCATCCCACCGTCCACCATTATGTTTTGTCCGGTGATGTAACTTGCTTTGTCCATCGCCAGAAAAGCCACGATGCCCGCCACCTCTTCAGGTTGGCCAACGCGGTTCATGGGCGTGCGCGCCAAGATTCTTTCCTTACGTTCGGGGTCGGAGAGCACGGGTTCGGTTAACGGTGTTTCGATATACCAAGGTGAAACTGTGTTCACGCGGATGTGAAAGGAAGCCCACTCGACAGCAAGGTTTTTTGAAAGTTGGATAATGGCCGCCTTGGTCATGCCGTAAGGAGGCCCGGTTTGCACATCAAAAGTTCCGGCCACGGAAGCAATATTGACCACGCTGGCGTTTCCCGAATTTTTGAGGGAAGGGAAAGCGAGCCGTGTGAGTTCTACCGTGCTGAACAAATTCGTTTCAAACAGTTGACGGTATTCTTCTTCCGTATAATCATTAAATTTTTTGCGCACATTAGTGCCCACGTTATTGACGAGGATATCCAGCTTGCCCCAGTTCTCAGAGATTTTTTTAACGAGGCTGACGCGAAAGGCGGGATTGGTAACATCACCGTCTGCTGTAAAAAGGTTGGCGGAGTTTTTAAGTCGGCCGCGAATGGTTTTGGTGTCGCGGGCTAC
>JAYVMP010000015.1:0-4991 GCA_043758895.1 Bacteroidota bacterium
TACCTGCCGAAACTCATTTCTAAAATTGAGCCTATCCTGAAAAAATATTCATTGGAAGGGGAAGAAACGATAATTCGGATGACCGGCTGCCCCAATGGGTGCGCGCGCCCATACCTCGCAGAAATCGGGTTAGTAGGAACTGCTTTAGGTCGCTATAACCTCCACTTTGGTGGCGATCGTATCGGAGAAAGATTAAATAAAACCTATAAAGAGAATTTGGATGAAGAATCCATTTTAATCGAGCTTGATGGCTGGCTTGGCCGGTTCAAATCCGAACGAAAGGCTGGGGAAAGTTTTGGGGATTTTGCGCAACGCGAAATAAAGCTAAACTGATTGCGAATGAATGATTCCAAGGAAATTACGGTAGTCAAAAAAATCAAAGAAATGAATACTCTTTTTCCTGTTTTCCTTAAACTCGAAAACCTTCAGTTGCTGATTGTAGGTGGGGGGGCGGTTGGCCTGGAGAAACTGAAAGCCCTATTGAACAACTCGCCCGCCACTCAAATTAAAGTAGTAGCTGATTCCATTTGTGAGGAGATAATTCATTTGGCCGATAGACATAAGAACATCGAACTGAATGACCGCGTATATCAATCGAAAGACCTGAATGACTGCGACCTTGTTATCGTTGCCGTAACTGACAAGCGAACGAGTTCTTTCATTCAAAAAGATGCGAAGGAAAAAGGAATCTTAATTAATGTGGCCGATATAATCTATGCCGATACCCTGCCCGACCAAGTTGATGACTTGCTGGGCAACACGCACCTTATCAGAAATAAATTAAATGGCAACTTCGCTGAGGAGATTATCCCATTAAATAAGCTCACAGAAACATTAGTTGTTGAAAAAGAAAAATCCTTGCTTCCACTTAATGAAAAGCAATGGAGGCGCATTGCTTCCTATTCTCTTTTCGCATTCGTCTTTATGTTCTTAGGTCATTTGATTCTCTCGTATATACCCATTTCCAATTTGGTGGACGACTTCAAAATAATGGTGCTGCGTATTGATTCAAGTTTTTACTGGATGATTGCTGCCGGTTTTCTCGCCCAACTTGTAGATGGACTATTAGGGATGGGTTATGGAGTGACGTGCACCACCGTTCTTTTATCACTTGGCATTAATTTACCCACCATCAGTGGGAGCATTCACACGGCCGAAATGTTTTCGAGTGGCGTATCAGGGTACAGTCATTACAAATTCGGAAACGTTAACAAAAAGTTATTTAGAAAATTATTGATACCTGGAATTGTGGGGGCAGTAGCAGGAGCCTACTTGCTCTCAAAGTTTGGCAATCAGTACGCTTTTTATATTCGGCCAATGTTGGCGGTTTATACTTTGTTTCTGGGAACAAAAATCCTGCGGGCCGCCTTCCAAAAAAACAGAATTGCAAAAAAAGTAAAACGCGTGGGCTGGCTGGCCGGTGCCGGGGGTTTTCTCGATTCTTTTGGTGGAGGCGGGTGGGGTCCATTGGTTACCAGTACATTAATTTCAAAAGGCAGAAGCCCAAACTATGTAATTGGATCGGTCAGCATTACCGAGTTTTTTGTCACCTTGGCAAGTGCCCTCACTTTTTTCTCGATGCTGGGCATCAATCATTGGCCGGTTATTTTAGGATTAATGGTAGGCGGAACGTTGGCTGCCCCATTTGCAGCCCGGTTAGCTGGTAAACTTCCTGTAAAGTCAATGTTCGTAGGCGTTGGGGGTTTGGTTATTGTTTGGAGTGTGGTCATGCTCTCCAAATTTTTTCTTGGCTAAATAGTTCTTGGCTTCAATCAAATTTGGGTGCATTTCAAATTTTTGTGGTATTCTATCGAGTTGGTATCCACCTCACTCCATCAAAAGGCGAGAGGGGACAGCACGGTTTCTGCGCCCTCTCCATCCGGAGAGGGAAAATGGTGAGTTACCAAACCACACACGCTCAGCTGGGTGAGGTAAAGCCTGAGTCTTTTTGAAATGCATCCATCAAATTTTGATTTTGTCAAATGGAAATTGATCTTTGCGAAATTCCTTCGCATTGATCACGTCCAAACCACAAACCAGCACGGTTATCTCGTTCGTTTTATTTCTTCTCATCACCATTGTGGTGGTGGCCATGAATTGCATTGGGATCATTAATCACCACAGCGTAGCGTGGTACAATTATGCGGTGATAGGAATATTGACACCCCTTGGACTGTTTGTCTTTTTTAAAATAGTTGTACGACACAAAATCCTTAAGCTGGGTAATAATCAGATCCAAATTGATTATCCTTTCCTTCGGCAAAGCAAAGTTTATTCTTTGGAACAAATCGATCAATGGGTAGAAAATAAAGTGAAGACAGGAAAGAATTCGGAGTACAAGGAATTGCAAATTCGGTTCAGTGATGGAAGGAAAGTCAGCCTCGGGCACAAAGAACACACGGAATACGGCAAGATGGTTCAATACCTTGTTCAGAAAGCACCCAAGAAAAAAGCCTCGCTGGCCTGATTGGTAAAGTTTGAAAACATTTTTACTTTTGCCTTCCCTTAAAACCCGAACGAGAGTTTTCATAAATGCCCAGGTGGTGAAATTGGTAGACACGCTACTTTGAGGGGGTAGTGCCGCAAGGTGTGCTGGTTCGAGTCCAGTCCTGGGCACCAAGATAAAATTGCCGAAGTGGTGAAATTGGTAGACACGCACGTTTCAGGGGCGTGTGGCGCAAGCTATGCGGGTTCGAGTCCCGCCTTCGGCACTTTTTAATTCCACAATCTTAAATTCAGGTTGAACACATTCCTTGACTCTAGTTTGGGGTTGGCTTCACCTTGAATTTGACTTACCCTATTGCCTCGTTCAAATACGCATTCAGCTTCTTTATATTTTTACTGATGTGGGCCACTTTCTTAACAAACTGCGGATCTTTTACTTCCGCATCCGTAAATGGGCTCGACACCGTAAAGCTTTTATTCTTGAGCAGTTCAATATGCGGATGCGCTTTGGGGTAACCTTTAGGAGCGGTCTTCACACGGTCTCCATCCGAAAGGCCACTAAAATATTTTTTGAATTCCTTATCGTTCAAAATCCTTAACAAAGCCTTGGGGTTGTAATCAATCTCCTGCCGAATCTTGGCCAGGTTTTCGGGATTGGGCATGTAAATTCCCCCCGCAATAAAACTTTTGCCCGGCTCAATGTGAACGTAATAGCCCGGCTCTTGCTCCATTTTTCCACGCGGTGAAAAACCTGCGCCCATATTGTTTTTATAAGGTTGCTTGTCCTTGCTAAAGCGCACATCGCGGTAAATCCTAAAACCTAGTTTACGCGGGTTGACTCCGACCAGGCTTTCATCAAACTTCAGCAGTTCTTTATGCAGGGCTTCCAAAAAATTTTCAAAGTTAGATTTGGCTTCAAGATAAACCGGCTTGTTTTTTTCAAACCAATCGCGGTTATTATTTTTAGAGAGGTCTTTGAGGAATTTGAGAATAAGTGGAAAATTCATCTGCCAACTATTTTATCAAAGTAAGGTATTGTATTTTTTCATTGTACGGTGAATAACCTTGAACCAAAGCGGAGGGAAAAGAGAAAGTACCATCATACCTGGATATCCGGTGGGCATCTGCGGGCTTTCCTCCAGGTGCCGAAGTAGTTGAAATTTTCTGGAGGTCATAAAATGATGGTCGGAATGGCGAGTTAACTCAAACAACATAATCCGTCCCACGGGGTGATCGGAATTCCACGAATGTGCAGGCATCACACGCTCATACTGACCGCCTGCAGTTTTCTTTCTGCGCAACCCATAATGCTCGATGTAGTTCACGGTTTCGAGCAGCAAAAAACCAAGTATGGCCGCTCCGACAAAACAAAGCATCACCTTCCACCCCCACACCCATGTAATTAGAGTCAAGAGCAGAAGCTGAACAAGCTGAAACACCAACATCTCATTATAGAGGCTGATAAAATTACGGTTTGAGTTTTTCAACCGCATACCTTCCAAGTGCCAGGCTGAAAGCCAACTGCCTTTCACCGAGCGAAAATAAAACGCATAGATATTTTCCCCGACACGTGCAGAGGCAGGATCTTCATCGGTAGAAACATTTTTGTGATGACCTCGGTTATGCTCAATATAGAAGTGCATATAAAGGGACGTAGCCAAAAGCATTTTGCTCAACAGCCGCTCATACCTCGTGCTTCGGTGGCCTAGTTCGTGTGCCACATTGATCCCCAGTACCCCACATGAAATCCCAAAAGCGAGGATCATCCCCACTACCTCCCAGCTCCTCAACTGCGGATCACTCACCCGTTGTAGAAAATAATACAGCGTTGCAAACTGGATAGGCACCACACTCCACACGATCCAATCATATTTCCAATCGTCTTTTGCTAACTCTTCTTCGGCCTTCGACAGGTTTTGGGGCGAACCTTTAAAAGCTAATTCGAGCAGAGGGATGAACCCAAACGTATAGATCGGTGCAAGAAAAACCCAAGCGCCACCCTTCCACATGGAGAAGAGGATGACGGCCACGGTAATAAAAACCGAGGCATATTTGAAAAAACGAAAATGCATGAAAGCTATAATGACCTACATCAAAGTTAGGTTTTTAAAATTCGGGAGAACAAAAAAGTTTTAGGCGTTCAGCACTTTCATGCTTGCCTCCGGGTACCTGGTGCCTGCGGCAGCACCCTTAGGGGCGATAGCATCTATTTCGGTTAATTCTTCTTTTGTGAATTTTACCTGCAGTGCGTCAACATTTTCTTCCAAGTACTTGACCCGCTTTGTTCCCGGGATTGGAAAAATGTGATCGCCTTGTGCCACTACCCAAGCCAACGCGAGTTGTGAAGTAGTGCATCCCTTTTTTGAAGCTATAACTTCAAGTTTATTTACAAGGTCAAGGTTTTTCTGAAAGTTCTCTCCCTGAAAGCGTGGTGAATGTCTTCTAAAATCATTGGCCTCAAAATCTTCAAATTTTTTGATTTGTCCTGTGAGAAATCCCCTGCCCAAGGGGCTGTAAGCAACAAAGGCAATACCGAGTTCTTTGCA
>JAYVMP010000016.1:0-36979 GCA_043758895.1 Bacteroidota bacterium
CATCAGCGATTCCTTTCGTTTCAGCTCGCAGAGGTTTACTACTTGCGAGCGAAGGCAGTGGCCTTCTTCCAGCAGCCACAAATGATTAACATCAATGTCATCGGCCAGCAGGTATTTTTTTTTCATCATCTTCTCATCGGGCGAAGCGTACACCACAAATTGCTCATAGAACAGCGGTTGTTCTTTTACAGAAGCCATTTTTAGAGGGGTTGCCAAAATACCCGCGTCTATGTGTTGCTTTTCAAGTTGCGTGATGATCTGATCGGTGGTGAATTCAGAAATCCGAAGTTTGATGTTGGGATATTTTTTTAAAAAAGTATTTAAAAATAAAGGCAAAAGATAAGGGGCTACTGTTGGAATGATGCCAATGTGCAAATCGCCATTGGCTTCTCCTTTTTGTTCTGCCACCATCCTTTTCAACTGCTTTGTCTCGCTCAGTATGGTTCGGGCTTGTTCAATTATCTTGTTGCCAATGGCGGTGGTGATCACCGGCTGCTTGCTCCGGTCAAAGATTTTGATGTCCAGCTCTGCTTCGAGGCGTTGGATCATCATGCTCAGCGTGGGCTGGGTAACGTGGCATTTTTCGGCCGCGGTGGAAAAATGCCGCCAGGTATCCACCGCTACAAGGTATTCGAGTTGTTGGAAATTCATAGACAGAATCTATTGCAAGATAGAAAATATCAGTTTGATTGATGATGTGCTATTGATTAATCTTGGCATTCAATCAAATCCATCGTCATGAACAACGGAAAAGAAAAAAACCAAAAACTGACTACCGCCTCCGGCAGGCCGTATGTCGAGAATGAAAACACGCAGAGCGTAGGCCCACGTGGCCCGCTTTTGTTGCAAGACTACATCCTTCACGAAAAAATGGCGCACTTCAACCGCGAACGTATCCCCGAGCGGGTGGTGCACGCCAAAGGTTCGGCAGCCTACGGAACGTTTACCGTTACGCACGACATCAGCAAATACACCAAGGCCAAAGTGTTTAATAAAATAGGGAAGCAAACCAAAACATTCCTGCGCTTCTCTACTGTGGGCGGTGAAAAGGGAAGTGCCGATACCGAGCGCGACCCGCGCGGCTTTGCTTTGAAATTTTATACTGAGGATGGCAACTGGGATTTGGTGGGAAACAACACGCCCGTGTTCTTCATCAAAGACCCAAAGAAATTTGGGGACTTTATTCACACCCAAAAACGCGATCCGTACACCCACTGCAAAAGCCCAACCATGATGTGGGATTATTGGAGCCTCAATCCTGAAAGTTTGCACCAAGTAATGATCTTGATGAGCGACCGCGGAACACCGATTGGTTATCGTTTTATGAATGGGTACGGCAGCCACACTTTTTCCATGATCAACGCCAGGAACGAGCGCGTTTGGGTAAAGTTCCATTTCAAAACCAAACAAGGAATAAAAAATTTCACCAATGATGAAGCTGCAGCCATGAAGGGCAAAGACCCGGATTTCTCGCAACGTGATTTAGTGGAAGCCATTGACAACGGGCATTTCCCACAGTGGGCTGTTAAAATTCAGGTGATGACGAATGAGCAATCAAAAAAATTCAACTGGAATCCCTTCGACCTCACAAAAATTTGGCCGCACAACGATTTTCCGTTGATCGATGTTGGCACGCTTGAGCTGAACGAAAACCCTAAGAATTATTTTGCCGAAGTAGAGCAATCCGCATTTGCACCGGCTCACATTGTGGATGGCATTGGCTATTCGCCAGACAAGATGTTGCAAGGGCGTTTGCTCTCTTACCCGGATGCACATCGGCACCGCTTGGGAGGAAACTACGAACAGATTCCCGTGAACCGCTGCCCTTATCTCGTCAATAATTATCAGCGCGATGGCGCAATGCGCATAGATGGCAATGGTGGAAGTGCGCCAAATTATTCGCCCAATAGTTTTGATGGGATTTTTGAGGATTCCACCTACAAAGAGCCAGCTTGGGATTTGGAACATTCGGTAGCCGATTGGTTCGACCGCAATGCCGAGGGAGAGAATGATCACTACACACAGCCTGGAAATTTATTCCGTGATGTGATGAATGATGAACAAAAGAAAAACACCATCAGCAACATCATCGGTGCGATGAGTGGAATTTCTGGCCCGAAAAAAGACAAGATCATCAACCGCCAGCTTTGCCACTTCTTCCGGGCAGATGTAAACTTGGGAACAGCCCTTGCCAAAGGACTGGGCGTGGATGTGGATGCGGTGATGAAAGAGATGAAACACGAGCCAGCACATGTTTAACTGTTGACTCAAAATTTTTAATTAACAAAAAAGAAGGCCCTCGAAAGAGAGCCTTCTTTTTTTATCGTTCTTACGGACGAAGCCCTAAGTTACGGCCTTACACCGCTCACTCATCGCCTTTAACTAATTTCATAGCAATCAATCCGCAATGTTTTTTATATTTTTTGCGAGAGCTATGGATGAAAATTTTAAGTTGACGGAACAAATGAAAACTGCGCTAGACGAACGATTGCTCAAGGATAAAAGGAAACAATTGAGCAAATCCATAACTTAAGAGTTGGCATTGCGCCAGCCCTTGCCCTCAATCTCCTTGAATGATTCTTCTACTTGCTTTTGGAGCATTGTTTTAAAGTGCGCCAATTTTTTTGACACCACCTTATCGCTTGTGCCAATAATTTGCGCGGCTAAAATTCCAGCGTTCTTGGCTCCATTCAAGGCCATGGTTGCTACGGGCACCCCTGATGGCATTTGCAAAATGGAGAGAACAGAATCCCAACCATCCATGGAGTTGGATGATTTGATGGGTACACCTATCACGGGCAATGTAGTGAGCGAAGCAACCATGCCCGGCAAATGCGCTGCGCCACCTGCACCGGCAATAATTACTTTTAGTCCACGGCCGTGGGCCGTGGCTGCGTAGTCCATCATGCGCTTGGGCGTGCGATGGGCAGAAACCACGGTCAGTTCATAGGCGATTTTTAGCTCGTCTAAAAATTCGGCCGCCTCCTTCATCACCTTCAGATCGGATTGGCTGCCCATGATGATGCCTACCATTGGTTTATTCATGTAGTAATCTTCAATGTTTGCTTCACAAAGCTGGCTTTCTTTTTTAGGCTTTCCATGTTTTGATCCACAATTGTTACATGTCCCATCTTGCGAAAAGGCTTGGTGAGTTTCTTTCCGTACAAATGAACATACGCACCAGGCATCTTCAATATCTCCTCCATCGCCTTGTATTTTGCTTGCCCGGAAAATCCTTCCTCGCCCAGCAAATTCACCATCGCGCTTGCACGGACCATGGTGGTGTCGCCCAATGGCAAATTTAAAATTGCACGCAGGTGCTGTTGGTATTGCGATGTAATGTTGGCCTCAATAGTCTGATGACCGCTGTTGTGCGGGCGCGGGGCAATTTCATTCACCAAAATTCTTTGCTCTTTAGTAATAAACATTTCAACTGCAAGAAGACCAACCATGTGAAGGTCGGTGATAATCTTCTTTGCGATGCCCTCTGCCTCCTTCTCTAGGGTTTCACTGATGGAGGCAGGCGAAAAAAGATATTCTACCAAATTGGCCTCGGGATGAAAGACCATTTCAACGGCAGGAAAAGTTTTAGTTTCTCCATTTTCATTGCGGGCCACTATCACGGAGATTTCCTTTTCAAAATCGATCAATTTTTCTAAAAGCCCAGGCGCATCAAAGGCATTGTGTAAATCACTTTCAGTTCGAAGAAGCTGAACGCCCCTGCCATCATAGCCTTCACGTCCAAGTTTGTTTACGGCCGGCAAAAATGTTTTGTGGCTAATTATATCCTTCTTATTTTCGACTAATAAAAATTCTGCCGAGGGGATGTTGTTGTTCGCGTAAAATTGCTTTTGGGTTCTCTTGTCCTGCACCAACTCAAGCACTTCTGGCTGCGGAAATATTTTTTTTCCTTGGCGTGCCAATTCTTTGAGTGCCTCCACATTTACATGCTCGATTTCGATAGTGATCAAATCACAGGACTTGCCAAAGTCGAGCACGGTTTGGTAATCGGTGAGATTTCCAATTTTAAATTGGCAAACGGAGTTGCAGGGGGCTGTGGGATCGGGGTCAAGAACCGAAAAATTAATGTTCCAATCCATTCCTGATTGGATAAGCATGCGGCCAAGCTGACCTCCTCCCAGAATTCCTATTTTAACTTCCCGGTAAAATCCTTGCGCCATTAAAAATCAAGATTTAGTAGTCGGTGATTTTGTTGGCGGCCATCACCACATCGTTGAATTCGATGGCGGCCATTTTTATGGAATACAACATGAGGCGTACCTCTTTGACGTGTACACTTCCATCTACTTCGCTCATTTTATAGAGGTGGACAAAAGCACTTAGTTTTTTTTCGTCTTCACATTCATTGATAAGTTCAATACCCTTCAGATAAATTTCTTTTGGTTTTAGTCGGGCAACCTGGTTCAAAAATTCATCAAAAACCGAATCAGACATCCCTTCTTTGCTCTTAATCTTGGTCAGTGCCTTCTTCTCATTTTCATTGACAACACCATCGGCATTGATAAGCAGGTGAATGAGGTAAAGCAAGCCGAGGTGGTAGTTTTTCTCAGGATACATCCGATTTAATTTTTCTAAAGGTAAATGAATTGTGTCAAAAGGTAAACGACTGGCCTCCGACTGAATTATTTCAATAGTTGATAAATTGCAAATGCAGCGAAGTATGCCAGTGCAGTCATGTAGCCAAATTGTAAGAGCGGCCACTTCCACCCCTTAGTCTCGCGCTTCACCACCGCCAAGGTGCTCATGCACTGCATGGCAAAGGTGTAAAACAAAAGCAAAGATAGCCCAGAAGCCAACGTGTAGCGCGGCAACCCAGTTTCAGGATCAACTTCTGATTTCAATCGTTGCTTGATGGTGGACGTATCGTCCGTGCTGCCAATGCTGTAGATCGTGGCGATGGTGCCTACAAACACTTCGCGGGCGGCAAATGAGGTAACCAAGGCTATTCCAATTTTCCAATCGTATCCCAACGGTTTGATCACTGGCTCCAATAGCTTTCCGAGTTGTCCGGCATAGGAATGTTCAAGTTTGTAGGCTGCTACTTTATCAGCCATTCCTTGTTCGGTTAGGTTTTGCCCATGGGTGGCTGTCCGCACCGCTTCCTTTGCTCCGTTCATCACATCGATAGGCCCATAGCTTGCCAACACATACAAAATAATGGAGATGGCCAATATGGTTTTGCCCGCCTCAAACACAAATGCTTTTGTCTTTTCGATGATCTGAAAGCCTACGTTGCTCCACTTGGGCATTTTGTAGGTAGGCAATTCCATGATCAAGTAGCTCCGCTCATTTACGTTGATCAAGAACTTCATGGCCAAAGCAGAAAAAATCGCTGCTAAAAATCCCAAGAGATAAAGACCCATCAAAACCAAGCCTTGGTAATTAAAAAAACCCAGCACTTTATAATCGGGAATGATGAGCGCAACAAGAATTGTGAAAACCGGGAGGCGCGCTGAGCAACTCATTAAAGGTGTAACAAAAATGGTGATCAGGCGGTCTTTCCAATTTTCGATTGTTCGTGTCGCCATGATGGCCGGAATGGCGCACGCCCAGCCTGACATAAGGGGCACTACGCTCTTTCCGCTTAATCCAAATTTGCGCATGATTTTGTCCATCAAAAAAACCACCCGCGACATATAACCCGTTTCCTCCAGGATGGAAATGAAGGCAAACAAAATGGCAATCTGTGGGATGAAGATCACAATCCCTCCTATGCCCGGCACGATGCCATGGGAGACAAGCTCAAAAAATGGCCCCTCTGGAAAAAGTACATCCAGCTTGTGGCTCAGTTGGGCAAAGGTGGTGTCAATAAAATCCATAGGGATCTGCGCCCATGCAAAGATCGATTGGAAAATCAGGAAAAGGATCAAAAAGAAAATGACGTAGCCCCCTACTTTGTGTGTGAGCACTCGGTCTATTCCATAAGAAACTCTTTTCCATCCTTCGTTGGAAGAACGGAGGATTACTTTGTTTAACAGGCTCTGAATAAATCCATAGCGCATAATGGTTTCTGCGCCTTGATATTTATGTGCAAAAAAATTGTTTTGTTTGGCCAATTCTCTAATAAATACCCGCTCCGCTTTGGGCAGAAATAATAAGTTTTCAGCTTGTTGCAAATACTGGTAAGCCTCATAGTCGGAGGTTAAACAATATTTGCTTTTTATCTGATCAACGAGCGATTTGCTCTCTTCATCCGATTTGTAAATCGTTTTACTGCTTGTTCTAAGGGAGCCAGCTAAGATATTCTTTAGCCTTTCTATGCCAGTGCCGTTGCGGGCGTTGAGCATCACTACCGGCAAGTCCAATTCTTTCTCCAAATTTTTAATGTCAATGCTTTGACCGGACTTTGCCGCGAGGTCAACCATGTTTAAAGCCAATACGGTTGGCAATCGCAAGTCAATAAGTTGTGTGAGCAGGAGCAAACAATTTTTTAGATTGGTTGCATCGGCCACCAGCACTACTTTGTCAGGATAAAAAATTCCTTTTTGGTCAGTGAAAACCTCGGCCACTACTTTCTCATCAAGCGTGCGTGGATAGAGGCTGTAGGTTCCTGGCAAATCGATTATTTCAGCTGCCGTACTATCATCAAGCTGGCAGAAACCCGTGCGCTTATCTACTGTAACCCCCGGAAAATTTCCAATCTTTTGGTTAAGCCCGGTGAGTTGATTGAAAAGGGAAGACTTGCCTGAATTGGGCTTACCTGCCAATGCAACTTTTAGTTTAGCCGTAGATGACATTTATCAAATTAGTTAAGAATTGAAATCGTTGAGGCCTCCTCCAACCGCAGGGATAGGTCATAGCCCGACACGCTTACACAGACCGGATCTCCAAACGGTGCTGTAAAGTTGAAACGAACTGCTGTGCCCGGCAAAAAGCCCATCTCCAAAAGTTTGACGGATATCTGGTCGTCCGTAAAGCCCGAAATCACCGCTGTTTCACCAGGAACCATATCCGCAACGGACTTAGGTATTATTTGCAATCTTATTTAGATTAATTTTAAACAACGCGAAGATATAGGGCGTAACTTTGCAAAACAAAGGTTTTATTCAAACTCAAAATTGATTTTTATCATGACCAAGTACCCATCTGCAGCAAAAAATAAAAACACCAGACCAAAAAAGACTACCGAAGTAATTCAGCCAGACAAGAGCCCCGTTGAGGAGGCATCTGAAAACCCCTTAGACTTTGGCGGCCTTCCACCGCGAAACCTAAAGAAAAGCTTAGGCTGTTAATCCTGCTTACCGCAAAAAAGAAATGCCGGAGAGGGCAAAACAGGTAATTCATCGGTTGCACGATCCTTGATTAAAAAATATTTTTTACTTTTACTTAATTAACAAAACCCAACTACATGAAAACTAAAGTTTTTATCGTTTGCCTGGCTTTCATTTTTTCCGGCATGCAAGTTTTCGCTCAGCTCACTAAAGCGGAGAAAAAAGAATGGAAAAAGAAAGCCAAAGAATATGCCAAGAACCCGGCCAACCTCAAATCGCTCGTGGAGGCCAAGCAGGTTGTGGAAACCGACAACTCTGCCCTCAAGGGTCAAGTGAGCACACTTAATAACCAATTGAGCGACAAGAATGCAAAGATCGCAGACTTGGAAGATCAGTTGTCGAAAATGCGTGGTAACCTAACGTCCACCAAGGCAGAGTTGGCCCAATTGAAATCAACTCCCCCGCCTCCAAGCCCGATGGATTTTTCGAAAGGTGTGGTTTTCAAGGTTCAAATTGGTGCATTCAAAAATAAGGACCTTGCCAAATATTTTGATAACAATCCCAACTTTGGTGGAGAGGCAACAGACAAGGGCGAGCAAAAATTTACGATCGGTATTTTTCGCGATTACTGGGATGCCGACAAGTTTAAAAAATACATGCGCGAAATGGGTGTTAAAGATGCGTGGATAGTTCCTTTCAAAGATGGTGCCCGCGTTGAAATTAAAGATGTGCTAGAGGGCGTAGTAGCTGAAAAGGCTGACAGCACAGCAGATAAAAAATAAGAGGCTTCAATATCAGTGAGGAGGCTGTCTCTACTATTATGAGGCGGTCTTCTTTATTATAAACTGGCGTTACGCAAAATTAGGGAAGTCATTGGGATCACCCGCGATGGATTTGTATCCGTTCACCACTTCTCATTGCTGGGACTCACGATGACGTCAAATTATTAGTTTGCGTAACATCAGTTGTTAAGCAATCCATACTGTTTGTGCTTACTTTTGCGAGATGTGCCGATTCGCTTTTCTTAGTTTATTCTTTCTTTTTACACTTTCAATCGGTTGGGGTCAGCTACGGCTCACCAAGTTAACGCTAGAAGCAAAAGAAGAATACCCGATTCGGGGTTCTGATATCCTGGTAGTTGATACGCTCATTATGCGAGACTCTTCCTCAATACTACTTAACTGGTCAAAAAAGGATAATTTCATTCATACCAAAGTCATGGTTGTTGGCAAAGGGTGTGGTATTAAAGGCCACGGAAAAAACGGTGTGCCTGGTAAAGCCGGAGAAAATGGGTTGACTCAATCCGCTCCCTGCCGTGATGGACTGCCTGGAAAAGATGGACATCTTGGTGAGCCTGGAAAGGAGGCTAGCAACTTATCTCTTTATCTATCCAATTTTCGAATAAATGGTTCCCTACTGATCAACGTTAATGGTGGTGATGGCGGTGACGGAGGCCAAGGTGGCCGTGGCGGTGATGGCGGTTCGGGTACGCGCGTCTGCACTGCGGGTGATGGGGGCAATGGGGGCAACGGCTCACCCGGTAGTGATGGAGGGCATGGGGGAACTGTCAACATTACTTGCCAGCACTGTCCTGATTTACATTTGCTGTTGGGTGAAAAATTGATCATTAAAAACTATGGAGGCTTTGGAGGTGTGGGGGGCGATGGCGGGCTGGGTGGTCAAGCCGGCCTTGGGGTGAAAGATGGTAAGAATGGACAGCGTGGCCGAGACGGAAAAAGGGCAAACCAAGGGAAAACCGGTTCTATAAATCTGAGCAAGAATTGACATGGAAAAGCGCTGGGCATACAATCCCGTTCCGCCAACTGAAACGATACGTGATTTCGGAAAAACCTTGAATCTCAATCCCTACCTTACCACCCTCCTTTGGCAACGAGGCATTTCTGATTTTGAGGCAGCAAAAAAATTCTTTCGGCCTTTGCTCGATCACCTTCACGATCCATTTTTAATGAAAGACATGGAGAAGGCTGTTAGCCGGCTGAAAAAAGCGATCGACACAAATGAGAAAATCTTAATCTATGGCGACTATGACGTGGATGGAACAACAGCCGTTTCATTGGTTTACAGCTACCTGAAAACTTTTTATCCGCTTTGCGATTTTTATATCCCTGACCGCGATGCAGAAGGATACGGAGTTTCTGAAGCCGGAATTAAGTGGGCCGAAGAGAAAGGAATTACGTTAATCATCGCCCTTGACCTCGGTATCAAAGCCGCAGACATGGTCACGCTGGCAAGCATCAAAGGAATTGATTTCATCATTTGCGATCACCACCTTCCCGGAACTGAAATTCCCAATGCCGTTGCTGTGCTGGACCCCAAACGCAATGACTGTGATTATCCCTTCAATGAATTAAGCGGCTGTGGGCTTGGCTTCAAATTGATGCAGGCTTTTGCAAAAAAATTCCGGGACGAGGAGGAAGTTTTTGAATACCTTGATTTGGTGGCCGTGAGTATAGCTTCGGACATTGTTCCGATCAACGGGGAAAATCGGATTCTCACCTATTTTGGTCTGCAAAAACTAAATCAAAATCCCAGGCCGGGGTTAAAAGCACTAAAGGGAATTGCGGCAATAAAAAATGACCTTGATGTTTCCGGGGTTGTGTTCACACTTGGCCCTAGAATCAATGCGGCTGGCCGAGTAGCCCACGCTCGGGCCGCGGTGGAATTGCTTATTTCCAAAACAGAAGAAGAGGCCAACAGCCTGGCCGAAAAAGTAAATATCAAAAACGACCTTCGCAGAGAATTTGATTTAAGTATTACCGAAGACGCGATCGCTATGATCGAAGGAAATGAAACCCTGCGCAACGCCAAATCCACCGTGCTTTTTAAAAAAACCTGGCACAAAGGAGTGATCGGAATTGTAGCCTCCCGATGCATTGAAAAATATTACCGCCCTACAGTGATCCTCACCGAATCAAACAATAAAATCACAGGTTCGGCAAGGAGCATTAAAGACTTTGACCTGTACAAGGCCATGATGGACTGCAGCCATCTATTGGAAAAGTTTGGTGGCCACAAATATGCGGCAGGCCTCACCCTTGACCACGGCAATTTAACTGCTTTTCAAAAACGGTTTGAAGAGGTGGTGTCGGCATCGGTTACAGACGAGATGCTCACGCCTATGGTAGAGGTGGATTTGGTTATCCCCCTAGCAGCCATCAATGGTAAGTTCAACAGTATTTTAAAGCAGATGGCTCCGTTTGGCCCAGAAAATCAAAAGCCAGTATTTGAGGCAAGGAATTTGCAAGTGGTCAATTCGCTATCCAGCTTTAAAGACAGGCACATAAAGTTTTTAGTGGGTCAAAATGAGTGTGTGTTCCAAACAGTGGGCTTTGAAATGGCCGTTCATTATCCGCGGTTAGCCAATGGGGAGATTTTTAAAATGGCATTTACCATCGAAGAGAACTCTTATAACGGAATGACTTCAATCGAGCTGAGGGCAAAAGAAATAAAATTCGAATAACATGGTTTTACGGGCTGAGAATCTGGTAAAAAAATATAAAAAACGCATCGTAGTCAACAAGGTGTCAGTGCATGTTCATCAAGGAGAAATCGTTGGCCTTCTTGGCCCCAACGGTGCAGGCAAGACCACGAGTTTTTACATGATCGTTGGGTTGATCAAGCCTAACGAAGGAACTATTTTTTTAGATGAGGCGAACATTACCGGCTTGCCTATGTACCAGCGCGCCAAACTTGGAATCGGTTACCTTGCCCAAGAGGCAAGCGTGTTCCGCAAACTGACCGTGGAAGAAAACATTATGGCACCCTTGGAGATGCGCGATATCAGCAAAAAGGACCGCAAAGAAAAAGTGGAAAGACTGCTGGAGGAATTTAGCCTCGCCCATGTGCGAAAAAATCTGGGAATGGTTTTATCAGGTGGTGAAAGAAGAAGAACAGAAATTGCCCGCGCGCTTGCGGTCGATCCTTCTTTCGTATTGTTGGATGAACCTTTTGCCGGTGTTGACCCAATTGCGGTAGAGGAAATACAGGGGATCGTTTCAAAACTCAAAAAGAAAAATATCGGCATCCTGATCAGCGACCACAACGTGGACGAAACACTCGCGATCACTGATCGGGCCTACCTCATGGTGGAGGGAAAACTTTTTAAAGCGGGTACAGCCCAAGAGCTGGCCGATGACCCCCTGGTGCGCAAAGTTTACCTCGGCCAAAATTTTCAGTTGCGCAGGGCAAGAGTGGAAACCCAGCCCTAAGTGCCTTTTTCTCACATATTGCGCTTTTTCGGTTTGGTGGATACTGCCTCGCCCTGCTATTTTTGAATTTAATATAAAAATGCAGCTCCTCAACTCCATCCTCACTTGGGTAATGAAAAAACGGATCCACCAGATCGAGCTTTTCATGAAGTACCCGCACGAAGTTCAGGATGAAGTACTCAAGCGGCTGCTGGCAGCCGCAGTGAATACAGAGTTTGGGCAAAAGTTTTCCTTCGAAGACATTGTTAATTACGATGATTTTAAGAGGCGTGTCCCTGTTCATACCTATGAGCAACTGTTCCCTTACATCGACCGGCTCATGCACGGGGAGCAAAATATTCTGTGGCCGAGTGAGGTGAAATGGTTTGCCAAATCCAGCGGCACCACCAATGCCCGAAGCAAATTTATTCCAGTGACTACGGAGGCGTTGGAAGAATGCCATTTCAAAGGGGGAAAAGATTTGCTTTCGATTTATGTAAACAACTTTCCAGAAACAAAAATCTTTGACGGCAAAGGCCTCGCCATTGGCGGAAGCTACCAGGTGAATGAATTCGACCCAACGGCTAATTCACATTATGGAGATGTTTCCGCAGTGATCATGCAAAATCTTCCTCCATGGGCTGAGTTTATCCGAACACCCAGCTTGGACCTGGCGCTGATGGGCAACTGGGAAGAAAAAATAAATTTGATCGCCACGCGAACAGCAAGAGAAAATGTGACCAATGTTGCTGGTGTGCCCACCTGGTCCGTCCTGCTGATACAGCGTATCCTTGACCTTGAAAAGAAAAACAGTATCCTGGAAGTATGGCCCAATCTCGAAGTGTTTTTTCATGGGGCCGTGGCATTTAAACCTTACAAAAACCTCTTTCGGTCATTGATCCCTTCCGATCAAATGCGCTATTGGGAGACCTACAATGCGAGCGAGGGATTTTTCGGAATTCAAGACCAAAAAGATTCGGAAGAGTTATTGCTAATGCTCGACTATGGTGTATTTTATGAATTCATTCCCATGGAAGAATGGGACAAAGAATACCCCGATGCGATCAGCCTTGCCGAAGTAGAGCTAGGAAAAAATTATGCGGTTGTTATCTCCACCAATGCCGGGCTGTGGCGTTACAATATTGGTGACACGGTGAAGTTCACCAGTCTAGCACCCTACCGAATAAAAATATCGGGCCGCACCAAGCATTTCATCAATGCCTTTGGCGAGGAGGTGATTATTGAAAATGCCGATACGGCCATTTCTTTTGCCTGCGAACAGACCAAAGCAGTGATCGATAATTATACAGCAGCACCAATTTACCTCGAGAAATCAAAACGTGGTGGGCACGAATGGATCATTGAATTTAAAAAGCAGCCCGAAAGCATGGAACATTTTACGGAAGCCCTTGATGATATGCTGCGCAAAGTGAACTCTGACTATGATGCGAAGCGCTCGCACAACATTGCCTTGGTAGCACCCAAAATCCATAGCGTCATAGAGGGGACTTTTTACAATTGGATGAAGAAACGCGGGAAGCTGGGCGGGCAAAACAAGGTACCCCGACTCAGTAATTCCAGGGAATATGTGGACGACATTCTTGGGTTGGGCGAATTATAGTAGAGTTCCAAAAATGATTTCGGCATATTAAGCCTTAAAAGATTGGATAGCGCTAATGTTCGCGGGTCAAAAATTCAAAAAGGATCGCCATGTGTTTTTGAAACCAAAAAATGAGCCAATGGTTTTGCGTGCCGGGCCAAGTTTACCGCAAAGTCGGACGCGCGCGCACTACCAAAGAGCTTTTGTATTTGGCGGCCTGCCCAGAGCCTTTTCGCGAATTGTGCATTCCACTGCTGCCAATAGCTCCGCTCCATTTGATCGCGGGAATTTTTCCCTTCACAAAAATCAATTATTAACTCACTTAAAATTTTTGCAGAATGGATTGCCATGGCCATGCCGTTGCCGCAAAGAGGGGTGATCATCCCTGCTGCATCGCCAGTCATCAGCACGTGATCTTCCACAGGATTTTTTGTTTCAAACGAGATTTCGTTGATGGTCTCCGGCTTGTCGAACAAAAAATCGGAACTCAGAAAAATAGATTTCAAAAATGGGTTTTTAAAGAGCACCTCTTCTTCCATCAGTTTGATGTTGCCAAATTTTTTAAGGTTATTTCGGTGCGATAAATAGCACAGACAGCTTTTCCCATCCTCGATATTGCTGATGCCGCAATAACCATCCTGAAAATTGTGCAAAGCGATTAAATCATTGCGATGGACGGTGCGGATATGATACTTCACGCCAATGTAGGGAGAACGTTGATGGATGAAATCGCGATCGAGAAATACATCCAATTTTGACCGTTTGCCAAATGCACCAACTACCGCATTGGCCTGAAGGATTTGGTTGCGAGTGGTGACTTCAAAACCATTGCCTGTAAAACGAACGGAATTCACTTCGGTATTCAAATGAAAATCCACTCCGTTTGATTTTGCTTTTTGGTACAAAAACCAATCAAACGAAAAACGGCTGATCCCGAAGCCCCCCAGGTCCAATGGCAGCTCGACCGATTTGCCATTCACCGAAGTTAATTGAAAATGGCTGATTTGCGTTGGTGTAAATTCCGATGGAAATAATCCGACCGATTTTAGGAAGGGCAAGGTTTCGTTAGAGATGTATTCGCCACACACCCGGTGAAATGGGTATTCTTTCTTTTCGATCACCGTGCAAGCAGTTCCCCTGCGTGCAAGCAAGTTGGCAATCACCAATCCAGCCAAACCACCTCCTACGATTATTACTTTTCCCATCGGCAAAATCTCAATTAATAACTGGGCTTACTCTTAATTATGAACATCATTGCGAACCTCTGCGATGGTTTGTGCGATTGTGCGAAGCAATCTATTGTTTGGGGATCGCTTCGCCCTGCACGCCTTCGCTGGAACTCGCGATGATGCCAAATTATTAGTTTTACGTATCATCTGTTAATAAACATCGGAAATCTTTTCCGAAAGAAAAGTGTTTAGTTGGTTACTGTACAAAAGATTTTTTGATTAAGTCAAGGTTAGTTTTACTATGGAGGCCATCGCAGAGGAAATGAATGTGTTGATGATTGGAAACAATCCGCTCGAATTGACGAAGGTCTTTGATTGTCTAAAAAACATTTCCGAAAAGATAGTGATCACCGAATTTGCGTTTGACTTGAAAAGTGGGCTGCAAAAACTGAAAAGATTCCGCCCAAACTTCATTCTGCTTGACGATAACCTTGGCCGGCAAGAACTCGCTCTTGCCATCGGCTCGCTTTCGCATTTCAAGAAAACCAAAAACATTCCGGTTGCCGTTCTAAAAAACTCAAATTACCACGAAGCCTTTGGCGGTGTGGCGATGAACTATATTTTAAAAGAAAATCTTTCGGAGAACTCGTTGCAAGCTGCCTTTACAAGTTCATTGGTTTCCTCGCGTGCGCAGTTGTATTTAAAAAAGGTCTACCAAAAAAGGAAGGGGCAATTGAAGCGATTGCTGCCCAGCTCTAAATCTCATTGACTAAGGCAAATTCCTTCACCAACTGTGTACTGCCCCGGAGAATAAGTAATGAAATTTTTCTTCCGGGTTTGGAATCAAAATAATTGTTGATATCGCTCAAATCCATAGTTGCTGTTGAGGCATTATTGACAGCAATAATTTTGTCGCCCACACGAAGATCCGATCGATTGGCCGCAGAATTCAGCCTTACTTCCACAATTTCAAAGTCATGCAGGGTTTCTCCAATTGCCTTTACGGTAAGGCCGCTCATGTTGTAATAGAATTTCTTTCGTAAAGAGCCATTGGATTTGATGTAAATCTTTTCGCGGGGAAAATCAAAGACCACCAGAAAGCGGCTCAATACATCTCCCCCAATCGAGCCGTTTCGATAGATAGACGAGCCCGTTCGCAACGTGTCAAAATAACTCTTTGGGTCTGGGAAGCTTGAAATCATATTTGGAATGGAGTACTTGCCAATTTGCAAACAATTGACGCGCGCTATTCTACCCGTGATCAGGCCTCCCAACCCTTTTCCTATGGTGCAACTAATATTTTTGGCGGGCACCACAATTTTACTGCTCGATTCGGTATCAAGAAAAAGCCCGTGGCTCGCTCCGGTATCCACCAGCAGTTTTGCGCTCATGCTCGTAGTGTCGTTGATTTTCAATTCGGCCACATAATACGGTTTGGTATCTTCGACCGTTATCGGCAGTCGCGAATATTTCTTGGAAGGTTTGAATCGCTGTGGGGTCATCAAGGTGAGAACCTTTGCCCCATAATCTATTTTTATCACAAACCGACTGAATAGTTCGTAACCCAAAATTCCATGAACTTCGGAACCCAATGAATTTTTAAGCTCCAAATAATCGTTTTCCAATACCAGCATGGCATGACCTCGCCCGTGCACCCCTGGCATGTCAATGGTCACGTTGTTGGTGATGTAGGCATTGACCAGGTTTTCCCCACCAGGTGCGGTAATGGTAAACTTCTTGGTGTAGGCCAGGTGCAAAATATCACTATAGATTTTTTCAGTAAGAATGGTAGTGCGAACCCCCGTGTCCACAATAAATTTTAGCGGCAATTGGTTGTTCAAAATAACCGGAACAATGATTAAGTTATTGTGGATTTCGATCGGGATATCCACTTTGGTTGCTCCATCAGCGAGCGAAAATCCAAGCTGGGCATTTGCCATACGGATGGTGGCAAACAAATACGCAACAACAATGATAAGGCGATGTATGAAATTCAATCTTTCCAAGCTAACGAAAAATCCAAGAAAGTAGTCGATCTAAGATTTATTTACCCCAAGCAAGGTGAGGAGTTGCTGTGGCCGTTCAGCTACTATTATTTCTGACAGACTTTCTATCTTCAAGAAGCCTTCACGCGCCATCCCTTTCATTTGATTTAACAGGTGATCAAAAAAAGAATTAGTGTTCAACAGCCCAATCGGCTCGTCAATCAACGTCAACTGTTTCCATGTCAAGATTTCGGCAAGTTCATCCAGGGTGCCTAATCCTCCCGGCATCGCAATGAACGCATCGGCCAGGTCGGCCATTCTGAGTTTGCGTTCGTGCATGGAGTGAACAACTTCAAGTTGCGTGATCTTGGGGTGGCCTACTTCCAACTTCATGAGGAATTCGGGGATCACGCCAATTACAGTTCCCCCGTGGGCCATAACTTCATCAGCAAGGATGCCCATGAGCCCGATCTTCGCGCCTCCGTAAATCAAGGAAGAGTTAGTTTTTGCGAGCCCTGCTCCCAATTCCCTTGCGGCATTTGCATACACCATATCGTTGCCGGACGATGATCCGCAAAAGACACAGATGTTCATACGTTGGCGGGTCAGTGCTTTATATCGTGCTCGTTGTCGCTTACCTTGCTGTTGGGAAACAGCCAAATGGAAACAATGGCGAGGATAAATAAGGCAATGACAATGGCAAAAACTGACATGGTTAAAAATTTATACTTCAAAAATAGATTTCGCTTTCTAAATATTTGCAATTTGGAGTAGAAAAAATTAAAGTAAAAGGGATAAACACATCTTTACATGAAAAAAGGAATACTAATAGGCGGCATTGTGGTTGTGGTAATTGCGGGAGGGTTGTATTACATGCAATCTTACACCAAATCCTTTAGCCCAGAAGCCAACGTTGACTTTACCGATGGCACCCTTAAGGTACACGTGTTTTACAACAGGCCCTCAAGAAGAGGCCGTGAGATTTTTGGGAAATTGGTGCCGTTTGATAAAACCTGGAGAACAGGGGCCAATGAGCCTACCACATTTGAGACCAATAAAGATTTAAAATTTGGTGACAAAGATTTAAAAGCGGGCAAATACAGCCTGTGGACTGTCCCCGGCCAACAAAATTGGCAGGTGATCTTTAATTCAGAAATTCCCTGGTGGGGCGTAAATTTCAATACGCAGGTAAGCCGCGACCTCACGAAAGATGCCTTGATTGTAGAAGTGCCAGCCTTAACCGAAAATAAAGAATTTGAGCAATTTACTATTTCTGTTGAAAAAGTTAGCGATGGGGTTGAGTTGATTTTGATTTGGGATAAGACATTGGTAGCCGTCCCTTTTTCCGTTAAATAGCTTTCTTGAATTTTGACTTTAATTTATGATCCAAGTAATCCCATCCATTGCCATTCGCCACGGTCAGGTTGTAAAAATGCGCAAAGGCGACATTAGCAGCGAAAAAACCTACAATGAAAACCCTCTCGATCTGGCGAAGCGATTTGAAGACCACGGCATTGAAGTGGTGCATTTGGTAGATCTTGATGGAGCCGAACGGGGCAGTCCAAAAAGTTACCATGTTCTGGAAGCGATCGCAGGCCATACAGATTTGAAGGTTGATTTTACCGGGGGAATTTCAGCCGATGGCGATATCGGAAAGGCGTATGAGTACGGAGCGGATTACATCACCGCATCAAGCATAGCCATCACTAACCCAGAGCTGTTTGCGTCATGGATCGTTTCTTATGGAAGGGAAAAAATCACCTTAGGTGCGGATGTCACCGATATAAAAACGAAGACCATCGCCTTTCGGGGATGGCAAAAAAAATCTGAGATACACTTGTTCGATCACTTGAAATACTTTTACGACCGTGGGCTTAAATATGCTAAGTGCACCGACATTTCGAGAGATGGAGTACTCGAAGGACCCGCGTTTTCTTTTTACCAAGAAATACTCGATAAATTTGCGGACTTGAAAGTGCTTGCAAGCGGTGGGGTGAGGGGCGTGGACGATATCAAAAAGCTCAACGAGATGGGCGTTTTTGCAGTGATCTTTGGCAAGGCGTATTACGAAGGAGTATTAAAGCTCAAAGACCTCGAGCAGTTCTTGGTGAAGAAACAATAAAACCTTTAGCCAGCAGCTTCAGCTCCTTCCACATGGCTTCGCAACTCAAATTTAATCATCAACAATATCAGAAATCTTAAATTTCTGAATGATGAAATAAATAAAATTAAAAGAAAGGGGGTCCTCCGCTGATTTTTCGCTGGAAGGTTTGGTAGTGTCTGTCTTGGTCTTTGTGTTATTTGCAGGAGTGCTTTCGTGATTTGCCGACAAGTTTTTGGCCGTCTTTGTGTCCACCTCCATGAGGAGTGTTTTATCATCATTCAAATTCAATTCAGGATGACGGTTCAATTCCTGCAACTCGATGGCCGACTGGCCTTCCTCTTGTGCATAGGCGACTAATCCACTAAAAGAGATTAACGCAAAAAGCACTAAATAAAATTTTACTTTTACCTGCATTTGAATCTTAAGTAACCACATTACTTTCGAAGAGCAGAGCAAGCTAATTAAAAAAAATATGATTTCATGGGAAGAATTTAATAAAATCGACCTTCGGGCAGGTACAATCGTCAAATCCGAGCCTTTTGAAGGCCTTCGCAAACCTGCCTTAAAACTATGGGTTGACTTTGGCCCCCAACTTGGGGTAAAAAAATCGAGCGCCCAAGTTACGCAACATTATAAACCAAAAGATCTAATTGGCAAACAAGTGATTTGTGTTACCAACTTTCCGCCCAAGCAAATTGCCAGCTTCATTTCTGAGGTTCTGGTTACTGGTTTTCCGGATGAGAATGGGCATGTCGTTCTTAGTACAATTGATAAACCCGTACCCAATGGGGTTAAATTATTTTGAATGAATTTTTCGGAACTGGAAAAGATCGGAACTGGAAAAATCATTCAACTGATTACTGATTTACCGATCACTAATCTCCTCATCGATAGTAGAAAGGTTGTGCTCAGTGAAGGCGCGGTATTTTTTGCTATGGCTGGCCCAAGAAATGACGGTCACAACTTTATTTCCATTTTATACACGCTAGGCATTCGCCAGTTTGTTGTCGAAAACAATATCGATCTCCTCCAATTTCCAAACGCCAATTTTTTCCTGACTCGTTCTTCACTGGACGCCCTTCAGGCCGTTGCGGCAAACCATCGACAGGAATATCAAATTCCGGTGATTGGAATAACCGGGAGCAATGGCAAAACCATTATCAAAGAATGGCTGTACCATCTTCTATCGCCCGATCAGGCCATTGTAAAAAATCCAAGCAGCTACAACTCGCAAGTGGGTGTACCGTTGTCGGTCTGGGCCATGCAGCCGAATCATGAGCTGGGGATTTTTGAAGCGGGCATTTCTCTGCCGGGAGAAATGAGCCGCTTGGAAAATATGATCAAGCCAACTATTGGGATTTTTTCTAACATTGGCTCGGCACATGGCGAAGGATTTGAAAATGCGGATCAAAAAATTGCGGAGAAGCTCAATCTTTTTGTCAACGTAGAGATACTGATCTATTGTGCCGATCATGATTTAATCAATAAAGCTGTACTCAAAAAAAAAATTCAGAAACTATCATGGGGAAAACACCCAGGCGCAGACATTCAAATTCGAGCGACAGCTTCTACTTGTCATTTTTTATTTCAAGGAAAATCTTTTGATCTGCTCATTCCATTTTCCGATGCAGCTTCCATCGAAAATGTTCTCCATTGTGTGGTTGTCTTGCTTCACCTCGGCTATGATCCGCAAACTATTCAATACCGCATCAATGGGCTGAAGCCCGTGTCGATGCGGCTTGAACTGAAAGAAGGGATCAATCAGTGCCAATTGGTCGATGACACCTACAACAATGATTTGGCGGGGCTTCAAATAAGTTTGGATTTTCTTTCCAGTATGCAAAAGAAAAGGGTCGTCATCCTCTCCGACATCCTTCAATCTGGCATGAGCGAAGAGGAGTTGGCAAAGTCGGTTTCTTCATTATTGAAAAAAAACCAAATCAATGAATTCATTGGCATCGGCCCAATATTACGGTCGCAGCAAAAGCATTTTTCGGCCATTCCTTCTTCGTTTTATAGAAGCGCGGAGGAATTTTTAAACCAATTTGATTTCAGCACATTCTTCAACCGGCTTATCCTGGTGAAAGGCGCACGCGTTTTTCAGCTCGAAAAGATTATCCACCGTTTGCAACGAAAAGTGCACGGCACCATCATGGCAATTGACATGGGCAAGTTGGTGCACAACCTGAACTATTTCAAATCGAAATTAAACCCCGGTGTGAAGTTGATGGCCATGGTAAAAGCCTTTGCCTATGGAAGCGGAAGTGAGGAAGTTGCCAACTTATTGCAATATCACCGAGTAGATTATTTGGGTGTTGCGTATGCTGATGAAGGTGTAGAGCTGCGGAAAAAAAACATTACGGTGCCGATCATGGTAATGAACCCAACAGAGGTGGGCTTTGCCGTTATGATCACACAAAACTTAGAGCCGGTGATGTACAACCTAAAAATACTTCGGGCTTTTGTGAAATTTTTAGGGCATCGCGCGGCAGCCATTCACCTCGAAGTGGAAACGGGCTTGCACCGGCTGGGGCTTGAAGACGATGATCTTAACGAAGTGATCGCCCTAGTGAGGGAGAATCCAGATATACAGGTCAAGTCCATCTTTTCACATTTGTCTGGTTCAGATGAAATGAAGTACGATAATTTTTCGAAAGAGCAATTCGAGCACTACCAAAAGTCTTATCATCGTTTAGCTTCAGCACTGAATTTGAAGCCCCTCCGACATATTTTGAATTCAGCGGGTATTTTGAGGCTGCCCGAATTTCAAATGGATATGGTCCGTCTCGGTATCGGGCTTTATGGAGTTGATCCCACTGAAGGAAATTTTGCCGGTCTTGAAATGGCGGCCACATTAAAAACCGTGATCTCACAAATTAAAAAGATCAAAATAGGCGAGACCATTGGCTATGGCAGGCGGGGTGTTGCCGAAAAAGAAATGACTACAGCTACCATTGCCATTGGCTATGCCGATGGCTTCAGTCGTAGCTTCAGTAATGGAAAAGGATCAGTATTGGTGAATGGAAAGAAAGCCCCCGTCATCGGCAATGTGAACATGGACATGACCATGATCGACATCACTGGAATCCATGCGACAGAGGGCGATGAGGTGATTATTTTTGGTGATGGGTTGCCGATCAAAGATGTGGCCTCACGCATTGGCACAATCCCTTATGAAATTTTAACGAGCACGAGCGAGCGGGTGAAAAGGGTTTTTGTTTCGGAGGGGATTTAATGGGTTGCTTGCAGCCCTCCGGTATGCAAAATTAAAACCGTTGAGCCTTTTGGAAAAAATTTTTTCTTTAACAAATCAAACACACCGAACATCATTTTCGCTGTGTAAACCGGATCAAGCGGAAGATTGTGCTGCTGCTTCACTTGCAAGATAAACTGATTGAGTTCGGGCGTTTGCTTGGCATAGCCACCGAAGTGATAATCGGTTTGAATCTCCCAATTGCTGCCCATAAAAAAGCCCAACTGAGATTTTATTTCTTCTTTTAGAAAAGAACCGTTCTTCAACACAGAAAATCCGATCACTTTTGCCCCGCCTTGCAATCCTGCGACAATGCCAGCCAATGTTCCTCCAGTACCAACGGGTAAACAAACATGGGTACATTCAATCGTCTCGATTTTTTTTCTCGCAAATTCAGCACAGCCACTAATGGCAAAAGCATTTGTCCCTCCTTCTGGGAGCAAATAAAAATCCCCAAAATGTTGGTGAAGTTGTTCCCTAAATCCGCCCGTTATTTTTTGGCGATATGCTTCGCGCGAAATAAAATGCAATTCCATTCCACAGCTTCTGGCAAAGAACAAAGTGGGATTGAGTGGCAGGACTTTTTCCCCACGAATAATGCCGATGCTTTTTAACCCAAGTTCTTTGCACGCAGCAGCGGTGGCATAAATGTGGTTGGAAAAAGCTCCACCAAACGTGAGCAACGTATGCTGACCAAGCCTCTGCGCTTCTTCCAAATTGTACTTCAGTTTCCACCACTTATTGCCACTGACATAAGGATGGTTGAGGTCTTCGCGCTTTGCCAAAATTTTTAGTTCTGAGCTTTTGAAAAGTTCGTTTTCCAATTCGATTACGGGTGTTTCAGTGTAGTTTAGCAATACTAATTATTTTAGTAAATTTGATCTTATGGAAGCTGAAGATAATTATTTCAAAGGGCGAGGGGCGCAAATAAAAACAAGCAACAAATTTTTGCGGGCTCAGTACGTTGCCGATCACATCGAAGGGCTTGACGAGCCGTTGCTTGAAAATCCGCACACTCAAATTTTCTACGAAAGTCCGAAAAAGATAATTAACAAAGTGGAAAGTCCTGATCTGGGCATGGGTTACTCCATGAATCCATATCAGGGATGTGAGCATGGTTGCATTTATTGTTATGCCCGCAACACGCATGAATACTACGGCTTCAGCGCTGGCCTCGATTTCGAAAGCAAAATTATTGTGAAGAAAAATGCAGCTCAACTTTTGGAGGAAAAACTTTTGAGCAAGAACTGGAATGCCGTGCCCATCATGCTCAGCGGCAATACCGATTGTTATCAACCTCAGGAACGCAAATTTCAAATCACGCGGCAGGTGCTGAAAGTGCTTGCGCAATACCGGCATCCCGTTGGAGTAATCACCAAGAACAGCCTCATCACGCGCGACATCGATATTTTGCGAGACCTCGCTACCGATCGGTTGGTGCATGTGATGATCTCGATCACTACGCTCGATGAAGCATTGCGAAGAACGATGGAGCCGCGTACGGTTAGTGCTATGAAAAGATTAAAGACAGTTGAAGAATTGGCAAAAGCAAATATTCCGGTAGGCATCATGAACGCACCCATTATTCCCGGCTTGAACCATCATGAAATTCCGCAACTACTGAAAGCTGCTGCCGATCATGGCGCCCTTACTGCGGGCATGACCATCGTGCGGCTGAATGGCTCAATCGGACCACTCTTTGAAGACTGGCTGCGTAAGAATTTTCCTGACCGTTTTGAAAAAGTTTGGAACCAAATCAGGTCCATGCATGGCGGCAATGTAAACGACTCACAGTTTGGCAGGCGCATGCGTGGAGAAGGAAATATTGCCGATGCGATACATCAACTCTTTCGCACCTCAAAGAAAAAATATTTTGCCGGCCGCGAAATGCCCCCTTACGATTTGACGAAGTTTAGAAAAGGGGGAGCATTGAGTTTGTTTTAAACATTTGCAATGCGTCAATGGCAACCACCCATTGATCATCACAAAACCTTCCCCTTCAAATAATCGGTTGTATGACCCATTCCCTTTTTTATCATTTCTTCGGGAGTGCCAGCAAAAAGTAAATAACCACCATTTTTTTCACCACCTTCCGGGCCGAGATCAATGACCCAGTCAGCCGACTTGATCACTTCCATGTTGTGCTCAATCACAATGACCGTGTGGCCAATGTCCACCAAGGCGTTGATGGCTTTTAGCAATTTAGAAATGTCATGGAAATGTAAACCCGTTGTCGGTTCGTCAAAAATAAAAAGGATACTGCCTTTCAAGTCCGTATTTTTTCCAAGGAAGGACGCGAGCTTCACGCGCTGGGCTTCACCACCGCTCAAGGAGTTGGAAGATTGCCCAAGTTTCACATAACCCAGCCCTACCTCAAAAAGCGGAAGGATTTTTTCGTGCACCGTTTTTTTATCTTTAAAAAATTCAAGGCCTTCCTCCACCGTCATGTCGAGTACATCGGCAATGTTTTTGCCTTTATGCGCCACCTCCAGCACCTCCAGTTTAAATCGCTTTCCCTGACAGCTTTCGCAGGTGAGAAAAATATCGGCCATGAATTGCATCTCTACTTTGATCTCGCCTTCGCCTTCGCAGGTTTCGCAGCGACCGCCTTCCACATTGAAAGAAAAATGAGAAGGCTTATAGCCCCTTTGTTGTGACAAGGGCTGATCGGCATACAACTGACGGATGGCATCGTAGGCTTTTACATAACTGATGGGATTGGAACGCGATGATTTGCCAATCGGATTTTGATCAACAAATTCTACATGACTGATCTTTGCCATATCGCCCGTCAGCTGGTCATACTTGCCTGGTGTTTCTGCTACCGATCCATTTGCACGACCTGTAGCCGGATAAAGGATTTTTTTGATCAAGGTGGATTTCCCTGATCCACTTACCCCTGTAACAACGGTCAGCACACCGAGCGGAAAAGTAACTTTGAGATTCTTCAAATTGTTTTCGCGCGCACCAACTACGGTGATGGCATCTTTCCATTTCCTTCGCAGGGAAGGCACCGTAATTTTTTCTTTTCCCGAAAGGTAATCGGTAGTGTGCGAAAGTGCTTTGCCATTTATTTCCCTGATCGTTCCTTGAAAAACCAAATGGCCTCCATGTTGCCCGGCATCCGGCCCGATGTCGATGATCTGGTCAGCGGCACGCATAATTTCTTCTTCATGCTCCACCACAATTACGGTGTTGCCCATATCACGCAACGATTTTAATACTTCCACCATTTTAGCAGTGTCGCGTGGATGCAGGCCGATGCTGGGTTCATCGAGAATATACATCGAACCAACCAGCGCACTGCCCAATGCCGTTGCCAATTTGATCCGCTGGAATTCACCACCCGATAAGGTTGAGGTAACCCGATTGAGGGTGAGGTAACCCAATCCAACTTTTGCCATGTAGCCAAGCCGCGATTTTATTTCGGTAAGAATCCGATCGGAAACTTTTTGATCATAGGCATCCAATTTCAGTGCTTCAAAATAGGTTAATGCATCTTCAATCGGCATCAGCACAATATCCGTAATGGAGGTGAGAGCAATTTTTACATACGATGCGTCTTTGCGCAATTTTGTTCCGCGGCAATCGGGGCAAGTCGTTCTTCCGCGATAGCGCGAAAGCATCACGCGATATTGTATTTTATGGGTCTTGGATTCGATGTAGTTGAAAAAGGCATGAATGCCTTCAAAGTATTCGTTCCCGTTCCATAATAAGTCGCGCTGCTTTTGCGTCAGCTCGTTGTATGCGCGATGAATCGGAAAATCAAATTTTATCCCGTTTTTCAAAAGGGGTTTTGCCCAGTTGCTCATCACCTCACCACGCCACGGTGCAAGCGCGCCTTCATACACCGACAGGCTTTTATCAGGGATGACGAGGTCTTCATCGATCCCTAAAATTTTGCCAAACCCTTCACACGTTTGGCAAGCACCAAATGGATTGTTGAAACTGAAAAAATTCACGGATGGCTCAGTGAAGGTAATCCCATCCAATTCAAAGCGATCAGAAAAAACTTTTTTTGTTTTGCCTTCCACATAAATCGCGCAATCGCCATGCCCTTCGAAGAATGCCGTTTGCACGGAATCAGCAAGCCGGAAAGTGAGATCTTCATCAGTGCCGTTTACGGCCGTGCGGTCGATGAGGATTTCGACCTCGCCCCCCGCGAGGCGCGGGACATGCCCAGACGCTTTTCGGAGGCGAGAAGAAGAGTTTGCTTTTGATTTAGGGGTCTTCACTTTAATCTCATCGGCTTCACTAGGGAGAGTCGCTTGGGGTGAGGTGATCCCTTCAATAAACTTCACCTCGCCATCCATCAACACCCGCGCAAAGCCTTTGCTCAGCAATAGATTCAATTCATCCTCCAACTTTCTCCCCTTTTGTATTTTCAACGGGCAAGCCACCATCACCCGAGTGCCTTGGTTTTGTTGGTTGATGTAGTCAACCACATCGGTCACCGTGTTGCGTTTTACTTCTTTGCCACTTCTGGGCGAATAGGTTTTCCCTATCCGTGCGAAAAGCAATTTCAGGTAATCATATATTTCCGTTGTTGTTCCAACCGTACTTCTCGGGTTGCGTGTATTTACTTTTTGTTCGATGGCGATCGCGGGCGAAACGCCACGGATATAGTCCACTTCGGGTTTTTCCATCCGACCAAGAAACTGACGGGCATACGAGCTTAGGCTTTCCACATACATACGTTGGCCTTCGGCAAACAAGGTGTCGAACGCAAGGGAAGATTTGCCCGAACCGGAAAGTCCGGTGATTACCACTAATTTATTTCGGGGAATGGCAACGCTTAAATTTTTCAAGTTGTTGACCCGAGCGCGCTTGATGATAATGTATTCTTTCGGATCGAGATCGTCTAAGTAAGCATCGTTGGGAGGGAGGTTCATGGGGTTGGCAAAAATAGGAAACAAAATACCACCGCGGAGTGTTCGCGGAATAGAAAATTCTATTTCCCAATCACGACACGCTTCCGATATACGTTCACCGAACCGCTGGCATCAAAAACTTCAAACCATACCGCGTAATACCCAACCCGGGCGCGGCTGCCGTCATCACGGTCGCCATCCCACCGATAAAATCCTTCGAAGGCAAGGGTTTCGTTATTGGCCAGGGTTTTGATCAACCGCCCTTGTGTATCGAGGATTTTTACATTCGCTACCTTGCCGCTTTGATCAAATTTGTAATTGATCTTTGAAAAATCCCTGCCGGGAACAGCCGGTGAAAAAATTTCCGGATCGAGGGTAATTGCATTTTCAGAAAGGGAAGATTCAGGTCTTGAATTAGAATTGATAAAACCCGGTGTGGCAAATCCCGAAGATGAGGTGCCCGATTTCCAGTTGGTCGCATCGTTTGTTAATTCGGTGAACGATATCCGCTCCAAGGAAATGCCTTCACGATTTTTTACAAATGGCGAATGCATTTTTTCGGAATAATTAAAATAGTCGATGAGGAGAGGCTGGTTGCTTTGTAAGGCAATTGTTCCTTGATCGTTAGCAAGGCTTGGCAAGATTGCTTTGACAATTTTCTTTTGCGGGGCTTGTGGATATTGTGAGATGAGTGCCACCGGATCAGGAGTGAAAGCAACATAGTTGGCGGGCGGCAAAATAAAATCAGCTGTTGTGATCACCTGGGGATTGACAATGCCATTATTTTGGAGATTACCCAACTTCCAATTTTTAAGATTGATGTACTTGGGCGATTGGTTATACACTTCCACAAAATCAACACCGCCCAATCGTGGATTAAAAAGTATTTCGTTTACCACCAAGTCTAAGCTATCAGCCGCTTCGGGCAATGCAAAAGAAAGTTGGCCGAAGTCCGGCTGAATTGCATTGCCACTGCAATCGGCAAGCCCGGTAACTATTATCGTGTAGAGTTCGCGCGCAGCAAACGGTTGTGTCAATTCGAGGGTGATTTGCCGCAAGGAGGAGTCCGTAAAATATTTTCTTCCGATTGAAACAGGTGGCGTTATGGTGAACACATCCGTGGATAAACTATTCTCCAATTTTTCATTGAACGCAAGGTTTAAAACGGTTGGTGATTGTGCGGTTACCGAAAGGAGCTGCGGACCGGTAAGGTCAGGCCTGTTGGCAAAAACCGAATTTTGTTTTCCGGGAGTTCCGCCCGAGACATCTTCTGAGGCCGTCCAATTTTCTTCTTCTCCACAAACAGCGTTAACGTCAATGATCTCCATCGACCAGCCCCCTTCTTGTTTGTCGATATCGTGGTACCAATCCAACGTGTAATTAACCGAGTCAATAGTTTTGTTGGTTGGGTCTTTGATGGTGAGGTTGTCACTGTTGTTATTGAGTGTTGGAAAATTGGCAACACCAATTACGTTGCCATAACCAGAAAATAAATTTATGTTGCTGGTTGAACACACGATCCAATAGTGCTGAGGCAAAATAATTTGATGGCCAAAGGTTGCTGCAGAAATCCCATCAGCTAGTTTCCATCCCGATAAATCAAACGGGATTGAACTGCGATTATAAATTTCCATGAACTCCTGTGCAGGCAAACCAACCTGTGGGCTGGGATCGGGAAAAATTTCAGTCAGGATGATATCTTTGTTTTGGGCGGGAACGGATTTAAAATATAAAAATGGAAACGTGGCCGCGGTCATCGGATTTCCCGCAAGGTCTTTCACATTAGTGATGCTCAAGTGGTTTTGGATTCCGTTCGGAAAATTTCTTGTGAATGATAGCAATACAGTTTTTCCATCGGCTTGAAGTATTGCGCTCAGTGGATTGCCTATGGAATTGTCCACTAAATAATTCAGCACATTCCCAGCCGAGGCGGCATCAACAATTTCAGAAAAAATTACAGCAACCGAGTTGGTCAAAGTCGTATCAGCACTGACTACTTTAGGAGGTGTTGTGTCAACGGGCGGTGGAAGTGGCGTGATTTTAAAATCATCATAAAAGAATTTCGTAGCGTTGGTCAAGGTATAAATGCAACGAACGCCAAAATAGGAGGAGGAATTGAACGCGAGGTCTGTACCACTTGCATTGGTTACAAAATTTGTTCCTCCCGAATAGTCAACCTGCAATTGCCAAAGACCTGTATTGTCGCGAATAACGTTTACACGCAAGGCAAATGCGGCAGCTATTTTTCCGTTGGTTGCGCGGCAAACGGAGGTAGACGTTGATCCACTCTGCCGAAATAATTCAATGGCATCGTTGCTTCCTGCTTCCCCGAATTGAAGATAGTATCCATTGAGCGGTAGCGTAAGGTCGGCCAAGTTGCTCGCTAAATAAATTCTTCCATAATTACTTCCTGAGGCTGCAAAGGTTTGACTAACGTAGGCTTGCCATTGGTAATTGTCGAGGGTGCCTGTTGAAAATGGTGTTGATAAATAAGATTGTCCGGCAACCGAATTAGTTAACTGCAATTGAGCCGAAGCATTGACAATAAACTGTGGGGCTGAACCGGACCAGACCGGGTTGTTGGTAAAATCGCCATCCGCAAAATCGTCTGAAACTTGGGCAAGGCAAACGTTCGTTAAGATGAAAAGAAAAATAATGGCACTGGTTTTCTTCATAGCGTCTTATCAAAAATAGTATTTTTGTCGTTCACAAAAATATCAGACCAATGAAATTAGCTGTAGTTGGTGCTACCGGATTGGTAGGCCAGGAAGTTTTGAAAGTAATGGGTGAGCGCAACATCGAATTTGAGGAGTTGTATTTAATTGCCTCCGCCAAATCTGCGGGCCAAAAAATAGAATTTAAGGGGAAAGAATATACCATAAAGACAATTGAAGAAGGCTGTGAGCTGGCACCCGATGTAGCTATTTTTTCTGCCGGTGGTGGCACTTCGTTGGAGTGGGCGCCAAGATATGCCGAGAAGGGAACGATCGTCATCGACAACTCTTCAGCCTGGCGCATGGATCCCACAAAAAAATTGATTGTGCCCGAAATCAATGGTCACGTGTTGAAAATTGATGACCGTATCATTGCCAACCCAAATTGCTCGACCATTCAAATGGTGATGGCGCTTGCGCCCTTGCATTTGAAATACAAAATAAAACGTATCGTTGTTTCGACATACCAATCCGTGACCGGCACAGGCAAAGATGCCGTACAGCAGATGATGGAAGAACGCAAAGGCATTGCCAACGGAATCAAAGTCTATCCACACCCAATCGATATGAATGCGTTGCCGCACATCGATTCATTTTTGGATAACGGCTATACCAAAGAGGAAATGAAAATGGTGAATGAAACGCGAAAGATTTTAGGTGACAATACCATTGGATTAACTGCTACCACCGTGCGTATTCCCGCCATTGGCGGCCATTCGGAAGCGGTGAACGTGGAATTTTATCAAGACTTTGATTTGAAAGATATTCGGAACATTTTGGAAAATACCGATGGCGTAGTAGTGCAGGACGATGTGAAGAACAATATTTACCCGATGCCCATTCTTTCAAAAGGAAAAGACGAAGTTTTTGTTGGCCGCCTCCGCAAGGACGAATCACAACCTAACACACTCAACCTGTGGATTGTGAGCGACAACCTCCGCAAAGGCGCAGCCACCAATGCCGTGCAGATTGCTGAATTTTTGATGGAAAAGAGTTTGGTGGTGGGCTAATTTTTAATTCGTTTACTTGTACATAACTTTGAAGGCAACAAACAAACTTTAACTATGAACTTCAAAAAATTTATTCCGTGGATCATAATAGCACTGCTTGTGTTTTGGGTGATCGGCAAATACAATGGCATTGCAGGTAAAGACCAGGCAGTGAAAAAATCGTGGGGCGATGTGGAATCCGATTACCAAAGGAGGTCTGACCTTATCCCGAATTTGGTAAACACCGTAAAAGGCTATGCCGACTTTGAAAAGGAAACATTGACGAAAGTGATCGAAGCCCGTGCGAGTGCCACGCAAATGAAAGTAGATGCCTCCAATCTTACCCCGGAAGCACTGGAATCTTTTCAGAAAGCCCAGGGCGGATTGAGCCAGGCACTCGGTCGGTTGATGGTGGTAGCTGAACAGTACCCCAACTTGAAAGCCAACCAAAACTTCCTCGATTTACAGGCGCAGTTGGAAGGCACTGAAAACCGCATCAACGTTTCGCGCAAGCGTTTCAACGAAGCAGTGCAAGATTTTAACACAGCCATTGTCGGCTTCCCCGGCAATTTAGTGGCAATGATGGGCGGCTTTAAAGAGAAAGGGTTCTTCAAAGCAGCTGAAGGTGCAGACAAGGCACCGGAAGTGAAATTCTAGTCAGCAATCCAATCCTTGTTTAAAAAAGCCCTGACTGTGTCGGGGCTTTTTATTTACAGCTCTTCTTAATGGCACCTTTCGCCTCCTGCGAGCCGAGCTCTTCGGCATGTTTCAGGTCGAGGCAACCATCGTAGTTGTTATTCATAGTGAGTTTAACTAAGCCTCGTTGATAATAAGTTTCCGCATCGGTGGGATAAATTTCTATGGAAGAAGAATAGTCTGCCACCGCTCCGGCAAAGTCTTCCTTTTCTGTTTTGCTCAGCGCGCGGTTATCAAAGTAGGTGGGGTTGGTGGCATCGAGTTCAATGGCTTTGGTATAGTCGGCAATCGAGCCATCATAATCTTGCGTGGTGTGCTTCAATACCCCGCGGAGATTAAACGTCTCGGCATCCGTTGCGTTTAACTCAATCGCTTTATTGTAATCCTCCAGCGCACTCTTGAAATCTTCCTTTGCACTTTTTGCCAGCGCGCGGTTTTCAAATTTCAGCGGGTCTTTGGCGTCAAGCTGGATGGCTTCACCATAGTCGGCAATAGCAAGATCAAAATTGCTGGTGTTGTAGTAGGCCACGCCACGATAGTTATATAGATTAGCGTCCGCTTTATCAAGTTCAATGGCTTTGGAGTAATCGTCAATCGCACTGACGTATTCGCCCAACTCTGCTTTTACGATTCCACGATTGAAATATTTGTCGTCAGTGGCAGGGCCGATCTCTAATGATTTTGAGAAATCAAAATACGCGCCTTGCAAATCTTCGTTGTTGTATTTTGCGAAACCACGGTTGGTATAAGCCTCTGCATACTTCGAATTGTATTTGATCGCTTTGCCGAGGTCAATGATGGCGCCATCGTCATCGCCCAAATTGATTTTTGATTCACCCCTGTAGTTCAAGGCATCGGCTAATGTGGAGTCAATCTCTAAAGCAAAATTGAAATCACCGATGGCACCATAATAATCGGCCAATGCCATCCGCGTACGCCCCCGAAGGGTATAGGTATTTTTGTTTTTTGGATTGGATTCGATCAGTTTGGTGAGGTCAGCTTTTGCTCCTGCAAAATCTTTGGCTTCCATTTTTTTCTTGACAGCATCTAAGGAAGGATCGGGCTGTCCGTGTAAATAACCAGAACTAAAGAGCAAGAGGATGAGGGTATTTTTCACTGAAACTATTGGTAAGGCAAGGTACTAAGTTTTGATTAAACGTTGTATAAACCTTCGCCTTACCTTCGCTCACAAGCAGTAACAACCGCTTGAAAAAATTTAGTACATCCAGGGCTGTACTTTGCCATACATTGCATCTAATTTTCTATTTGGTATGATGAAAAATTTCTATTTGCCCGTTGCTGCTACGTTGCTAATAGTGGTGCGAGCCTGGGCGCAAGAGAAGCCGCTTGAAATGAAAATGGATTTTGAAGAATACAATCCGCCCTCCAGCTTAGTGGTGGTGGAGCATCACCTTCAAAAATCAAAATTCCCGTTCATTGATATTCATAATCATCAAGGCAACATGAACTCTGCCGACCTGAGCAGTTTGGTTGCCGCCATGGACAAACTCAACATGGCGGTGATGGTGAACCTGAGCGGACGGGGATTTGGTGGAAGTGGCGACCATCTTCAAAGATCACTGGAGAACATAAACAAAAATTTCCCCAGTCGCTTTGTATTATTTACCAACATCAGTTTTGCTGATATTGATAAACCGGACTGGACGGCCAACACGGTTCGTCAATTGGAAGAAGATGTAAAACTTGGCGCCAAGGGATTAAAAATTTACAAGACCCTGGGCCTGTTTGCCAAAGACAAAAGCGGCAAGCGCATTCATATTGACGATCCGCGCATTGATGCCGTGTGGGACAAGTGCGGTGAACTGAGGATACCCGTTCTCATTCATGCGGCTGACCCCAAGCAATTCTGGCAACCCATCGACAAGGACAATGAACGTTGGCTTGAACTAAAGCTTCATCCAGGGCGAAGGCACGATAAAGACACTGTGAAATGGGAAACCATTATTGCCGAGCAACATAAAATGTTTCGCAAGCACCCTAAAACAAAATTTATCGATGCCCATTTGGGTTGGTATGGAAGTGATTTAAAAAAATTGGGGCAGCTGCTCGATCAAATGCCTAATGTTTATACTGAGATTGGCGCGGTGATTGCCGAACTTGGAAGGCAACCGAGGGCTGCCAAAACATTCTTAACGAAATACCAAGACCGTGTTTTGTTCGGCAAAGACAGTTGGGTGCCCGAAGAATATGAAACCTATTTTCGGGTGCTTGAAACGGAAGATGACTATTTTCCTTACCACAAGCGTTATCACGCCTTTTGGAGAATGTACGGCATTGGCCTGCCCGATGAGATACTGAAAAAGATTTATTACAAAAACGCACTAACTATTTTGCCCCGTATGAACAAGAGTCAATTTCCGGAATGATGAGATTTTTTCATCGTACTTCTTAACCATCGAGCTCGCCAGGTAATTTGGAGTGGCCAGGCGGCTAACTATAGATCGGGTATTTTTTCGATCTCCCTTTTAATAATTTCCTCACGCTCTTTCCAGCTTCCCTTCACTTTAATGAATTGGATTTCCCTTTTCTCCAACTCCATTTCAAATACCTTTATCATTTCAGCGCGTTGATTATTAAGGTCGCGCAAGCCGTCAGCCACCCAAGGCACATCAATGTCGAATAAAAAGTAGTAGTCATAGTGGATTTCCTTTTCAAGATCAAGAAGGATTTTTGGAACGACACCCAAATATTTTCTCGAATAAATCTGTGTGGTGATCAAATCCGTATCGCAGAAAAGGAGTTGATCGGCTGCCTTCAGTTTTTCTTTCACACGTTCGGTTTGGGCCTGGCCGATGCGGATAATATCATCGACCGTAAAATCATTGGAGGTAATAAGTTCACGAGCTACTTCCGGCACAAACTCAGTTTTATAAATTCCTGCGAAGTGTTTCGCCATAGTGGATTTGCCTGTACTCTCCGGGCCGTAGAAGCAAATTATTTTTGTTTCAGGCTTCATTTGTTTTGTAAGCGTTCATCTCCTTAACCCAACTCCACAGCCCGAAGGCTGCCAGTATAGTGAGCAGTAAATATTCAATGCTGTAAAATTTAGCACCCTTCACGAAATATAAAACCGTAGCAACGAGATCAACGAAAATCCAAATAACCCAACATTCAATTTTCTTTTGGATCATCAGAAACGTAGCGACAATGCTTATCACAAGAATGAATGAGTCTGCATAAGGAAAAGAACTTGGCGAACTGAACAATGTGGGAAGCCATTCGTGCAAGTTGCTTGCCAGAAAGCCAAATAGAAAAGTGCCTGCCAAACCAATGAAAACGATAAGGATAAGCTGATTGAATTTTATGTGGCTGACTTTTAATTCCTTTTTGCTATCCTCCTCCTCGGGCCGAGGATGAGCCCAACGCCACCAGCCGATCAAATTGGTGATGCCGAAGAAAACTTGCAAGAGCATATCGGGGTAGAGTTGTATTTGGTAGTAAAAAAAGAATGCCAGCACTACATTTACCACTCCGATAGGCCAGCTCCAGATGTTGGCTTTAGCCGAAAGGGCTACCGCCACGAGCCCAAACAACACACCAAAAAACTCAAGGTAACTCATCGGGTAGCCAAGTACGGTAAAGAAGATGTGGTGGATGTCGAAGAATGTCATTGATGGCTCAAGTTATTCAGGGAAATCGCTTTTAAAAAAGTTCAGTGTAATAAAATGATGTTGAGGTATTTGCAATAGACTGAGTATGCTGTATTTTTGATTCATCAAAAGTGAGTTACGTGAAAAAAAATGCGTAGCTCAAATTCCCTTAGAAATAGCAACCCGGTTTTCCATACCTCTTTTAGCTCCTTGCCCGATCCGCGCAGAACCATCAAAGGCCATTTTCAATATCCGTTAGATGAGATTTTGTTCCTGGTAATTTCAGCCGTGCTCAGTGGGGCGAAGGGCTGGGTCTCCATCAATACCTTTGGTAAATTCAAACTGGACTGGTTGCGCCACTATCTTCCCTATGAAAATGGAATACCCTCGCACGATGTGCTGGGGAAAGTTTTCGCGTTGATCGATCCAGTTGCTTTCAATACCTGTTTTTCACATTGGGTCAATTCCATATCGGAACTGACAGCGGGGGAAGTGATTGCCATCGATGGGAAAACACTCTGTGGATCAGCCTCCCATACCAGAAAGGCATTTCACTTGGTCTCTGCTTACGCAACCCAAAACAGGCTTTGCTTGGCACAGCAATGTGTAAGCGAAAAGAGCAACGAGATCACTGCCATTCCGGCCTTATTGGATATGCTGGCCATCGAAAGCTGTGTGGTCACCATCGATGCAATGGGCTGCCAACGTGACATCGCCCAGAAAATCCTGGACAAGGGTGCCCATTACATTTTGATGGTAAAAGACAATCAGAAAAACTTGAAACAACAGATCGCGAAAGTGTTCACCCTTGAAAATCCGTCCCATTCGCACACGCAGACCGATATGGGGCATGGCCGTGTGGAAAAAAGAGGGTGCGATGTGATAGGCACGTTGAAGTTCTTGGATGGCCGTTCGGATTGGCCCGGCCTTGAAAGTATCGTGCGCATAAAATCAGAACGGGCAGAAAAGAAAACCGGAAAGGTCACGCATGAAACCCGCTATTACATTTCTTCTTTGAAGGAAGATGCCGCCCAAATGAATGCCCAGATCAGGCAGCATTGGGCTATCGAAAACAACCTTCACTGGTCATTGGATGTGCTGTTCAACGAAGATGCCCTATTGATGAAATCAGGGAACTCCGCTGTTAACTTCGCAATCATCAACAAGATGTCGCTGGCTTTGCTGGACAAAGAAAAATCGACCAAAATGTCAAAACCATCAAAACGACTGACCGCTGCGGTAAATGACGAATACAGAAGTTTAGTGCTCAATTGTTAAAAGCGATTTCCCTGTCAAGTTATTGAACAGAATTCAAATGGCTGAATTTTATTTTTAGCTTTACCCCTCTCGTCATAAATGAAATCTTACCCCACCTATCTTCAAACATTTGGAATTCTTTTGATCTGGTTACTTTGTGGCCTCCTTAGTAGTTTGCTGATTTTTCCATTTTTCTCGATAGAAAGTGCGCTGGGTATGTTGTTGGTTTATACATTGTCGCTGATCATGACCATTGCCGCAGCGATGCGACAGAGACAAGACTTTACACTGAAACTAAAAAAAGTACCGCCCGGTTTGATCATCGTTGTTTGTGTTTCGATGGTGGGCATGGATATTTTCCTCGATCCCTTGCTAAGTCTCATCCCTCCTTCAGAATCTTACCAAAAAATGCTTCATGAAACCGTTCAGCACCCTATCCCATTTTTTTTCATGATTGCAGTGGCCGCTCCTGTTTTAGAAGAACTATTATTTCGTGGTGTGGTGTTGAATGGGTTATTGAAAAATTACTCAAGTCCCAAGGGCCTCGTATTTAGTGCGTTTTTCTTTGGTCTAGTCCACGGCAATTGGGCACAGGGCATATCCGCATTTATTTTTGGGCTTTTCGTTGGCTGGATTTATTGGAAAACTGAATCCATTATTCCAGGAATTGCAGCTCACTTCTCTACGAATTTTGTTTCTTTTATAGGTACCACCCTATCCAAGGAAGAGGATTTGCTCAAGAACTTTTCCGAACTGATAGGAAATCAATTGGTGTATTGGTTATTGGTAATCGGAGCGGGTTGGGTAGCGGCAGCAGGAGTATGGACCCTTCACAATCACTATTTTAAAAAATGGAAATCGTTAGAGGTGGGAGAGAGTTAGCATATCGGGCAGCAGAGTGCAATAAAGAATATCTTGTTGATGATGAGTAAAGAGCTATGAAATTCTCAATTATATCTCTGTACTTATTAATGGGAGCAAAATATAGTAAGGTTTGAATACATTACCTTACGTCATGACTAAAGACAAACCCACTACAATAACCGCAGAGGGCGCGTTCGCAGAGAGATATTCCCATTTTTTTACTTTGCGTGCCTCTGCGGTTTCAAAAGGCTTCGATCAAATCTATCCTTACCATTTCACTAAACTATTAATATGTTCTTACCTATCTGAAACAAGTTTAAGCAATGAAAACATTATTGTTTGATAATCTGGAATCATATTATCGGTATATTTTTTAAAACCAAAAGTAGTGTTTTAGATCTTCACACAAACATTCTTTGCTTCGGT
>JAYVMP010000017.1:0-1780 GCA_043758895.1 Bacteroidota bacterium
GAGCAATGGGGACAATAACTTCATTACTGAAACTACTCAGTCCAACGTTATCAGCACCCCCTCCTACATTAAGAATTTGAATCCAACCTTGAACTCAGAAGCTACCGTACAAGCCGACTACCAAACACCGATCAGCGAGCTTCAACTGTTTGAGTTTGGAGGTAAAGAAATCATGCGAAGGGCCACCAGCAACTACAATTACTTTCAGGCCGGGTCGGATGGTCTTTATTCTGCTATTCCGGTCGGATCAAACTCGCTTTATAGTTCTAACCTATTGAACTACACGCAGAATATAACCGCGGGATATTTTTCTTATACCCTTAGTACTGCCAGTAAATATTCTTTAAAAGCCGGTATGAGGTATGAATACACAACCATTGATGCGCAGCATAACAATGCGCAAAACCAAATCACATCCATCCCCGGCATTCACGATTATGGAGTTTTGGTGCCAAGCTTAAACCTCTCTAAAAGACTTGGTAATGGAAACATGATCAAGTTCTCTTACAACAGGCGCATTCAAAGGCCATCGATTCAAAACTTAAATCCAAACACCCTTGCCTCAAATAATTTGAATATTTCCACGGGGAATCCTTCGCTTAGCCCGGAGTACACTAATAATTATGAAATTGGCTATAGCTTAAATGTGCAGAATACTACGCTCAATTTTTCAACTTTCATGCGCACCACCAACAATTCCATCCAGCAAGTGCGCAATTCAGAAGTGATCCCGATCAATAATGTATCTACCTCAGTAGTTAAAACTACTTATGGAAATATTGGAATCCAGGACGCTTACGGGGCAAGTCTGTTCGCCAATGTTTCTATCTCCAACAAATTCTCCTTAAGCGGTGGAACCGACACCTATTATGCCGTGCTGAAAAACCCTAACCCAAGTATTCCTGCGTATGCCGCCAGTAACAGTGGTTGGGTTTACAATGTGCGCATGTTTGGAAATTACAGCATCAGCAATGGATGGGGCCTACAGTTCTTTGGCTTTTACCGGGGAAGGCAAGTGTTGTTGCAAGGCTTTCAAGGAGCCTTCCGGATTTACAGCTTGAGTCTTCAAAAAGAATTCGATGAAAAGCGAGGAAGTATTGGCTTGGGCGCGGAAAATTTTTTAACCCCAACCATGACGGTCAACTCCACCACCGTATCTCCGATATTGAACCAATCCGGTTATACCAAATATTATAATTTCAATTTTAAAATAACCTTCAGTTACCGCATCGGCAAAATGACCGTGAACAATAAGCCCAAGAGAAATAAAATGTCAATAAATAATGATGATTTGAAAGACAGCGGTGGCGATCAAAGCGATGGAATGCAGATGGGCGGACAACAGGGCGGGCAAGGGAACGGAAGACAGCAGGCACCGGCAAGTCAGCCGAACCTGAAGATGGCGGCTGCCGATCCGACCAAAGAAGTTGATGCGTCTGGCAAATGGATTTACACGGTTGAATCTCCGCAAGGTGGTGGTGGAAAAATAGAGATAACCAAAAACGCTGATAAATATTCCGGTACCATCACGAGCAGCCGGGCCAACCGGGAAACAGTCCTTTCATCGGTTACCGTAAAGGGAAATGAAATAACAATTACCTACGAAGTTTCGATGGGTGGAAACAATATTAGTTTCACGATCCATGGAACGATCAAAGAAGATGAACTCAACGGCAACCTGAGCGTAGGGCAGTTTGGCACGTTTCCCGTCAATGCAAAGCGGGAAAAGTAAAATGAAAGGAATAATTCTAATTTCGTCTCGTCTCGACAAGTTGTGCCA
>JAYVMP010000018.1:0-27559 GCA_043758895.1 Bacteroidota bacterium
ATTTGCGTATTACGTGATTGATTGTACAGTGAGTCATTGAGGGCAATGTACTTTTCTAAATAGGTGGAAGCATTGTTGAAATCAGATTTTTGTTTGAAGACCAATGCCAAAACTTTGTATGTATTGGCCAGCTCGCTGCGAAACTCAAATTTTTTGCAGAGCCGTTCATTTTCCTTTAAAATCAGCAATGCTTTTTCCGTTTGCCCACGACAAAGGTAAACCTTGCCCAAACGATAAGTGGTAGAAACCTTTAAACTGAAATTTTTATGACTGTCGGCATTGGCTATGGATTTTAGATAATTCGATTCGGCAAGGTCAAGTTCGTTTTTTTCTACATACACATCACCAAGGGTTCGCCAGGCAAAGCCAGCCGAGTAGCCGTGCGTAGCCGAAATTCCAGCTTCCGCGAAATATTGGGCAGAGTCAAGGGTCTTTGTCAAAAGGAAAACATAGGAGATGTTGTTGTAGCTGCGGCCGATGGTAAATTTATCGTTGGCTTTCTTGCCCCAAGCCAATGCTTTTTTAAAAGCAGCCAATGCTTTAGGATATTCTTTTTGTTCCACATAAATAGAGGCCAGATTATTAGTGCCACTGCCCATTTCGCCATAGTCTCTTATGGCTTCAGAGATAGCAAGGGATTGCGTTGTGTTTTCAAGGGCTGAAGGAAAATCGCCCTGTCGATAATAGATCCACCCAATATTGGCGAGTGCCACGGCCTGGCCTTTTTTGTATCCAAGTGCCTCCGCAATGGCCCTTGCCTTAATTGCCCATTCCAAAGCAGTGATGTTGTCCCCATCACGGATTTGAGTCACGTAATGGTTAAGAAGATCAACTTTGATAGGATCATCAGGTCGTTTTATAAGTGCATGCAAACTGTCAGCCTCTTTTATGCTTTTTTGGGCAAGGCAAGGCTCCGCTAACGAAGCGAATAACAATAAGACAAAGCGTAAAAAGATTTTGGAATCCATTTCGTAGCAAATTACCAATTAACTTAGAATTGAATCAGATAGGCCATCGCCATTAAAAATAAATTTTAAAGTAGTATGCACGCATAATAAATATTTTTATACCTTCGTTATCGGTTGTGTCCTTACGATACATGAAAAGAGAAGAGACCATTGATCATAATATACGGATTGCTTGGCATGGGATTTCCCGGATATACAATCAGCAAGCTGCAAAATACGGAGGCTCCATGTCAATTGGTTTTGCGCTGTTGAGTATCCACGCTGAAGAGGGAACGCGCGCAACAAAGATCGGTCCATTGATGGGTTTGGAGCCAAGAAGCCTTTCCCGCCTGTTGAACTCGATGGAAGAGAAGGGGTTGATCTTTCGGCAAGTGGATAAAAAGGACAAGCGCTCGGTAAAAGTATCATTGACCAAAGAAGGAAAGAAGATGAAAGAAAAATCGCGCGAAACGGTGCTGCGTTTTAACGAGGCAATTCGTGAAGAAATCCCTGTACAGAAGCTGAACGTTTTTTTTGAAGTAGTGCAAACTATAAACCAAGTGGTGGAAAAGAATGGGATTTATGAATTAATGAATGGTAAATAGCAGCCAAGTCGTTAGGTAGTTGAAACTCTAAATTTGTAGGCCGGCACATAGAATAAAAATTAGCTTAAAGATGCCAAGAGCAATATTACTTTCAAAGATGGAGAAGATCCTAAAGGGAAAAATAAAGGAGGTAAACATTCAATCGAATTTTTCCAAACTGAAAAAACTCATTGCAGCTAACGGATTTCAGTTAATTGCTATTTATACAATCAAAGGATACCAATCTAGCTAAATAAAATCAAAACCATTTGGTAAACATGAATCGTTCCATCAAAAAAATTGCGGTCCTTGGCTCTGGCATCATGGGCTCGCGCATTGCCTGTCATTTTGCCAACATCGGCTGTGAAGTGTTGCTGCTCGACATCGAGCCAAAAGAACTTAGCGAAGACGAAAAAAAGAAAAACTTCACCTTGGATCATCCGGCTGTTAAAAACCGGATTGTGAACAGTGCCTTTGAGGCAACACTCAAGGCGAACCCGGCTTCACTCTTCAGCAAAAAATTTGCTTCACGCATCAAGCTCGGCAATTTCACGGATGACATGTCCAAAATAAAAAATGTAGATTGGACAATCGAAGTGGTGGTGGAAAACCTTGACATCAAAAGGAAAGTCTATGAAGAAGTAGAAAAACACAGAACGCCAGGCACGCTCATTACTTCCAATACTTCGGGCATACCCATTCACTTGATGGCAGAAGGACGAAGCGATGACTTCCAAAAGCATTTTGCGGGTACGCACTTTTTCAATCCTCCCCGTTACTTAAAACTTTTAGAAATTATCCCCACGGAAAAAACAGATCCCGAGGTCACCAATTTCCTGATGCACTATGGCGATCTTTTTCTCGGAAAGACTGTTGTGCTCTGCAAAGACACACCCGCTTTCATTGGCAACCGGGTTGGGGTTTGGGGCTTGCTAAAAGTGATCGACTCGATGAAAAAATTTGATCTGAATGTAGATGAAATTGATAAACTAACAGGACCTGTTATCGGACGGCCAAAGTCGGCAACATTCAGAACGTCCGATGTGGTTGGGCTGGACACGCTTGTGAAGGTGGCCAATAATCTTTATGCTGGATTGGTAAATGACGAAGGCCGTGATATGTTCAAGTTGCCCGAGGCAGTTGCCAAATTGGAAGCCAATAAATGGCTGGGCGATAAAACGGGACAAGGCTTTTACAAGAAAACAAAAAATACCAAAGGGGAGACTGAAATCCTCACCCTTGATCTCAAGACATTAGAATACAAAACAAAGGCCAAAGCAAAATTTGCTACCCTTGAAACCACCAAGACGATCGACAACTTAAAAGATCGTTTCAAAGTATTGCTGGCCGGCAAGGATAAAGCCGGGGATTTCTACCGCGATTGTTTCTTCGATCTTTTTAAATACGTCACCAACCGCATTCCCGAAATCAGCGATGAGCTTTTCCGAATTGACGATGCAGTGAGCGGTGGTTTTGGTTGGGAACTTGGCCCGTTTGAAACGTGGGATGCCGTGGGTGTCGAGAAATCTCTTCCGATGATGGAGGCAGCCGGCTACAAACCTGCCCAGTGGGTTTATAATATGGTGGCAGCCGGGCACAAATCGTTTTATAAAAGTGAAGGTGGCCAGAAAAAATTTTACGATATCCCCTCCAAATCCTACAAGACTATCCCCGGAAGGGAAAGTTTTGTCATTCTTGAGAACAAGAGTGAAAATATCGTATGGAAAAATGCAGATTCAAAAATCACCGACTTGGGCGATGGCGTGCTCAATTTCGCTTGGCACAGTAAGAGCTTCACACTTGGCAGCGCGGTGATCGAAGGCATGAACAAAGCGATTGACACAGCCGAGAAAAATTACCGCGGGCTGGTGATCGGCCATCAAGGGGCAGACTTTTCGCTGGGCGCGAATTTGGGTTTGGTGTTTATGTATGCCATCGAACAAGACTATGACGAGATTGATTTCATGATCAAGGCTTTCCAAAATTCGGTGATGCGCATTCGCTATTCTTCCATACCTGTGGCAGTTTGCCCGCAGGGCCGCACCTTGGGTGGCGGTTGTGAAATGACCCTGCATGCCGACATTGCGCAAGCGGCTGCCGAAACCTATATCGGGTTGGTGGAAGTAGGCGTTGGGCTTATCCCCGGTGGCGGTGGAACAAAGGAATTTACAAAGCGGGTGAGCGATGCAATGGAAGAAGGCGATGTGGAATTGAATGCGTTGCAAAATGCGTTCATGACGATCGCCACTGCAAAAGTAGCGACCTCGGCCGAGGAAGCGCGCGAGTTGGGCATCTTGAAAAAGCTCGATCGTGTGTCCATGAACAAAGACCGCCAGTTGGCCGATGCAAAGGAAGCTGTGATCGAATTGGCCGATGCCGGCTACACCATGTTGCCTCAAGCAAAAAATATTAAAGTGCAAGGCCGCACGGGTCAGGCGTTATTCTTGGCAGGATTGCAGGGCATGCGCATGGGCAATTATATTTCAGATCACGATGCTAAGGTAGCCAAGTGGATAGCCAACGTCATGTGCGGTGGAGACCTCACTTCACCACAAGAGGTAAGCGAGCAATATTTATTGGATATGGAGCGCGAAGCATTTTTGTCGCTGACAGGTGAGAAGAAAACATTGGAGAGGATACAGGCGATTTTGACGGGAGGAAAACCATTGAGGAATTAGAGGTGGGACGCAAGTAGCAAGACACAAGAGAGGTCTTGCCGCTTTGTCTTACTACTTGAAACTATGTCTTACTATTAAAAAAAATATGGACGCATACATTGTTGGAGGTTTCCGCACAGCGGTAGGTAAAGCAAAAAAAGGAGGTTTTCGCTTCACGAGGCCTGATGATTTGGCAGCCGATGTGATCAAACATTTGGTGAAATCCATTCCTGGCTTGGAAAATAAAATGGTCGATGACCTGATCGTGGGCAATGCCGTGCCAGAAGCTGAGCAAGGCATGCAAATGGGGCGTATCATTTCGCTGCTTGCACTTGGCTTGGACACACCGGGCATGGTGATCAACCGCTACTGCGGATCGGGCGTGGAAGCCATTGCCATTGCGAGCCATCGCATCCATGCGGGACAAGCTGATATTATAATTGCCGGAGGTACAGAATCAATGTCATTAGTGCCCGTAATGGGTTTTAAGACTGCATTGAACTATGCCATTGCCAAAGACAATCCCACGTATTATACAAGTATGGGGTTGACCGCGGAGGAGGTTTCGAAACAATTTAAAGTAACACGCGAAGAGCAAGACCAATTTTCGGTGGAGTCACATACAAAAGCCGCGGCCGCTTGGAAGGAAGGAAAATTCAAAGATGAGGTTGTGCCCATCACCGTGAAGGAAGTGTATGTGGATGAGAACATGAAGAAAAGAACACGTGAGTACATTGTAGATAAAGACGAGGGCATCCGTGCCGATACCACCTTCGAAGGGCTTTCGAAATTGAAACCCGTCTTTGCTGTGGGAGGAAGTGTTACAGCAGGAAATTCCTCACAAACATCGGATGGAGCAGCCTTTGTGGCAGTGATGTCTGAACGGATGGTGAAGCAATTGAATCTGAAACCCATCGCGCGCATGGTGAGCTATGCTACCGCAGGTGTTGACCCACGCATCATGGGCATAGGCCCAGTGGCAGCAATTCCTAAAGCGTTGAAGATCGCCAACATGAAATTGCAAGACATTGATTTGATCGAATTGAACGAAGCCTTTGCTGCGCAATCATTAGCCGTTGTGAAAGAACTTGGTATTGACAGAAAAAAATTAAATGTAAATGGCGGAGCGATTGCAGTCGGTCATCCGCTCGGTTCATCGGGCGCGCGCTTGTCCGTTCAGCTTTTCAATGAATTGAGACGACAAAATAAAAAATACGGGATGGTAACTGCGTGTGTGGGTGGAGGACAGGGTGTGGCGGGGATTTATGAATTATTGAGCTGAGACGTAAAACACAAGACATTAAAGTTGTAAGACCTAATGCACAATTTCAAAGAGTTTAAAGTTTGGCAATTGTCAAGAAATCTTGTCAAAGAGATTTATTATAGCTCATCAAACTTTCCTGCCACTGAAAAATATGGATTGGTGTCTCAAATCCGCAGATGTACCGTCTCTATTCCGACCAATATTGCTGAAGGAGATGACCGAAGTACCAACAAAGACTTTGCTTGGTTTTTAAATATTAGTCAAGGTTCTGCATATATGAGATGGAGACTTTACTTATTCTGAGTTTTGATGTTCAGTTGATCTCAGAGGAAGAGTTAAAAAAACCTAACCAATCGACTTTCAGAAATAGAAAAAATGACTTTTGGCTTGATCAAGACATTGCGCCAGGAGTCTTATGTCTAATGTCTTGACACTTATGTCACAAAAAAATATGGCAACAGCAGTAGAAACAAAAAAAGCAATCAAAGGCGGAGAATTTTTGATTCGCGAAACACACGCTCAAGACATCTTCATCCCTGAAGAATTTAATGAAGAGCAAAAGATGATCATGCAGCAGTGCAAGGATTTTTTGGCCAAAGAGGTCACGCCCAGGTTGAATGAAATTGATTCGATGAAGGATCCAAGCCTCATGCCTTCGATTCTAACCAAGGCAGGAGAACTGGGGCTGATGGGAACTTCCGTGCCTACCGAACTGGGCGGTTTTGGTATGGACTTCAACACGACCATGTTGGTGGCCGAAGTGATTGGTGGCGGTCATTCCGTAGCCGTTGGCCTATCGGCACACACGGGCATTGGCACCTTGCCGATTTTGTATTATGGCAATGAAGCACAGAAGAAAAAATATATTCCCCAACTCGCAACAGGCGAATGGAAGGCGGCTTATTGTTTGACTGAACCAGACTCCGGTTCGGATGCCAACTCTGGAAAAACAAAGGCGGTGCTGACGCCCGATGGAAAACATTATCTCATCACGGGCCAAAAGATGTGGATCACCAACGGTGGCTTTGCCGATGTGTATGTGGTGTTTGCTAAAATTGAAAACGACAAGAACCTTACGGCTTTCATCGTGGAAAGAGCATTCGGTGGCATCACTATGAATGAAGAAGAAAAAAAGATGGGCATCAAAGGCTCCTCTACCCGTCAAATCTTTTTCAACGACTGCAAAGTGCCTGTTGAGAATTTACTAAGCGAGCGTGAAAACGGATTCAAGATTGCGGTGAACATTTTAAATATCGGCCGGATTAAATTAGGTGTGGCGGCCGTAGGTGGATCGAAAGCTACGATAAGCCAGGCAATTAAATATTCGAAGGAACGCAAACAATTTGGCACACCGATCGCCAACTTTGGTGCGATCAAACATAAAATAGCTGAAGCTGTTACCAAAATATTTGCGTCTGAATCAGCTCATTACCGCGCTTCGCAAAATATTGATGACGCGTACAATACATTTATTGCAAGCGGCATGGATTCATCGAAGGCGCGATTAAAAGCGCTCGAAGAATTTGCCATCGAGTGCGCGATTTTAAAAGTTCACGGCAGTGAAGTACTGGATTTTTCTGTTGACGAGGGCGTACAGATATATGGTGGCATGGGTTTCTCGGCTGAAGGACCGATGGACCGTGCTTACCGCGATGCACGCATCAACCGCATCTTTGAAGGCACAAACGAAATCAACCGCCTGCTCACCATTGATATGCTGGTGAAACGTGCGATGAAAGGCTTCCTGGATTTGATGGGGCCTGCCATGGCGGTGCAAAAGGAATTGGTATCCATCCCCGATTTTAGTTCAAGTGAGGACTCCGCGATTTTTGCCAAAGAGAAAAAAGTTTTGGCTAACCTGAAGAAAGCAGGGTTGATGGCTGCAGGCGCTGCCGTTCAAAAATTGATGGCCAAATTATCCGATGAGCAGGAAGTGCTGATGAACCTGGCCGACATGCTCATCGAAATCTATGTGGCCGAATCAGTGATTCTTCGCGTGGAGAAACTTGCCAGTGCCAAGGGCGAGAAGGCTTGTGCGATTCAAAAAGAAATGGCGATCATTTATTTGCACGAGGCGGTAGAGAAAGCCGCCTTGGCAGGAAAGCAAGCGGTCTATGCTTTTGCCGAAGGCGATGAACTGCGTTTGATGTTGCTCGGCTTGAAACGCTTTACGAAAATCGACCCTTACAATTTGAAGGAAGCAAGACGCAAAGTAGCCAACTACGCCATTGAAAAAGGGGAGTATCCTTTCTGACGTTAGCCTTAAAAGACCTAAGTAAAAAGGTAAAGCCCAGACGAGACTCTGGGCTTTGTATTAAGATTGCTCAAATTAGGTGGCTGGGTTGACCGATGGGTTATAAGTTTCTGCCAAAAGCGAATTTTTAAGATCATTTCTATAACCTTTTTGATAGCTCAGGTGTCTTCTCCACGATCTTCCCGGTCTTCTTGTTTTTCAAGATTACTTTTTTTGCTCCATAGTGCGTCATCTCTTCTTTCACAAGATAATGATCGGCATCGTACGATTGAAGATGGCTGTCTTTGCCCACCCCGGTTTTTCCACGCCAAATATTGAGTTGCACAGGTTCCCACAATTTGCTTTTCGCGGATTTGTAAGCGGCATCCAATACGGCATTGACTACGTAGCCATCATAAAAAGTTTCTTTTGGTTGCACTCCTTTTTCCATCGCGTTAAACATATCCATGAACATGTGGTTGTAACCAAGTTCGTTAAGTTCATCGCCAACGGGAAACAACCAGCCTGAATTACTCTCCGCTTTTTCGGCCACGTAGTCTGCGCCTTTTCCGCTTGTGAACATTTCAAAACCCGTTCGCAAAAAACTGTTTATCCAAATTGTTCCCTCCGTGCCCATCACTTCATCGCGCAAGTCAAGACCACCACGGAAAGTCCAGCTCACTTCAAACTGCCCGATCGCCCCATTTTCGTATCTCACCAACCCGATGGCGTGATCTTCGGCATCGATGGGTTTCACTTGTGTGTCTGCCCAGCACATCACTTCCATTGGTCTGATATCTTTGCCGATATAGCTACGGGCAATCTCCACGCAGTGGCAGCCCAGGTCTAAAATGCAGCCGCCACCGGCTTTTTCAATATCCCAAAACCAATCGCTGTGCGGACCCGGGTGCGTCTCGCGCGACTTTGCCCAAAGGATTCGGCCTAGCGAACCATTCTTTACACTCTCCAGTGCTTTGATGAACTTCGGTGTGTACACCAAATCTTCGAGATAGCCGTTGAATATCCCTGCTTTTTCTACGGCCTCCAACATGCGCTGTGCCTCGGCTGCATTGCGGCCGAGAGGTTTTGTGGTGATGACGGCTTTCTTGTGCCTGCAGCAGAGCATCACGGCTTCTTCATGAAGGTTGTTGGGAAGTGAAATGCAAACTACTTGCGCTTCCAGGCGATTGATAGCTGCTTCCATGTTGGTGGTAGCAAATGGCACGTGATAATCGGCAGCAAATTTTTTTGTGCTTTCTTCTTTGCGCGAATAGATGCTTACGATTTTGTCCCTGCTGCGATAGCCTTGCAGCGAGTCGGCATAAAAGCGGCCGATGAAGCCGGAGCCAAGCATAGCGATGTTCATAGTATTTTATTTGGTTTCTTGAATTTATAAATCAATGTGAATTGTAAAGCACGGTTGGTGTATTTTATTGTACCTCCAGATGTATTCATATCGGCAAGCCAGATATTTTTTAACCCAACATAGTAATTGATGCCAAGGGCAAAATTTTTGTACAGGTCATGTTCAGCTCCAAAACCAAAGCCGAAATCATTTTTATGAAAAGTCTTCGTAATGTCTTGGTTGTTGATTTTCGTTCCACCGATAGTGAAACTCACATAGGGTCCTGCATTAAAACTCAAATGAGGGTTGACCGAATAGAATAACGTGAGGGGAATGGTGAGGTAATTTATGCTGAGATTGCTGACGGTGGCATTATCTGCTTTGTAGCCAAGCCCCATGTATTGGGCATTCGCGCGCAAAGCGAGCCCATTCGAAAAACCCAATTGGTAGAAAACGCCAAAGGCAGGCCTTACAGCGTTCTTAAAAAAAAGAGTGCTGTTCGAGCCGAAGCCAAAATTAACATAGACTCTCTGGTTGGCCACGTTAATCCCCGCGTCCACACCAAAAAAGGATTTTTGTGACTGGGCTTGCCAATTAATGAGAGTCAGGAAGAAGAGAAACGAGTATTTTTTCATCCATCCAAATTTAGATTTTTTTTGGTTCCTACAACCGATTTCACTACTGACTGTTAGTTTGTTTTTTAATTTTTTTTTAAAATTCTTTGCCGCATTTTCGCATCCTATTTTTCTCTCACGTAAATTTATAGACTTCATTAGTGTGTCGTTATTAAAATAGCATAGAATTGGAAGACCGCATTAATACTGGATTGTATGATCCCTCCTTCGAAAAGGACTCGTGTGGCGTTGGCTTCGTGGCCAACATCAAAGGCAGAAAATCGCACCAAATTGTTTCGGATGCGCTCACCATGCTCGAGCGCATGGCGCACCGTGGCGCTTGTGGCTGTGAGCCCAACACGGGCGATGGCGCAGGCATCCTCATTCAGGTGCCTCACGAATTTTTTAACAGTGAGTGTAGTAAATTGGGCATGAAACTTCCTGCCTTTGGGCAATATGGAGTTGGGCTTGTTTTTTTCCCCCGTGATCCTAAAGTGCGCGAAGAATGCAGGACGGTGCTCAATAGGCAGATAAAAAAAATAAAAATGTCGTTGTTGGGCTACCGGATTGTGCCAACAAACCATGCCGATCTTGGAGAAACGGCACTGGAATCAGAACCGATCATGGAACAGGTGTTCATCAAGCGTATCGACAGCGGTACTGACCCTGAAGATTTTGAGCGCAAACTTTTTATCCTCCGAAAGTACTCTACCCACATCATCACCGAATCCGTGAAGGGTGTTGACAATCAATTCTATTTTTCTTCGCTTTCTTACAAAACGATTGCCTACAAAGGCATGCTTACATCAGGCCAGTTGAGGTATTACTTTGCCGACCTTGAGCATGAGGAAGTAGTTTCTGCCTTGGCCGTTATCCATTCTCGTTTTTCTACCAATACATTTCCTTCGTGGCGGTTGGCACAACCTTTTCGTTTCATTGCACACAATGGCGAGATCAACACGGTGCAGGGAAACATCAACTGGCTGAAATCGAAGGAAGTTTTTTTTGCTTCCCCTCACTTTACTACGGAAGAAATCAATATGCTCCTTCCGATCTGCAACCCAAAGCAATCGGATTCATCCAATCTTGATAATACCATCGAGTTGTTAGTTCATGCTGGCCGCTCATTGCCTCATGTCATGATGATGCTCATTCCCGAAGCGTGGGACGGTAACGAAAACATGAGCCAGGAGAAAAAGGATTTTTACGAATACCATGCCAACCTCATGGAGCCGTGGGACGGCCCTGCGTCCATCACGTTTACCGATGGCAAAATTGTGGGGGCAACATTAGATCGTAATGGTTTGCGGCCTTCGCGCTTTGTGGTTACCGATGACGACACCGTGATCATGGCCAGTGAAGTTGGTGTGCTGGATATAGATCAATCCAAGGTAATCACCAAAGGCAGGCTTCAGCCGGGAAAAATGTTTGTAGTCGATTTGGAACAAGGCCGCATCATCAGCGATGAGGAGTTGAAAAAAAATATTTGCACACGCAAGCCTTATGGGCAGTGGGTGAAAGACAATAAGGTGCGATTGATTGACCTGCCGGAGCCGGGTGGAAGCTTTCACAAATACGATCCCATCACTTTTTTGAAGCGACAGATTTCATTTGGCTATACGTCTGAAGATTTGCGCGTGATCCTCTCGCAAATGTGCGAAACGGGCAAAGAGGCACTTGGCTCGATGGGCAATGACACTCCGCTCGCGGTACTATCAAAGCAAGCCCAACATTTGTCGAGTTATTTTAAACAACTTTTTGCGCAAGTGACCAATCCACCGATCGACTCCATCCGTGAACGGTTGGTCATGTCGTTATCCACGCATGTGGGTGGCTCGCTCAACTTGTTGGAAGAGTCCCCAGAGCATTGCATCACGTTGGAATTGCCAACTCCTGTTCTCTCCAACAACGAGTTGGAAAAAATCCGCTACATCGATCATGGCCATTTACAAACCAAGACCATTTACACTTACTTCAAGGCCGATGGAAAACCCGGCTCTCTTGAAAAAGGATTGAACCGTGTTTGTCAATACGTGACCGATGCCATTGAAGATGGTTTTACGATCATCATTTTATCCGATCGAAGTTTTGATAGCGGTCATGCGCAGATTCCATCGCTGCTGGCAGTAGGTGCGGTGCATCATGACTTGATCAGAAAAGGACTTCGCGGAAAAATTGGCTTGCTCATGGAGGCCGGTGATGTTTGGGAAACACACCACTTCGCTACCTTGATTGGGTATGGTGCATCAGGTGTGAATCCTTATTTGGTTTACCAAACCATTCACGACATGAAGAAGCGGAACCTCTTTGCTGAAAGCTTGACGGAAGAGAAAGCCATTTACAACTATAAAAAGGCAGTAGGTGGAGAGTTGCTCAAGATCATGAGCAAGATGGGCATCAGCACGTTGCAGTCGTATCATGGCGCGCAGATTTTTGAAGCCCTCGGTATCAGCAAAGAAGTAATCGATCAATATTTTACAGGAACAGTTTCACGCATTGGCGGATTGTGTTTGGATGACATTGCAAGCGAAGCCTTGGCCAAGCATCAATTGGCATTTCCAAAAGCCGCCAACAGTTCCCCGCGACTTGAGGTGGGTGGGGTCTATCAATGGAAGCAACGTGGCGAGTCGCATTTGTTCAATCCACAAACCATTCATTTGCTTCAACACTCCACCAAGACAAACGATTACTCACTTTTTAAAAAATATTCTTTGCTCATCAATGAGCAAAGCGAAAAATCAATCACGCTCCGCAGCCTACTGAGATTTAAGAAAACAAAATCGATACCCATCGAAGAAGTAGAATCGAAGGAAAGTATTTTCAAACGGTTTGCCACAGGCGCTATGTCATTTGGTTCAATCTCTCACGAAGCCCACAGCACGTTGGCAATAGCGATGAACCGCATTGGCGGCAAGAGCAATTGCGGTGAAGGCGGTGAAGATGAAATCCGGTTTGAAAAAAAAGCAAATGGCGACTGGGAAAATTCCGCGATCAAGCAAGTAGCATCCGGACGGTTTGGTGTAACGAGTTATTACCTCACCAATGCCAAAGAACTCCAGATCAAAATGGCGCAAGGAGCCAAGCCTGGTGAGGGTGGTCAACTCCCCGGCCACAAAGTTGATGAGTGGATCGGGCGTGTGCGCCATGCCACGCCTGGTGTTGGGTTGATTTCACCTCCACCCCATCACGATATTTATTCCATCGAAGATCTCGCGCAACTTATTTTCGATTTAAAAAATGCGAATCGCGAAGCACGAATCAGTGTCAAATTAGTTTCAGAAGCTGGCGTTGGCACGATTGCATCGGGTGTGGCCAAAGCTCACGCTGATGTAATTTTAATATCCGGTCATGATGGAGGGACGGGCGCATCGCCCCTGAGTTCTATTCGCCATGCCGGGTTGCCGTGGGAGTTAGGCCTTGCAGAAGCACATCAAACGCTGGTAAGAAATAAGCTTCGTGGCCGTGTGGTATTGCAAACGGACGGACAGATCCGCACCGGTCGCGACCTTGCCATCGCAGCATTGCTTGGCGCAGAAGAGTGGGGCGTGGCCACCGCGGCATTGGTTACAGCGGGTTGTATCATGATGCGCAAGTGTCATTTGAATACGTGCCCCGTGGGAGTGGCCACACAAAATAAAGAACTGCGTGCCTTGTTTACGGGCAAGCCGGAATATGTGGTAAACTTATTCCATTTCTTAGCCGAAGAACTTCGCGAGGTTATGGCAGAGTTGGGATTCCGCACGGTAACCGAAATGGTGGGTCAAGTAGACCGCCTCGAAATGAACAAAGATCAGGATCATTGGAAAGTGAACAACATCAATCTTTCAGGTTTGCTTTTTAAAGAGCCGATGAGTTTGGATGCTGCGCTCTTTAAGCAAGAAGAGCAGGATCACGGCATCGAAAAAGTGCTCGACAAAAGGCTGATCCAATTGGCCGCACCTGCATTGAAAAATGTTGAACCGGTAAATGGAGAATTTAAAATCACCAATCAGGACCGCAGTGTGGGTGCGATGCTTTCCAACGAGATTTCAAAAGTTTTCCTTGGTCCCGGGTTGCCGAAAGATTCGGTTAACGTGAAGTTCACCGGAACTGCAGGGCAAAGTTTCGGGGCATTCACCACAGGAGGCGTAACGTTTGAATTGGAAGGCGATGCGAATGATTATTTTGGCAAGGGATTGTCGGGGGGAAAATTAATTCTTTATCCAGAAGAGAAAATTTTGTTCAACCCTTCCAAAAATAGTATCGTAGGCAACGTTGCCTTTTTTGGGGCAACTTCCGGTGAAGCGTATATTCGCGGGATGGCGGGCGAGCGATTTGCTGTGCGCAACAGCGGAGTAAAAGTGGTGGTGGAAGGCGTGGGCGATCACGGCTGCGAATACATGACGGGCGGAACGGTAGTGGTGCTGGGCGATACCGGAAGGAATTTTGCGGCTGGCATGAGCGGAGGCATTGCTTATGTGTGGGATGTGAACAAAATGTTTGCAAAAAACTGCAATATGGAAATGGTGGCATTTGATCCGCTATATGCCGAAGACGAAGAACTCCTTCGCGCCATGATCAACGAACATCAACGATTAACAAAAAGTGAGTTGGCTTTGCACATTCTTAGTTACTGGCCAAATGCTTTCAAACAGTTTATTAAAGTCATGCCGGTAGATTATAAAGCGGTTTTGGAAAAACGAAAAATAGCACAACTTGTAAACTAAGATCAAATCATTTTTGATTTCACTAATTACGCAAGCATCTGTGATTCTTGATGATCAAATGCGTTCCTCACATCAGGTGAAAATTTTTATGGTCGGCCTATTGTTAAATAGCTCATCAATTATTTTGAGCACCCAAAGTTGAGTTTTATGAATCACGGCAAAATAGAGCGCTACAATCTTATCCTCTATGGCATTTCTTTCCCCATTACCCACTTGAGCATTTCAAACCAATCCTGGCGATCGAGTTGAATGTCCACCGATTTAACTGCTTCTTTGATGCGGTCAGGTTGAGTTGTTCCTATCACCGGGAAAATTTTTGAAGGATGCGTTAACAACCAAGCCAGTGCCAGTTGGCTATATGAAGCATTGTATTTCGTGGCCTTGTTAAACATGTCGCGTTCATCGGCCATTAATTTTCCCCCATCCAAAGGCGACCAGGCCATGGGGGAAACGCCAAGCTCCAACATCAGGTCTAGATCACCATTAAAAAACGGATCGATCCGTGAAAGGGAAATTTCAATTTGATTGGTGACCAATGGAAAGGGCAAATGTTTTTGCAACATCCGGAATTGGCTTGGTGTAAAATTGGAAACACCGAAATGCAAAACTTTGCCTTGCTTTTTCAGCTGACTGAAGGCTTCGGCCACCACGTGAGGATCGAGCAACGGATCAGGCCGATGAATGAGCAACAAATCCAGTCGATCAGTATGAAACATTTTTAAAGAATTCTCTACCGACCAAACTATATGTTCTTTGGAGGTGTCGTAATGCTTAACCCACGTGGAAGGCCGTTTAGCTGAAGGAAATTTGATGTCGCATTTGGTGATCAACTCCATCTTGTTCCGCAGTGATGGGTCTTTGGATAGTGCGCGACCAAAGGTTTCTTCATTGCTATGGTCGCCATAAATATCGGCATGATCAAAGGTGGTGATGCCCTGGTCCAGGGCATCAAGTGCCAATCGCTCCACCGTTTCGGGCGATACGTTGTGCCACCGCCAAGCTCCGGCAATGATGCGCGAAAAGGTTGGGCCTTGTGCATGGATTTTTCTTCGTTCCATCGACTAGAAATGGGGGTGTAAAAAATGCCTGCAGTAAGCAGTCAGGTGCAGGCACTTGTATTTACTGCCTACAGTATTCTGCCTACTGCCGACTTTAAATCTAACGAAGGTCACTTCGATTTATGTTGATAGCACTTGCCATCTTTGCTGCTCGTCATTCGCTTGCATTGCGCGCCATCGGCAGTTTTGCCATTGCATTGCGCCATTTTATCTTTCAAATGCTCATCGGGCTTACACATGGCACAAGCGCTTTTGCCTGCCTTCTTCGCAGCAGCAAGTGTCATACCATCGGCATCGCCAGAAAGTTTGCAATCGGCCGTGTGGTATTTTTCACCTTTGGGTGAAGCATACACAGTTTGAGCGTTGCTTTTAACGGCCAGCCCGGCCATTAAAAAGAAAAGTAGTATCAGAAACTTTTTCATGGATTAATTTTTTTAAAAATTCGTCCCGAATTTGCAAATTTTAATGGAAAGAAAAAATTGATGTCTCCATTTAGCCATTGCCAGTTTGCTATTTAAAACAGCACCCTTGCAATAGACCCGATTGATGAATTACCAAATCAATTAATCAACGAATTGACTACTTTTACGAAATGATCGAATGGATTACGGTTACATCCCTTATAGTTTTTGGACTGGCACTCATCGTGGCCGAAATCATTTTTGTGCCGGGCACTACCTTGGTGGGCGTTTTGGGCTTTGCCTTCTTGATCGTTGGGGTGGGGCTGAGTTTCCGTTATTTCGGGGGTGAAGTGGGCTGGATTACTGTAGGCGTTTCTTCCGTAGCTTCGGGTGCCATTTTATATTATTCCTTTTCGGCTAACGTGTGGGGAAAATTTTCCCTCAAAACATCGAGCAACAGCAAAGTGAACGAAGGCGAATTGGACGAATTAAAAATTGGCGCTGAGGGTCAGACCATTTCAGCACTGCGGCCTATTGGCAAAGCCGAACTCAACAACAAAACGTTTGAAGTTAAAACGTTAGGCGAGTATTTAGACAGTGGCAAGCGAATTCGCGTGATTAAAATTTTATCGAACCAAATTTTTGTAGAACTTATTAACTAATTACAACTATGCAAGGCTTAGCTTTTATTTTCATTGTGTTTGTCGGCATCATTGGTTTTTTTATGTTCATGTATTTCGTGCCGGTGGGCCTGTGGATCACGGCCATCTTTGCAGGGGTAAAAATCACGATTGGCGAATTGATCGGAATGCGCATCCGCAAAGTGCCGCCCGGGGTCATCGTCAATTCGTTGATCACAGCAACCAAGGCTGGGCTACAAGTTACAACCCGCGAACTGGAAACGCATTTTCTCGCAGGTGGCGATGTGCCTAACGTAATTCGTGCCCTGATCTCGGCCGAGAAAGCAAACATCAGCCTTAGCTTCAAGCAAGCAACGGCCATCAACCTCGCTGGACGCGATGTGTTTCAAGCGGTACAGATTTCAGTAAACCCAAAGGTGATCACTACACCAAAAGTGGCGGCCGTTGCAGCCGATGGCATTCAGTTGATTGCCATCGCAAGGATTACGGTTCGTGCTAGCATTGCTCAATTAGTAGGTGGTGCCGGTGAAGATACCATTCTTGCCCGTGTTGGTGAAGGGATTGTAACTTCTATCGGGCAGGCTGCCTCGCATCGTGAAGTATTGGCCAATCCGGATAAAATTTCAAAATTGGTTTTGTCGCGTGGATTAGATGCCGGCACGGCATTCGAAATTCTCTCCATTGATATTGCTGATGTGGATGTAGGGGCCAACATTGGCGCAAAATTGCAAACCGACCAGGCTGCGGCTGATTTAAAAGTAGCGGAGGCTCGTGCCGAAGAGCGTAGGGCAATGGCCGTTGCCCTTGAGCAAGAGATGATAGCCAAAGCGCAAGAAGCGAGAGCAAACGTAATTCAGGCGGAAGCCGAAATCCCTAAAGCGATTGCGGCCGCTTTTGTAAATGGAAACCTTGGGGTGATGGATTATTATAAAATGCAAAACGTCCAAGCCGATACGGAAATGCGGCAAGCGATCTCTGGCCAGGGCAAAGGCATCGGCTCAGGAAACCAGGGGAAATAAAAGGGAGACAGTTGGCAATCCACCGCCTGATGCTTTTAGATAAAACGCAGGTGCAAATAGCCCTACTTACTTAATATGTTTTTACAACTGCGGGTGTCCCTGTGGGAAAGTCAGCTGCAGATCCTCAGGCTGTTTGTGATGCTTCAACGCCTGGCGAATTTCTTTCATGGCTTCCTTCTTCAAATTCTTGTGATCCAATCCCTGCACTTGCAAAAGTCCTCTGATATAGACAAGGACATTTTCCATTTGCATCTGATCCAGAACATCTAAGCTTTGAAGAATTGCCAACTTAGGCGAATTTCTCATTTCGTAGTGGTAATTTATTGCAAATAACGTAAAATAAAGTACTGAGGTTCAAGCGCAAACCTTCAGTTTACAGAAAAACAACAGGGGGGTAATATTTCTTTCAAAGACAACAAAAAAAGCCCGGCAATGGGGCTTTAAAACTGCGAATAGAACTGAGTGGTTTCAACTATGTTCGTGCAATCCTTGCGCGTAATGCAAGATGTTCTTAACCGTGGAATCCGATGGCTCAAGTTGAGCCCCGTCCAGTTCTTTTTTAAGGGACACCATTTCCTGGTATTGCCGTTGAAGCTCGTTGTCGCAGAGCAGGGCCTTATCAATCTCCCTCGTCTCCTCGGTTGAGGTTTCGTGGTAGAGTCGCCTCATCAGGTCGTGTTGGGTAAATGTTTTTATCATAGGCATTGTTATTTTGAGACATCTTTTTCCTTAGGTTAATCAATGAATACCGCATTCTCCCCAAAGCTGTATTGATACTCACCCCGGTGCGATCGGCTATTTCTTGAAAGCTCATCTGCAAATAGTGCCGCATGATCAATACTTCCTTTTGTTCTTTAGGTAATTCCTTGATTAACGAGCGCAACCTGCTTTTCGTATCTTGGCGGAGCTGAATTGTTTCAAAAGATTCTTCCGCAAAATGCATCGAGTCAAAAAGTCTGCTTCCATCCTCCAAAACAACCTCGGGATGGCGTTTGCAGCTTCTGAAGTGGTCGATCGCCAAATTGTGTGCTATTCGGCTTAGCCAGGGCAGGAATTTGCCTTCCTCGTTGTACCGCCCGCCCTTGATCACGTTTACGGCTTTTATAAACGTGTCCTGCAGCAAGTCCTCTGCTACATAGCGGTCTTTTACAATTAAATAGATAGCCGTGTAAACCCTTGATTTGTGCCTTCGCAGCAGCATCTCAAATGCCTCCTCGTTACCGGATTGATAGAGCGAAACCAACTGGCTGTCGCTACTTTTGTGGTCAATCATTTTGTCTTCGTTTTAGGTAACGTAAAGGTATAGATCGATAGCGCGGGGTTAGGTTTTGAATTTTTAGGAATTGAAAAGTAGGAATATTTCGATAAAAGGCAAAAAATTTTAGAAAAAATCTTGCCTACTCTGTCAAACCTTTGCTATTTGAGCCGATTTTTAACGACACGCATTACAATGGCCGCCACAAAGAAAAGAATTATTAAAAGCCTGGAGAATTTATCTGAAGATTTGCGCGACCTCATGCGCGATCAATACCCAAATGGGTATGAGGGAAGTATTACACGGATATCCAACGCAAAAAACGAACCGATCTTTGTATTTCCATTGGAAACGGATGATTCGGTTTACCTCGTAAAAGTCCCCGCAACCAAAAACAGTGATGGTGGTTACGATGTTGAGTCGAGCAAGCGCCAGGAATTTGAAGAGGCTGGTGACGATGCTACGGAAAGTCTCGCCAATGCTGGAGACGGAGATGATTTTGATCCCGGGGATGATTTTGAACGAGCTGATGGCGAGGAGGAAAGCAGCCGCAGTGGCGGGCGTGAAGCCAGTTATGATCCTGACTTTGACAATTGATCCCCAGCTGAGGATTCGGTATCTGCTTTCTGATTTAAATTTATCATTCGTCTAAGGTTTTATTTTTCAAGTGGCTATTCGGGTCTGAAGTATTCTAAGCCTTGATTTCAAACAATTGCCCAGCTCCTCCTTTAAAGTTGTAGCCAAATTTTTTGTTTCATCCTGAGAACCGTATTTTTGCGCAACTTTTTTAACCACCCAAAAGGATTGTGTTATGGCAAAATCAGTAAAGAAAAAACCTGCCAAGCCCGCAAAGAAAAGCGCTGCAAAGGCAAAACCTGTAGCTAGTGCTAAGAAAGCTGTGAAAGCAAAAAAATCAGCACCCGTTAAAAAGGTGGCAAAAAAGGCCGTGGCAAAAAAAGTGGCCGCAAAAAAAGTAACAAAGGTGCCCAAGAAAGCAGCACCCGTTGCCAAGAAGAAAGAAGTGAAAGTTGCGCCCATTAAGCTAACTCCAACGCAACTTCATATTTTCCCCGTACTTACCCAGCGTCCCATCGCTCACAAGCCCGCTAAGTCAAGTTCCGTTCCCGATAACAAGACCCGCTACAGCGATGAGGAATTAAAGGAATTTGAAACCCTCATTATCAGCAAGCTGAACAAGGCCCGCGATGAGTTTAAGATTTTGAAAGAAACACTCAACCGCAATAATGATGAAGGAACAGACTCTACATCAGGTGGCAATACGAAAGTATTAGAAGACGGTGCGGAAACGGCCGAGAAGGAAAACATGAGCCAACTGGCAGCCCGTCAGTTAAAATACATTACCAATCTTGAAAATGCATTGGTACGGATCAAAAACGGCACTTATGGAATTTGTTCCGTTACTGGCAAATTGATTTCAAAAGAGCGGTTGATTGCGGTACCGCACACCACCCAGTCGATCGAAGCTAAAATGATGAAGCAAGACTAACATCACCCTAAATCCCCTAACAAGAGAGGTTTTTTTTAAAATGGACTTTTTACAAAATCATATCGAAGCATTGGTATTTTGTGCGCCCTCTCCGTTCAAGGTGGCTGATCTAAAAGCATGCCTTTCGGAAATGTTTAATGCCGATGTGCCGGAAGAAGATATTTTGGCCGCACTTCATCGGGTGGACGAGAAGTTCCAATCCGATGAATTCTCCTTTCAATTAAACAGGTCCGCTGGAGGTTATCAGTTTTTGACCAAACCAGCTTACCAAGCCAGCATTGGCATCATGTTAAAGCAGCAATCGAAAAAGAGATTGTCGATTTCAGCGATGGAAACCCTTTCCATTATTGCTTACAAACAGCCGATCTCAAAACCCGAAGTGGAAAACATCCGTGGAGTGAATTGTGATTATGCCATTCAAAAACTATTGGACAAAGGCCTGATCGAGATCCTTGGCAAAGCTGAATCGATTGGCAGGCCAATGCTTTATGGCACAAGCCCCAAGTTTATGGAATACTTTGGCATCAACGATATTGCAGAATTGCCCACCCCTAAGGATTTTAGCAATGAGGTTAACGCCATTGGCGAAACCCCGGACAATCCTTAGTCATAAATTAAATCATTGTACAGTCGCCTCGGCAGTGTCGGGGCGATTTTTTATCAGCACCCATAACCCTACCTTCATTAGAAATAGAACCATGGCACGCACCGGAAAACCAGCAGGAAACAAGAGAACATCGTTCGGCAAACGGACAGAAGCAGAAAAATCTTTTCGCGATCAAAGGCGGTCACGGCCAGGCAGCCGAAATGATTCCAAGGAAAATTCAGGCCCTAAACGATTTTTCGGTACTGGAAAATCCGCTTCGTCTCCCTTCAATAAAGAAAAGCCTCGTGGGGAAGAAGGACGCTTTACAACAAGGAATGAATCAAATAGACCGTTTAAGAAAAAACCTGAGCCAGGCTTTAGAGGGGAAAGGGACAGTTCTTCGCCAAGAGCAAACCGGTTTTCTCCTTCCGGAAATTTCTCTAAGCCACGGTTTGGAAACAATAAACCACAAGGCGAAGGGAATTCTTCCTTTGGCAGAGCATCGGCCTCTGGTCCTTTTCGCGAAAGCAAAGACCCAAAATCCTTTTCGCGAAAACGAGATGGCGATAAAAAACCGTCATTCGGAGACAAAGGGTTTTCGAGAAAAAAACTGGAAGGAAATTTTTCTCCTCCTTTCGGTCGGCATAAATCACAGGGCCAGGGATTTTCAGAGCCAATTGGAGGAAAAAGTGAAGGTGATGATCGTTTTTCCAAATTCAAAAAAGAGGAAAGGCCGATTCGCGCAAAGCCAAATGACGATTTTCAATTCGAAGAAACAGGCCGTGAGAAAAAAGATAAAAAACCTTTCCCTTCAAAGGGGAAAAGATCTTTTGAACCTCTTGACAATCAGCCTAAAAAAAGTGAGACTCCTGAAATCCCCGTAAAGGAAATGGCTGGTGGCTTGATCCGTTTGAACAAGTTCATGGCCAACAGTGGCGTGGGCAGCCGCAGGGAAGCGGACGAGTACATAAAAATGGGATTGGTGACTGTAAATGGTGAGACCGTTACAGAAATGGGCCACAAAGTGAAACTTACAGATGATGTGAGATATGAAGGCCGTAAGTTGAAAGCAGAACCTTTGGTGTATGTATTGTTGAATAAGCCCAAAGGTTTCATTACTACCACGGACGACCCGGAAGAAAGAAAGACCGTGATGGACTTGGTGGCGGCTGCCTGCAAAGAAAGGATTTATCCTGTTGGTCGCCTCGATCGAAACACTACTGGTTTGCTTTTGCTTACCAACGATGGAGACCTGGCTGATAAATTGACTCATCCATCCTACAACGCCAAGAAAATTTATAAGGTGGAATTGGATCGGACGCTGACCAAAAACGATTTTCAAAAAATCTTGGATGGTGTATATTTTGATGAGGGCCGCGCTATCGTAGATGACCTTGCTATTGTAAGCGATGATGGTAAGGAAATCGGGATCGAGATACACATTGGGTGGAACAGGATTGTGAGAAGGATATTTGAAGCTTTGGGCTATCAAATCGAGCGGCTTGACCGTGTCATGTATGCAGGGCTCGACAAAAAAGACCTAGGCCGAGGGCAATGGCGTTTCTTAAAGCCGGAAGAAATAGTGCGCCTGAAGCATTTTCAGAGTTGACCTTTGACTGAAAAAAGCCCGTCCCGTTACCCTCGAATTATTCCAAAAAAGATTGTGCTTATTGGCTTGCAGGAAATTTTCAAAACTCAATAAGTACCTGGCCTTTTTCCACGCTCTCACCCTTTTTTGTTTTTACATTTTTAATTATGCCCTCGGCAGGAGACTTTAAAATGTTCTCCATTTTCATCGCCTCCAGGATGAGCAAGGGGTCACCGGTTTTTACCGTATCACCCGGTTTTACTTTCAAATCAATAACAAGCCCTGGCATCGGTGCCTTAACATTATTGATTTTAGTACCGCCACCATTGGCCATGCCCATCTTTTCCAATAGCAAATCAAACTTGTCTTTTACCACTACGCTGTGGAGTTTGTTATTGATTTTGATTTGGAATGTTTTGGTAGCACGATCCGCCTTTACCACTTCTGCTTGGTAACTTTTGTTTTTGTGGAGAATGTGAAAATAACCATCTGAGATATTTACCAAATCCCATTGAAAAGGTTCGCCATTGATTGTGAGGCCGTCTTCTCTTTTGGCAATTTCAAAATCCTTCCCGTTTACTTTAGCCTGATACATGCCCCTAAAATAGGAGTTAGAAGTTAGAATTTAGGAGTTGAGAAGATTTTTATCACTCAAGGGCGGTGCCCCTATTCCAAAAGAAAATATTCTATCTCCCAACTCCTAACTCCTAACTCTTCTTTATACCTTTGCACCGTCTTGGAAAAATTCCAGGAAGGGGTGCCTAAAAACAAGGGCTGAGATTATACCCATAGAACCTGATGCCGGTAATGCGGACGAAGGGAGGCAAGGTTAAAACATACGCACCACATTCCCCTGTGTGCACTGCAAGGTTTAAACCAAAAAATTAAAATGTCAAAATTTTACATGACAGCGTTGAGCTGTTTGCTGGGATTAACCGCCCAAGCACAATACACCATTTCGGGTGTAGTTACAGATTCAAAAACCCGTTCACCTTTGGTGGGCGCAACGGTGCAGGTGGAAAATCAAGGGCGAGGTGCCAACACCGATGAGCAAGGCCGCTTTGAACTGAAAAACATAGCGACCGGAAAACTCATTCTTCTCACACGTTTCCTCGGCTATTCTGAAGTAAAAAAAGAAGCTGACGTAACCGGTAATCTTCAAATCGATTTTTCGCTAATTGAAAGTGCGCAACTAACCGATGAGGTGACCGTGGTAGCTACACGTGCAACCGACAACAGCCCAACTACATTTTCGAACATCAGCCGGACGGTAATCCAAAAGCAAAATTTTGGACAAGACATGCCCTTTGTTTTGAACTGGACTCCTTCCTTGGTTACCACATCCGATGCGGGGGCGGGCATTGGCTACACCGGCATACGGATTCGCGGAAGCGATGCAACCCGCATCAACGTAACGATCAATGGCATTCCGCTCAACGACAGTGAAGAGCAAGGTGTGTATTGGGTGGATGTGCCCGACATTGCAACGTCCACACAAAACATTCAGATTCAACGGGGGGTTGGCACTTCGACCAATGGGGCAGGCGCATTTGGTGGTTCCATCAATTTACAAACCAACACGCTGAAAGATCAGCCTTATGCAGACGTGATCAACTCATTTGGATCCTTTGGAACACATCGTCACACCGTTGGATTTGGCACCGGATTGAAAAATAATTTTGCTTTTGATGGACGCTTATCAATGATAGGATCAGCTGGTTATGTTGATCGCGCCTCGTCAAATCTTAAATCGTATTATATGTCGGGCGGATACTATGGAAAAAAGACAATTGTGAAAGCGATTGTCTTTGGAGGCACAGAAACAACCTATCAGTCATGGTGGGGAGATCCTCAGTCAAGATTGAATAGTGATACGGCAGCGATGCGCGTAACCGCACAAGCAGAGGGTTGGAATCAAACGCAGCTGAATAATTTGCTCCATAGTAACAGTCGCACGTTCAATGCTTACACCTATCCGAATCAAACGGATAACTACGCGTTAGATAATTACCAACTTCATCTTTCGCATCAGGTCAAAGATCATCTCACATTAAATACCGCGCTGCATTACACCTATGGCCGGGGCTACTATGAGGAATATAAGTACAACCAAAGTTTCGCGAATTATGGATTGCCCAGTGCAAAGGTTGATACCGCATCCATAAAAAATTCAGACTTGGTGCGGAGGCTTTGGCTCAACAACCGGTTTTATGGATTGACCTGGTCATTGAATTATGAGAAGGAAAAACTGAACTCGATTTTGGGAGGCGGGTATAACCGATACGATGGAGATCACTACGGAGAAATAACCTGGGCTCAGGTGGCTGTGAATATTACTCCGTTTTATCGGTACTATTTTAACAACGGAAAGAAAGAAGATTTTAATATTTTTTGGAAAAATAGTTATCAGGTAACCGATAAAATCCTTGGTTTTGTTGATCTTCAATACAGGCGGGTTGACTATAAAGCTAATGGCACAGAGGATCAGTTGGTAAATTTTAATTTCGATGTGCACTATAATTTCTTTAACCCGAAAATCGGCCTGACGTATTCTCTCGCTAACGATCAACAGCTTTATGCCTCCTACTGCATTGGCAACCGCGAGCCCGTGCGTAGTGATTTTGTGCAGGCAAGCCCTGGCCAGCAACCACACTTTGAAACGCTGCATGATCTTGAGGCCGGGTGGCGGATGAGAAGAAACAATTTTGCCTTCAACGTCAATTATTATTTCATGGATTACAAAAACCAATTGGTGCTTACCGGAAAGCTCAACGATGTAGGTGCGGCCATTCGCACAAATGTGGCCAATAGCTATCGCACCGGGATTGAACTGGATGGGGGCATCCGGTTCAATCCACACTTTGCATGGAATGCGAACCTTACATTGAGCCAGAACAAAATCAAAAATTTTACAGAAGTGCTTTATAATTATGGCACGAATTACGATCAAAACGTAGAGGTCGATATCCAACATAAAAATTCGGACATCGCCTTTTCGCCTGATGTTATTGGAGGCTCGGTATTTTTGTACAACCCAATTAAAAATATAGAGCTTGGCTTGCTGACCAAATATGTCGGCCTCCAGTATTTGGACAACACTTCGAACAGTGGCCGGGTGATTAATTCCTATTTTACGAATGATTTTCGGTTCAGTTATACCTGGAAACAACCCTGGATGCGCGAGTTTGTGGTCAGCTTTCTTTTGAACAATTTGTTGGATGTAAAATATTCCAACAATGGATATACCTACGGCTATTATGCAGGCAGCAGTGAGGTAAGGCAAAATTATTATTATCCACAGGCAGGAAGAAATTACCTATTAATGGTGGCGATGAGGTTTTAAATATTCAAAATTCAATATCGTTTCCTTAAGTCCTTTTTTGATGACCTCACCTCGTTCCTCCAAAAGAGAGGATGTCAGAAGAGCTTAAGGAAACGTTGATCCAAAATTTGAAATTCAAAGTTGATAGACTTAGTAGTTTTGAATTTTGAATCCGTAATTTTGAGCAATGCTGTTTTACTTTTCGGCCGTATTAAAATTAACTCGCTTCTGGAACTTGCTCATCATTGGATTAGCCCAATATTTTGTAGTGGGTTTTCTGATTCCCACTCAAAAGGTTTGGGACATCCGGCTTTTATTGCTATCGGCCTCCACTGTCATCATTGCCGCTGCCGGGTACATTATCAATGATTATTACGATGTGAAAATAGATCTCATCAATAAACCGGAGCGTGTGGTGATTGGCAAGGAGGTGGCGCGTAGGTATGCCTTGCTCCTTCATTCTCTGCTTTCCATCATTGGCGTTGCCATTGGGTTTTTGTTGAACTGGAAAATTGGCGTCATCAATTTTTTTTCCGCATTTTTATTGTGGTGGTACTCGAACGATCTAAAGCGACAGCCTTTTGTCGGGAATTTTGTTGTTGCACTGCTCACCGGGCTTTCCATTTTTTTGGTGAATCTTCTTTATTCCGTTCACCAGCCCCTCGTCACGATTTATTCCCTCTTTGCTTTTGCCATGACACTGGTTCGCGAAATCGTAAAAGATATGGAAGACCTCAAAGGCGACAACACCTTCGGCTGTAAAACATTGCCCATTGTCTGGGGCATTCACAAAACAAAATTTTTTCTTTACCTTTTGCTATTGGTCTTTTTTTTGTCAGCAGTAGCGATCAATTTAAGGTTCTCCCAATTGCCCCGGTATTACTTTTTTGTTTTGCTTTTTGCTCCCTTAGTTCTTCTGCTGGCTCGCCTGGCACGTGCCGACACAAAGAAAGATTTTTACAACCTGAGCCAGTGGTGCAAAGTGATTATGTTGCTCGGTATTGCGAGTATGATTTTCGTTTAGTTATTCAAAATGAGTAAGCCTTTTCGGATTGCCATTTTTGCCTCGGGCAACGGATCAAATGCCGAGGCGATCATGTACTATTTTAAACAGCACACCGAAATTGAGGTAGTTCTTTTATTGAGCAACAACCACAAGGCTTATGCCTTGGAGCGGGCAAAAAAATACAATTTACCATCCAGGGTATTCAATAAATTTCAATTCTTCGAAAGTGATGAAGTGCTAAATTGGTTGAAGGAATTCGAAGCCACGCATATCGTCCTTGCCGGTTTTCTGTGGCTAATACCACAAAAACTGATTTCTATTTTTCCCAACAAAATAATCAATATTCATCCCTCCCTACTCCCAAAATTTGGTGGAAAGGGAATGTATGGCTTGAAAGTTCATGAAGTAGTGAAAGCAGCCGATGAAAAGGAAACCGGGATCACGATCCATCAGGTGGACGCCCATTACGATGAAGGAAAAATTCTATTTCAGGCTTCTTGTCAAATTAATGCCGAAGACACCGTGGGATTCATCCAAGCTAAAGTAAATGAGCTCGAGTATGAACATTATCCCCTGGCTATTGAGCAATGGATATTGTCCTTCACCCCTGCCCCTCACCCTTGGGAGAGGGGTGTCTGAGGAACGAAGACGGGGTGAGAGCCCATTCGAAACTTTCTGCTTTAGGGTAGTTAGCAAAGAGCTTTTGAATAAACAAATCAGGAATGGCCAGTTTTCTTTTTACTAGTGTTAAGTTAAGTATAATATGACGTATTATTTGTATATTTGTGAAACTAAAAAACCACAAATGATACGATACACAATCAAG
>JAYVMP010000019.1:0-5390 GCA_043758895.1 Bacteroidota bacterium
AGGCGACCAAAGTGGCGAAGGTTGGGCGCTCGTCTATCGAGGGGTATATTTTTTGCTTAGTGGCAGCCTGCATGAGGCAAAGACCTCCATCGACCAAGCCCTGTTGCTGAGCCAAAAAATTAAGGACCTTAACCTCCAGACCTATTGCCTTACCCAAAAGGCAAATGTTTTTAGGGATGAAGGCGCGTTTGATTCATCCGTCTTTTATTACAGGCAGGCAGATAAATTGGGTCAGCAAACAAAGGACAACTACTATTGGTCGGTGGCAAAAGTAAATCTGGGCAGGTATTTTTTAACGGTGCGCCAACCCGATTCTGCGCTTCGGGTGATTGATGAAGCGTTGAAGCTGAGGACCGAACTTCAGGATTCAATTTTATTAGCAGGTACCTGGATACTGATGGGCAACTGCTACCGGGGGAAAGATGATTTTGTGACCGCTTCACTGTTCTACCAAAAAGCATTGCCTTTGGTGAAAAAGAATGAGACCATTGCTGCGGAGTACAGGGAAAACATGGGAAGAATCTATTTCCGAATGGGTGATTTTCAACGGGCGTTAGAAAACTGGAGCCAGGGATTGGCCTATCAGCGAAAACATCAATACAAATATGGGCTGGCTGAACAATTGCTGCGAATGGGCGCTGTCTTTGATCAAGAGGGGTATTTTGACATCGCCACCGAATACCTTACCAATGCTTTAAAAATTGCCGAAAGAGCTTCCTATCAGTATTTGGTTGGTAAAATTATTTATGAGCAGGCATGGGTTTATTACCGGACCAAAAACTATGATTTGGCTTTAGCCAGCAGGCAAAAGGCCGAACAGATTTTCAGGAAGACAAAATCAGTACTGGACATGGCCGGTTGTTGGGACCTGCGGGGTCTTATCGAAAGGAGAAAAAAAAACTACGATACCGCGCTTTACTATCATAAAAAAAGCCTTGAAGAGAGAATCCGGTTAGGACATAAAGTGGATATCGATGCCAGTCTTTTTAATATCGGTGAATTTTATGCAGCCACAGGAAAATTGGATCAAGCCTTATCTTTTTATTTTAAGAGCCTATCGATGGACAATGGCATTCGTGATAGTTATGGTAAAAGCCTCAATTACAATCGTATCGGGAATATATACACTCAGCTTTCCCGCTTCGACTCGGCCAAATTCTATTTAGAGAAATCCATGCAGTTTGCCATCCCTACTTCATCGTTTGAAATTTTTAGAACAAACTACCTGGATTTTGCCACCTACTATGAGAAGCTGGGCAAACCCAAACAAGCTACCGAGTATTACAAAAAGTACATCCGACTTTCGGACAGTATTTTCAACAAGCAAATGGCAGAAAGCCTGGCATCGTACCGCACCCTTTACGATGTGGAGCGAAATGAGCAACAAATCGAACTACTGAACAAAGACAATCTGTTGACCAAACTGCTCGTTCAAAAACAGGAAACCATTCTTTACACTATTGTGGCTGGTTCGCTCCTGCTCTTTGGGCTGGCGATATTCTACTACCGGTTTACCGGAAAGTTGAGAAAAATAAATTTATCCTTGTCGGAGAAAAATGAAGAAATACAAACACAGTCGGAAGAACTTGTTGAAGCTAACGATACGCTCTCCAAACTAAATCGGGAGATTCATGATCAAAGCGAAGAAATTCAGATGCAAGCCGAAGAACTGATGGAGATCAACACTAGCCTGGAAGACCGGGTTGAGGCGCGGACCTTGGAGCTAAAGCAGGCTTTTAAAGAATTGGACACCTTCTTCTATCGCTCTTCGCATGATTTCAGAAGGCCGCTCACCACCTTTATGGGCTTGGCCGAAGTAGCCAAGGTATTGGTGAAAGAGCAGGCCGCATTGGAATTGTTTGAAAAGGTGAATGACAACGCACTGACGCTGGACAAGATGTTGCGCAAGCTGCAATCGATCAGCGATGTTGACGTGCAAACACTGATCTACAAAGAAGTGCCGATCAAAGAAATTTTTGAAATTGAACTGGCCATCATGCGGCAAGAATTAGATCACAAGAAAATTAAAGTGCAACTATCCATCAACCTGACGCAGTCCTTTTATTCTTATGGTGCGTTGATAAAAATCGTGATTCAAAATTTGCTCGAAAATTCAATTGCCTTTTGTGCGCCTGAGGCTCCTTTCATCCAGCTTTCCGCATTTGAAAGAGGTCAAGAAGTAGTAATCGAGGTAAAAGACAATGGCGTGGGCATAAGGCCCGAATACATCAACACTGTCTTTGAAATGTATTTTCGCGCCAATGAGCATTCGAAAGGAAATGGGCTTGGCCTGTACATTGTGAAAAAGGCCGTACAAAAATTAAATGGCCGCATTGAATTGCAAAGCATTTTAGGGGAAGGAACAACCGTGCGGATGTTTTTGCCGAAGCGATTGGATTTGAAGCCATGAGATTAGGATTAAAGGTACCGTTCCAACTTAACGATATTGGATATCGTTCTATAAATGATCCATCTGTTTACAATATTCCCATTATCTTCGGAAATGAAATTACTCATTGATACCATCGGCTGGATTGGATCCATCGAAGTGATTGCCGCTTATGGATTGAACAGCTACCAGAAAATAAAATCCGATTCCCTGCTCTTTCAATTGCTCAACCTGACCGGTGGCCTCTTTTTAATCATCAATACCATTTATTATAGTGCTTATCCTTCCGCATTCATCAACGTGGTGTGGGTGATCATTGCGTCCATCGCGATCTTTCAATTAACTCGTAAAAGTAAAAAACCCAAGGCATGAAATGGCCATCAGCAAAGCAGACCCAAAGGAATGATAATCCGGTATGGCCATTCCCTGTCTGCCGACAGGCTGGCATGTGGCAACCGAAAAAAAATTATTAACACGTGAAAAAACTTATTGGACTACTCCTGGTTTTGTTAGCTGCATGTTCAGCTCCGAAGAATAAAAATTTAACCGATCAGATCGATCGATTCTTTGCGCAAGAATTTAAAAATGATGAACCGGGGGGAGCCGTACTGATCATGAAAAGCGGAAAAATTATTTTCAAAAAAGGTTACGGCTTAGCTGATCTTAAAACAAGAGAAAAAATAACTACGCAAACGTTGTTTAATACCGGGTCGATCTCTAAAACTTTTGTTTCCAATGCTATTCTTTCGTTAGCTGAGGAAAATAAGCTCTCCCTCCAGGATAGTATTTACAAGTATTTTCCTGAATTTAAAAGCAGAGCGATCGCTCAAAAAGTAAAAATCCATCATCTCCTCACCCACACGGCAGGCTTGCCCGACAATCGAAGAAAATTATTGGATAGTATTTACCTGCTCATCGCGAAAGACAAAGAAAACTGGACGCCCATTTTACAAAACGACTCCTTGCTGTTCGAACCGGGCTCGCGATTTGAGTATTCCAATCCGGCTTTTAACGGGCTGGCCCTGGTTATCGAAAAAATAGCCGGAAGGAAATGGCAAGAAGTGGTAAAAGAAAAAATCTTCTTGCCTGCGGATATGCCTACCAGTAAAATTACCGATGGTGCGTATCCCGAAAGCGGGGTAGCTCACGGTTATTTAAAATCGGGCAAGGTTTTTATCGAAAAAGATTATGGTGAGGAGCCAACTTTTGCGGCTGCAGGAAATGGTGGTGTATGGAGTTCGGTGGAAGAATTGGCCAACTACGAAAGTGCCCTTCAAAAGGCAGCCTTCCTAAAAAAAGAAACAGTTGAACGATCGCGCACCATCACCCAATACGAAAACTGGAGTGACACCCTTCCCGCATTTATCGGCTATAGTTGGTTCATTAGCCAAACTGCCGATGGCGCAAAAATTGTCTCCCATACTGGCACGCAAGGTGGATTTCATGCTGACTATGTTAGCATTCCTGAAAGAGAATTATTCTTTGTTATCCTTTGCAACCGACCTTATCCCCGGGAGGGATTTAGAAAAAAAATACTTGCGCTATTGAAATAATTGAAGCCCGACAATCATATCCTTACTTCCTGAAATTACTTGGCTACATCGTCACTCGACTATCGAGGGGCTTTCATAAAAAATTAAATATTTCGCCTTCGATCCTAATCCAAGATAATAAGTTGTCGGCTTAACCAATCTCAATCACAACATCATCGGTTATGGGATGCCCTACGCAGGTAAGCACATACCCTTCCGCACGTTCGGATTGCGATAAGCCTTCTTCCTCGTCCAATTTCACTTTGCCTGAGAGTGCACGGCCGCGGCAAGCCGTGCAAAGGCCGCTCTGGCAGGAATAGGGAAGGTCAATCCCCAAATCAAGGGCCGTTTCCAGAATGGCGCGGTTTGGCTCCACCACAAATTTATATTCTTGGCCATCGTAGCGCACCGTTACTTCATGGGCCGTATTTCCACTTTTCACGGCAGCTTTTTGTTCTTCCTTTTTTTCTTTGTCAATGACTCCGGCAACAAAACTCTCTTTAAAGATTTTCTCTTTGGGAATGTGCAACTCCGTCAATAGGGTATCTACATTTTTCATCATGCCCTCAGGTCCGCACATGAGGTAAGTTGTTTTTTCAAGGCCCCAATCGGGGATGCGCTCAAATAATTTCACCAGCATGTCTTTATTCAGCAGCCCTGAGTAACCTTGCCAATTCATCGGTGCGTTGTCAAGGATGTGGATCACGTGCACGCGGCCTTCATATTCGGTTTGCCATTTGTCCAATTCATTTTTAAAAATGATGCTGTCGATGTCGCGATTGCAATAAACAAGCGAACAAATGCTGTCCGGCTCCTGGGCCATCAGGCTCTTGAGCAAAGACATCATGGGTGTGATGCCACTGCCCCCGGCAAACATCACCAAATGTCTTTTCTTATCATTAGAATATTCGGTGGTGAAATTGCCCATCGGCTCAAGCACTTTCAGTTTGTCGCCTTTTTTTAAATGATCCGGCAGCCAATTGCTCATCAAGCCATTGTCCACTCGCTTCACCATCACCGCGAGATGCTCATCGAGAAAAGGAGAAGAGCAAAGCGAATAGGCCCTGCGCACTTCCTTTCCATTTACCGAAGCAATCAAAGTCAAGAACTGCCCCGACTTATAGCTCAATTTTCCGGAAGCCGGATGCTCAAACACGAGCGAGATTGCTTCTTTTGTTTCTTTGATGATATCCTTTACAGTCAGCTCGTGATAATGAGGGCCAACGGAAACCTCCTGCTTTTTTTCGCTCTTTTTAAACAATCCAAATGCCATGATCAACAATTAAAAGATTATACATTACAAACTCAACATTGTGCGGGCCAAAGGTACGATTGCTTGTGCGCGTTTGCAACGCGTAGAGGCGTGCGGCCAGGGCTGACGCATCTAGATTTTGATAGGAAGGAGGTCTGTTCTAACTTACTGTTCAAAAAAACAGATGGAAAACCCGCTACAATTTTTTGCGGGGATG
>JAYVMP010000020.1:0-3833 GCA_043758895.1 Bacteroidota bacterium
CTGACTCCGGCATTCTCGCAATTTTCTGCGGGTTTTAATTTAGGAATCCCTTCAGGCAACTGGTCCAATGGGTATGGAATAGGGTTTGGTGTTGATGGCCGGTATGAGGCGCCCATTCAAGATAAATTAAATTGGACGGCCTCCTTGGGTTATTTTTCTTTTGCAGGCAAGACCTATCAAGGCTTTTCCTTCTCCAGCATTTCAGCTGTTCCCGTGGTAGGTGGCATCAAATATTATTTTCAGCAAAGCAACAAAGGTTTTTATGGAGCTGCCGATCTGGGATTATATTTCCTTTCGGCAAGTTACAGTGGTGCCAATGGAAGCACTACCCGATTTGGCTTTGCACCTGCCTTGGGTTATCGGATGGACAAATTTGATTTTTCACTTCGCTATAATGCGGTTACAGATTTCAGCTATATGGGCTTGAGGGCAGCCTATATTTTTCCAGGCAAATAATTAACTAAGGTTACGCAAACAGTGAGCCTTAGTGCCTTTGAGACGTAGTGGCAAAAATTGAAAATGTGAACCTCAGCCACAAAGAAACGAAGTGAGTAAGGATTCACGATAAAACTAAAAACAAACAATAGCCCTGTATAAAATCAAAAATTAATACACCTTTTGAACCACATAGAAGGTAGGTCATAGTGTTCAGATAGCCTCAATATCTATTTTCGGCTTCCATGGCATTATCTTTTTATGTGGTTTCTCATTTTAAACATCACCACTTGTGCTTCGGATTTCGTAATCCGATTAGCGGCTAAACCTGAGATAAAAGCAGTTTATTTGTGAAGCCTATTTTTTTAAAATTTTGTTCTCGGCCTGGCTTGCATTGCCAATGCCCTTTGCATTTGCCCAGTTTTCTGTAGGCCCAGATCTTGGTATCCCAAGTGGAAGTTGGTCTGATTGGGGCGATGCCGGGTTTGGTGCTTCCGCACGGTACGAAGCAACCATCCACGCTAACCTGAATTGGACCGCCTCACTTGGCTTAATATCTTTTATTGGAAAGAGCTACAACTTTCGGGTGCCATCGGCCACTTATACCAACGAATTTCTTTTGCCATTAACCGGGGGCGTCAAATACTATTTTCAAAAAGCCAACGTGGGCGTGTATGGAGCGGCTGACGCAGGTATTTTTTTTGCTAATAACAACCAAGGCACGAAAGTTGGTTTTTTGCCCGGTCTGGGCTACCGGTCAGAGCGGTTCGATTTTACTTTCAGGTATAATTTGATTTCGGATTTAAGCTATTGGGCTTTGCGGGCGGCCTTCATTTTCCCACACCGTTAGTTTATCCAACGAATCGGCTGTGCTTCTGACGGTATTCAAAAACGGAAATATTCAACAGCAGCAGCATCATCCCGTAGAAAATATCTTCCACAGGAATAGTGCCCAACCGCAGATTTAGGTTCTCCTTGTTGTTGTACCATACTACGGGTTCGTCAAGACCAGTACCGGTAAGAAGGCCGTTCACCAAAAAAAATGGAAGTAGAATGAACAGAAAGGCGAAATAGAATTTGCCCAAGTAGTCAACAGTCCATATCCTGCGGAGTAGAGCCAGGAAAATGGCCGTAGAAAAAAATGTGACACTCGTGTACCAGTAGTTGTAATGCAACGTAGCGATAATCAATAAACCAAAGATTAAAATATCCGTAATGAGGTTGGCCGCACTGTTTTGGATCATTGTTTTTTTTGAAAAATAATTCACCGCTTCATAAGTGAACACGCAAGCGTAAGGGATGCAAAAGAAGAAAAGCACTTCCTCCAGGGGAAGGTTAAAAAAGTAAATCCCACACAAGTAGGTTGGATTAAAGCCCCAAACCCCAAGTTGCGTGAACCAAATATCCCAGCCGATGAACGGAACTGCACCCGCCAAAAGTCCGGGCACTAAAAATTTCCATTTCTTCGAAAAGTTTGCTTTCGGGTAGAAGCTAAATGCAAAGGGAAAGAGGATGGAGACAAAATCAATGAACAAGTATAGGTAATGCCGCATGGTGCTCCAATGTCTTTCTCAGTAAAATTATTGAGTTTCTTGCCGGGATTTCTTTATCGAAAAGGTTCTTGGTTCGTATTTTTTAGGTGCGAATAAAAATCCAAAAGCCTCACAGCCCTCTTTGCTGTGCCTGCTGTGGTGGATGTAGTGCGCGTGGATCATGCGTTGCAGGTAACGGCTTCTTTTTTTTGGCAGCCATTTAATCCGCTGATGCACGATGATGTCGTGGAAGACCATGTAAAAAATCCCATAGCAAAGGATGCCCAGTCCAACCGCAATCAAATAAGGATTGTAGGTGACGATAGTTGCAAAATAAAACAAGCCGATGGAAGGCAGGCTAAAGACCACCGCAAACCAATCGTTTTTCTCCAGTGTGTGGTCGTGCACAGTGTGGTGCGAGTGGTGCCACCGCCAAAGAAAGCCATGCATAATGTATTTGTGTGATGCCCAAGCTACCCATTCCCAAAAAAGAAAAGTAGCAAATACGATCAATACGCAAAAAAAGACAACCCAACCACTCATGCTTATTTTTTTGGATCAATAAAATAGTTCTCCAGCATTTTAAAACGAAAATCAAAAATACGGTTTACTTCATCGCCCACAAACAGCCAATGTGCAAGCCTGCCAAAAATGCCGAAGGGAATGGCGTAGTTCACTTCATCGGTCATCTCAACGCCTCCAACTACTTCTTTAAAATGATGTTGATGGTGCCATAAGGAATAGGGGCCGAACCGCTGTTCGTCAATAAAATGAAAGGGCTCTTTTACCTGGGTGATCTCGGTAACCCAATGCACTTTGATGCCGGACATTATTTTTATTTTATATCGGATAAGTTGCCCTGCATAGGCTTTGTTGCCTCCGGAAACATAGAGGATTTGAAAGCCCATGCGCTCGGGCGTGATCTTGGATAGATTTTTTGGGGTTGAAAAAAAGTCCCAAGCTTCCGAAAGGGAGATGGGCAACACCTGTTTGCGCTGAAGGGTATAGATTTTCATGCTTTTATAACAGGATTCTGATGGGATTGTTTCCGGGGACAATTCGGAGCTATCGGTGGATTTGGCTCAACCCTTCATAAAAATTTTGGCTCAATCTATTTTTTTCTTTTTTGAAAATATATTATAGAGTAGCCATTACCCCAGGGCCTCCTTGTATGTTTTCAACACGCGTTCGCGGGCGAAGGCATGATCAACAATGGGCTTAGGGTATTCTACTGTTGCAAACTCCGGCACCCATTTTTTGATGTACTCCAACTTAGAATCAAATTTTTCGGTTTGAAGCAGCGGGTTGAAAACACGGAAGTAGGGTGCGGCATCGCAACCGGAGCTGGCTGCCCATTGCCAGCCTCCGTTGTTGGCGGCCAGGTCGAAGTCCAATAATTTTTTTGCAAAATACGCTTCACCCCACTGCCAGTCGATGAGCAAATGCTTGGTGAGAAAACTGGCCACAATCATGCGCACTCTGTTGTGCATGAACCCCGTGGCGTTAAGCTCTCGCATACCGGCATCCACAATGGGGTAGCCGGTCTTGCCATCGCACCAGGCGCGAAATTCGTTTTCATTGTTTCTCCACTCTATTTTATCGTAGGCAGGCTTGAAGGCTTTTGTTACTACGTGAGGAAAATGCCACAGGATCATGTGGTAAAAATCGCGCCAGACCAATTCGTTCAACCACGTTTCATTTTTCTTCAAAGCGATTTGTATCAGGTGCCGAATGCTGACAGTGCCGAAGCGCAGGTGAACGCTTAACCGTGATGTTCCATGGATGGCTGGAAAGTTCCGCAGCTCGTGGTACTTTTCTATCAGGCCCAGTTTTATTTTCCGGTCAGGAAATGCTCCATCTGTTTTT
>JAYVMP010000021.1:0-4741 GCA_043758895.1 Bacteroidota bacterium
TCCGATGAATTCAATTTTGAAACTACCGCATTGCCATGTGCATCGGTTTTGTACCCACGGCCAGCCATGATCTGGCTTCCTTTTTCTGTGCCCACGCCAAGGGTAAAGAGTTTGATTCCTTTGTCCTCAATCTCTTTGTCGATTTCGCTGGTGTGCTCGCCAAAATCTTCGCCATCACTGATCAGGATGATCACTTTTGATTTCTGTTGCGTGCTTGGCCCTTCCCGGTCTTCCAGTTTATTTAACGCCATGCGCAGGGGAGGCCCAAAGTCGGTGCCGCTGGAAGGCACTAAACTGCTGTTCATCGTTTCGATAAAAAGATTGAGCGCGTTCTGATCGTAGGTTAGCGGGCATTGCATAAATGCCTCCGAAGAAAAAATGATAATGCCGAGACGATCTGAACTGAAGGCTTCTACAATCCGTTTCATTTCAAATTTGACTTTCTCCAGCCGGGTGGGCTGGATGTCGAACGCCTCCATTGATTTGGAGAGGTCCACGCAGATCATAATATCTTTGCCAATCGATTTGATTTCTTTCTTTGAGTCGCCAAAAGAGGGGCCAAGGAAAGCAATAAGCAATAGTGCGAAGAAAACGGTGCGCAGCACTAGTTTGAAAAAAATGGTATGGAATGGGGTATTCAGCGTTCGGCTGATGCGGGCGATGCGATAAACGAAAATCCCGTAAAGGAGGCAAAATGAAATTACAAAAATTGCCTCAGTCCAACCCCATTCACGAAACCAAACCATGTTTTTTTTGAGGCAAGTTAATCGTTAAAAATTAATCGTTAAAGGATTCCCAAGATAACTATTGACCAATTTTTTAGACAGGCATTAAGTCAAGGTGGCCTATCCGCGAAACAAGTCGCTACTTTTTATAACTGATCATAATCCCTGCCCTGCTCTTTCGGTCGATAGTGGTTTGAAAGCCGCCATTCTTTTGCACAAACTCAAGGTAATCTTCGGGCGAATTGCCGTCAATTACATTGTGGGTGGTGTAGCAGCCGCCTGATTTTAATTTAGGGGTTACATCCAGAAAATATTGTTTGTACCAATCCTTGTCGGCATCTGAAAAAACAAAATCAAAAGGGCCGGGCAATTGGTTGACCAACTCATGCGCGTTTCCAAGTCGCGCCTCAACAAATTCCAATAGCCCTGCTTCCGTTAAGTTTTTGAGGGCTTGGTTGTGGCGGTTTTCATTTAGTTCCAGCGTGGTTACTTTGCCTCCCGTTTTACTCATGGCCCAGGCGAGCCATATCGTTGAGTGCCCTGTGGAGGTACCAATTTCCAAAGCTGAGGTGTATTTGTTTTTTGTAATGATATCGAAGAGTGTTTGGCCGTCAACGAAAGGCACATTCAAGTCGTGCCATTCGCTTCGGTGTTCTTTCAAGAATTTTTGAACTTTTTCGTCCAATGCGGAAGGCGTCTGTGCGTAGTGGACCATCGGAAAAATTAGCACGGCCCAAAGGAGTAATTTTTTCATTTGTTAATTTTTAGGATAGTAAGAAAAGAAAGATAAGGGGAAACAGAACGCCAATCAAGGCCAGTTTCCAACCACGGCTTTTAAAACTAAATTTTCCCTTTTCGATAAACATCCCGGTGAAGGCAATCCCGATCATGGCAATGCCAAATGCGTCTGAATAATAAATCCACCACTTGTTGGTATCTTGATGGAGTTGAGTCATTTGCCCGAGCAAAGGCGTGACCCGGTAGCTTTCGATGCGCCCTTTTCCTGTAGTCAAGTCGATTTGCACGTCATGGCTTTCATACGAAATGCGCAACCGGCTTTCTTCCACATTATACCTGCGCAGGTGGTCTGTGATGCCTTGCGCTTTACTAAAATTGGAAACATAATCTTCGTTGATCGAATCCACGGATGCAGGAACAGGAATGGTGATTTCTTTCTTGTCATAAACATACCGTCTGGGATGCCAGGATTGCCGATGGTTGAGGAATATCCCCGATAGGGCAAACGAAATGATCAGGCCAACAAAAAAGTAGGCAATGTCGCGGTGGGTGTTGCGGGGAGTAAGTTTCATGGCTGGAACAATTTAAAATTTGTGGTTAGACTATGTTGACGCTAAAATTATTCCCCTACAATTCAAAAAAAAATGAATATAGCGGGAATAAGACTTTCCTGATGCTTGTCTAATGGGCAAATCAGATAGATTGCTTATATTAAACCATGGTTGAAGAGAGCGATAAACAATTAGTTGAGAATTCGCGTGCCGGAGACTTGGCTGCATTTAAGGCCCTGGTTTCGCGGCATGAAGGAAAGGTTGCTGGCGTGGTCCGCTCGATGTTGGGCGTTACGCCCGAGGCCGAAGATGTGGGGCAGGAAGTGTTCATCCGGTTTTATGAAGCACTGAATAAATTCAGGGGCGATTCTTCGGTGGGCACTTACCTGACGCGCATCGCCATCAATTTGTCGCTGAATGAAATTAAAAGAAGGAAACGGAGATTTTCCATTTTCTCGAAGGAAGAAGAGGGTTGGCATAAAGGGGCAATTGACGATCGAATGGATATGAATGAAATGATTACCTATGAATTCAACCGGCTTGAGCCTGACTTTAGGGCAGTGGCCACGCTTCGGTTGGTGGAAGGGTATTCGACCGAAGAAACCGCAACCATTTTGGGTATCCCTTTGGGAACTGCCCTTTCCCGGTTGGCACGGGCGCAAAAGAAGTTGAGAACAGCATTGGAAATCCATCTTAAATAGAATTGTTATGGAAGAGAAAAATGAAGATTTGTTTTTGCGCTCGTTGGACGGGAACCTCAGCGATGAGCAGCAGGAAATTTTATCGGGTGCAGCGAACGACAGCCGTTTTCAGCGAAGAGCCGATCAGCATAGTAAAGTCCGCACTATGCTTTTGCGGAAAGAAGGAGATTCGTTTGGCCCTTTTTTTGCCGAACGGGTTATCAGCCGGATCAGATCGATGAAAAAGGAAATTGACTATCAACTGTTATTTTTCTTTAAAAAATATCAGTTGGTCGCTATTGGTGCGATAGTAGCACTCCTTGCCTTGAATATTATTTTCTCTGACCAGCTTACCATCAAATCCGTGTTGGGGTTTGAAGAGGAACAGATCGATACTATGGTGTCCGTTGATTTATATAAAAATTTAACCGAATAGAATATGACTACCGAAAGAAGAAAGGCATTGCTGATGATGAGTGTAACATTTGCGATCGGCATGTTGATTGGCGTGTTGGGCACAGGTTTCTTTGCCCGCCACTTTTATCATGGCCGCTGGTCCATGGACAAACGAGAAATTTCCGGAAAGCCGCGTGGAAATTTTGCTACGAAAATTTTCCAAGTGGTAAAGGCCGATTCGGCACAAGCCAAAGCGATGAAGCCGATCATCGAAGGAACAATGGCCAAAATAGACAGTGTCCAAGGTGCTGGCGAGCGAGACGCACGGGCATTGATGGAGGGACTGAAACAAAAACTTGTCCCCATCCTGAAGCCCGAACAAATAGAACGTTTGGAAAAATTTGCCTCCCGAAAACAAAAATCCCGCGATGAAAGAAACAACAGGGGCAAAGGGCGCCCACACGATTAGCAAACACTGTACAAAATTTAATGAGGTCGAACATCCGCACGAACCTTTGCGATGTGTTAGCCCAATGTCACGAAACACTTGTGCTTTCTTCGTTTTACCGATATCTATTAACTGAACCTTCACCGTTTTAATTTTGATAATTACCAAATTTTAGTCCTTATTAGGCGTCTCTCCATACTTATTCCAGCTGATGTAACAACAACTTCATCTAATTTACATGCTATAGGTATTTCAGTTCCAGTGTTTTTCTTTTTTGGCCGGCCAATTTCTTTTCCATCAAGACTAATTTTGAATGTCAACGGTAGAATGAACTTCGATTTATATTTTACTTTACCTTTTGACGCAACTGTCCAATAATTTGGAATTAGTTTAAGCACTTTGATTGATTCTTCTCCACAATTATCTCCAATATCATTAATGATAATAAAATTATCTGCTCGCCCCATTGTGTCAACTTCAAATGTTATGTAAAAACTCCCTACTGTTGAGTTTCTTCGTGCCTCGACCGGAAATCGAAAATTTGAACTAAAGAGTTTGTAGTATGCAGCCATGCTTCCAATATATCTGGGGTGCCTATCTAATTCTGCTTGCTGCCATACTCCATTAATTTTTACCGCGTATGTCTTTGTGCTGTCCTCTGAAATATAAAGTAACTGCCCTGTATTATAGTCTATTTTTAGCGAAAGCTCACCTGGTTTATCATAATATTCCCAGACTCCGATTTTGTATCCATCTTGAATTGTTCCCTTTTCATACTCATTACTTACTTTAATTACTTCAGGAAGCACAGCTTTTTTTAGATATATCGAGAAGTTATTTAATGATGGGACTTTTACTTGACCTGTTCCAAACCCCTGACTTTCAATTATTAGATTGTCTGTTGTATCAACGGCCAGTTGAAAGAAACCTAAAGCGTTTGTCGTTGTCTTTTTAGTCGTTCCTTTAATTGTTACAATGGCCTCTTTTAATGGTTTCTTAGTTTCAGAATCCAATACCCTTCCAATAACATTTTGTTGTCCTATAGTATAATTGAAACTTAGGTTCAATAAGAATATGGTCTTCAAGAATATTTTCATGTATAATGTTTTTTTTAAAATGCCCCACAACGTCTGGCTATAAGCCGTTAGCTTTACCAAACTAAAAATATGCTACTCCCCAATCTTCGGACACGTTTAGCTGCTC
>JAYVMP010000022.1:0-5951 GCA_043758895.1 Bacteroidota bacterium
TCGGCTTACGGCCAATCAGTTTTTCAAGATCTGAGCTATCGGTCTCGAATTCGCCTTGACTGATTGCTTCACTGAAACCGGCAAACATGCCTACAAATTCTAAAGGCACTCCGGCTTTTGCCATCGTTTCCTTATATAAGACTATTGATGGTTTGGCATAGTTGACTTTTTTTCCAGTCAGTTCACTTATAATGCCTGCAACATCCTCGAGGGAATAATTTATTGTGTTAGCGATTACATACTCTTTATTCTCATGCCCCGTGGTGGAAAGGACGTGAGCCAACGCTTCTGCCATATCGTCACGCGTTGCAAATGCCGCCTTGCCCTCACCGGCCGGCAGGAAGATTCCAGTTTCCAAAACCTGTTCGCCAAAAAAGATCGGCAACATATCAGCGTACAAAGTGTTCAGCATTATGGTGTAGGGAATGGAGCTGGCTTTGATCAGACGATCCGTTTCTATATGCGACTTGCCTACAAATGCAATGGGTGAAGTGTCAGTCTCGTTCTTACGCACAAAACTGGTGTAAATAATGTGTTTAACTCCTGCTTCACGAGCTGCCTTCACTGCGTTCTCGTGTTGCTTCATACGATTAGTCACATCACTCCCTGAGATGAGTAGCAAATTGTCAATGCCTTTGAAGGCACTTACTAATGAATTGTAGTCATCGTAATTCCCTGTTCTGATAGCTACGCCTTTTGCTTTCAAGTCGCTTGCCTTGGCTTCGTCCCGTACTAAGGCCGAAATGGATTTCGCTGGAATTCCTTTCTTGAGGAGGAAGTCGATGGTGGCTTTGCCTAATTGCCCGGAGGCTCCAGTAATTAATATCATAGTCTGTCTTTTTTTATTTTGCTTGACAAGTCAAAATTATGTAAATTTGATATACAATAGTAACTACTATACCAAAGTATATCACTATACTCCGGTATAGCACAAAACAAAAAATTATGGGAAGAGTATCAGAACTCGATCAGGTCAAAAAATGTTCAAGCAGCTTCGTGCTGGCAGTGAACGATACACTCAACGTCATTAATGGCAAGTGGAAACTGCCAATCATGGGTTCGTTGCTGTTCGGTAAAAAAAGATTCAAGGAGATGGAGCGAGAGATACCAAAAATCACTCCTCGAATGCTTTCGAAGGAGCTTAAAGACCTGGAAGCAAACGGGATAGTAACGCGTACCGTCTATGACTCAAGCCCGGTGATAATTGAATATGAACTGACAAAATCAGGCAATACCTTCAAGGAAGTTCTTGACGTGATGGTTGAGTGGGGCTTGCAGCACCGAAAGAACTTTATCGGCTAACAACAATTATTAATAGTTTGGTGAAATGGTAAGGATAGATTTGATCGAAGCCTTTTGAAACCGCAGAGGGCGCGAAGGCACGCAAAGTAAAAAAAAGGAATATCTCTCTGCGAACGCGCCCTCTGCGGTTATTGTAGTGGGTTTGTCTTTACTCATGACGTAAGGTAATGTATTCAAACCTTACTATATTTTGCCCCCATTAATATCTACATTCCTCACCTGGCATACAGACTGATCCTTGTGTTACGGTCAACTTTGATGACTTGCTTTCTTTTTGCCATTCTGCGAATGACCTCTGTAACGTTTGAAGCAATAAATCAGGAGCCTGTGCGTAGCGGATTTTGTGGAGGCAAATTTATCTACTGTTACGAAACTAGCTTGGCGGGAAGTTTTCTAAATGTTATACAATAAAACTTATCTTTCCACATCAGCTCAGTTTTCAAATCTCTTATATCACTCGGAATTGCGGATTCTATCGATTTAAAATCAAAGCTCTCTCCGTGAAAGTATTTTTTTGATAAGTTACTTTTCTTGTATTGTTTTTCGATAAAATCTTCCGTTTCATCAGCGATAAGTATTTTTGAATCTCTTTTGGCAACTCTTATCATTTCCCGAATGGCCAATGCCTTGCCATTAAAAAAGTTTATTCCGCCAACATGAAATACAATATCAAATTCATTGTCTTTAAACGGCAAATCCTCAGCACAGCAATTAATCAATGATAGATTTAATTGCTTACGATATTTCTTCTTGCATTTTTTTAACATACCCAGTGAAATATCCGCACCAACTATATCAAGTGTTTTCCGGTTTATCTGTTCTGGAATAAACTGTAAATTCTTACCCGTCCCAATTGAAACATATAATACTGAACAATTATCTCGCCATTCCAATTTTGAGATTATCTCGCTCCGCATATTATTGATCGCATGCCCGTATTTTAATCTTCCGATAATCGTTTCTACTAAATCATAACCTTTCGACATCCAATCATACATTTTCATATATTTTTGATTGTCACCAATTACGTACTTGTCATTTAAGAAAACAGGAATATCATCGATTACCTTATGGCTTTCATTTTGGTATTCAGTTTGAAGTTTCTCTTTTAATCTATTGTCCATAATCTACGAATCCTACATTATTTAAAATCACGAAGACAAATTAATCTTTAAATAATCCTCCGTTTCGAGCGTCTTTTAAATGTTTGCTAACGACAATCCTTTTTGGGGATCACCTGCCTGTTTGGTAACATCAGTTGCTGATCACCATGTCTTTATCCGGTGTGACCACGGCCGGCACATTTTTGTCCTTAAACAATTGATTGTATTGTTTGATGTCGGTATGGATCAAGGTGTTCATTTCTTTTTTGGATTTATCCCACTCCAGTTGCACATCGTGAAGGCGGTCGTTCACTCCCTGGGTGATGCGCGGGTCATGGGCGTCCACGGCACTGCGCACTTGCAAGAATTCTGCGTTGAGCCGGTTGCGAAAATTAATGGCATCCTGAAAATTCTTGGAGCGTGTTTCAATCAGGTCGGCTTCCCATTTATCAATTTTCTTATTGATGTCATTTCCTTTGTTGATCAACTCTTTCGCGTTCGGATCATTTTTTAACACCTCGTTGTAGCCTTCAATTTGCTTCTTCACTTTGCGCATGTTGGTAATGGAGTTGTGCATATCTTTCACGGCCTGCTCCATTTGCGTTAAAAGCTGCTGCTGGGCTTTCCAGTCTTCGGGCGAAACTTGCAAGCGCGGATCAGCAATAAGGTCAAACTCGGTTTCCGAAATTTCATTTTTAATCTTAAGCCGTGCCTTGTAGTGCCCCGGTGCTACGCGGTGGCCTTCCATATCGCCATAGATAAAGGAGCCGGGCAGGTCGGGCAGTGCTTCAGTGCGGTAGTCCCATCCAAAGCGGTTGATGCCTGCTTCTGAAGGGAGAACAGGAGGGGGAGGAACATTTCCTTTTTTTGCGGTTTCATCTTTCTTGTTGGTGTATTTCCTAATCACGGTGCCATTCATTTCTACGATTTCCATCGTCAACTTGGCGGTGTCGGCTTTGTCTTTCAGGTAGTAGGAAAAGATCACACCGTTCATCGGATTTTGTCCGGTGCCTGCTGGCACCTCCATCCACGAGGGGGCAAAACTAGTGAGGCGCACCGTGGGCTTGGGTTCATAAAGTTTTAAGGTGGAAGCAAAATCGCCTTTCGATTGCTGGATGGCAGCAAGGTCATCCAAGATCCAAAAAGCGCGGCCGGCTGTGGCAGCAACCAAATCGTTGTCGTGGATGATTAAATCGGTGACTGCCACTACGGGAAGGTTAAGCTGAAGTCTGTTCCAGGTCGTACCTCCATTGTACGAAACATAAAATCCTCTTTCAGCACCCGCGTAAAGAAGGTCTTTTGTTTTTTTGTCTTCGCGGATGACTTTAATAAAATCATCGGGGTCAATTCCTGAATTAATTCTCACCCAACTTTTTCCGTAGTCGGTTGACTTATACGCCATGCTGCCGAAGTCGTTGAATTTGTAACGAGATGCGGCAATGTAAACGGTTCCTTTGTCGTGAGGCGAAACTTCGATGGAATGGATCATCGCCTCTGGAAGATCTTTTGGAGTTATGTTGGCCCAGGTTTTACCACCATCTTTTGTCAAATAGACTAACCCGCAATCGCTGCCTGTATAAATCACCCCTTTTTCAACGGTAGATTCGATCACGTAATAGATGGTATTGTAGTTTTCTCCGCCTGCCCCTTCGTTAGTGATTGGCCCGCCCGAATAGTTTTGCTTGGCGGTATCATTGCGCGTTAAATCAGGACTGATCACCTCCCATTTCATCCCTCCATCACCGGAACGAAACAGCACATTGCCTCCGTGATAAAGGATTTTCGGATCGTGTGGCGAGTTGATCAACGGAGCATTCCAATTGAAACGGTACTTCATGTCTTTTGGCTTGTACGCTAAATTCGTTGCCGGGTATTCCTGTAGATTTTTTGTTTCGTTCGTGCGAAGATCAAGCACATCGATCAGTCCCTGGTAGCATCCTCCATAAAAAAGCCTTGGATTGTTGGGGTCATCAAAAGCAATGTCGGCACTTTCGCAGCCCGGGCCGATCAACCAGTCTTTATTGGTGATGCCGAATCCGTTGGTGCGGCTGGCGATCATTACCGAAGTGTTGTCTTGTTGGCCTCCATAAACCCAATATGGAAAACGGTTATCGACATTGACACGATAAAATTGTGCCGTGAGCTGATTGTTCAAACTCGACCATGATTTCCCATTGTCAAAAGTCACCTCCGCACCACCATCATCAGCAATCGCCATGTTGCGGTTATTTTTTGGATTGATCCAATAATCGTGCGTGTCACCGTGCGCGATGGGAACATTTTGAAATGTTTTGCCACCATCGATGGAGCGCATGGCCGGGGCATTCAATACGTAAACAATATTTTCGTCCACCGGGTCGGCAAACACTTCCATATAATACCAACTTCTGGAGGTAATGGTTTGATCACTGGATTGAAGGGCCCATTTTTTTCCGCCATCGTCCGAGCGGTACAACCCGGCCTTTGATTTTTCAGCTTCTACAATTGCATACACTTTATTGGAATTGGCTTTCGAAACACTCACGCCAATTTTTCCCATCTCTTTGGGCAGGCCTTCATTAATTTTATTCCACGTTTCGCCTCCGTCCGTTGATTTCCAAAGGGAAGAGTTAGGCCCGCTCTCTACTTTCCACGGATAGCGTCTGTGCTGCCACATCGCTGCGTAAAGGATTCGCGGGTTATTGCTATCCAAACTCAAACTGCTTGGCCCCGTATTCTCGTCCACATACAAAACTTTCTTCCAGGTGAGGCCTCCATCAATGGATTTGAAAATACCGCGGTCGGCACCAGGGCCGTGAACAGGACCTTGCGCGGCAACCCAGACTATGTCGGGATTGGTTGGATGAATGGCAATGTCTGAGATATGGCGGGTTTTTTCGAGGCCGATATTTTTCCAGGTCTTTCCTCCGTCTGTGGATTTGTAAATGCCGTCACCGTAGGAGGTCATCACCCCGCGCACAGCATGTTCTCCAGTGCCTACGTAAATCACATTGGGGTCGGCCGCGCTCACGGCAATCTCTCCGATAGTTCCGACTTTAAAGAACCCGTCAGAAATATTTTTCCATGAAAGGCCCGCATTCTCCGTCATCCATACTCCGCCTCCGGTATAGCCTACGTAATAGATATTGTCGTTGAGGGGATGGCCGGCTATGGCATTTGCCCGGCCTCCACGGCCTGGGCCAATGTTGCGCCACTTGAGGCCTTTGTATTTTTCAGCATCAAATTTTGGTTGATCAGCATTTTTTTCTGTTTTCTTCTGGGCAGCCACGGGAAGAAGAACAGACAAAAAACATAACATGGACAGACAGAATTTTTTCATAGGGGTGTAGTTTAGGCTTTTCCCGAATTAGCAAAAAAAATTGAGAAAGGCTAAAAGATTTTTGTCAAGCGGTTATCTTTTGTTCAAGAGTTCGTGCAGTGCTATTTTTCATTTTGCTTTCTCGGGAGAAGGGCTGATGCTTGTCCAGCCTCCATCTACAATTAATGTTTGCCCGGTAATATGCTTGGCATCGTCCGACACGAGAAACAATGCCGCATGGGCGATAT
>JAYVMP010000023.1:0-8421 GCA_043758895.1 Bacteroidota bacterium
CATAAAATATATTCCATGAAGCGCATTTACATCCTTTCATTGGCATGGCTTGCCTTTGACTGCGGACCGAAAGAAAGCAAAACGATTACCACCGGGTTAATTGCAGATTCAGCTATGGTCGTTTCGGCTCATCCGCTCGCCTCGAAAGTGGGTATTGAAATATTAAAGAAAGGTGGCAATGCGGTGGATGCTGCCATTGCTGTTCAATTTGCTTTGTCAGTGGTGTTTCCGGCAGCCGGCAATATCGGTGGCGGTGGTTACCTGGTGGCCCGTATGAAAGATGGCTCGGTGGCTGCGCTTGACTATCGCGAGAAAGCACCCCTGAAAGCAACAACCAACATGTACCTCGACAAAGAAGGAAATGTGGTGCCAACCTTAAGCACCCAAGGGCATCTTGCATCCGGGATTCCCGGATCGGTGGATGGTATGGTCGAAGCCCATAAAAAATTTGGTACAATGCCATGGAAAGATTTACTGCAGCCAGCCATCGCGCTCGCCTCAAAAGGCTTTGCACTGACCGCGCGTGAAGCAAATTGGTTCAACGAAATGAGGGGAGATTTGACAAAGTACAATACGCAGAAACCAGCGTTTTTGCTTCGCGATAATTGGAAGGCCGGTGACTCCGTAAAGTTCGCTGACTTAGCCCATACCCTTGAGCGCATTCGCGACAACGGGCGGGCGGGCTTCTACGAAGGAAAAACCGCACAAGATTTGGTGACAGAAATGGAGCGTGGCAAAGGGATTATTTCTCTGGAAGACCTCAAAAACTATCAATCGATATGGCGAGAACCCGTGGCTGGAACTTATAAAGAATACAAAATAATTTCCATGCCGCCTTCATCGAGTGGGGGAATTTGTTTGATCCAATTATTAAAATGCGTAGAACCCTACCCCTTGAAGAGTTGGGGACCTAATTCAACCAAATCTATTCACCTGATGGTGGAAGCGGAGCGTAGGATTTTTGCCGATCGCACAAAATATTTGGGCGATCCTGAATTTTACAAAGTGCCTGCCAAAGAGTTGATGGCCGATCAATACAATGATGAACGGATGAGTACCTTCAATCCCGATCAAGCGACATCAAGCAGTGACGTGAAGGAAGGAAAAATACCAGGGTACGAATCGGAACATACCACCCACTTTTCCATCGTGGATTCAAAAGGGAATGCGGTGGCTGTTACCACCACACTCAACGGGTGGTTTGGTTCGCATGTGGTGGTTGCTGGCTCTGGTTTTTTTCTGAACAATGAAATGGACGATTTCAGCGCAAAGCCAGGGGTACCTAATATGTTTGGTGTAATGGGCGAAGAAGCAAACAAAATCGAACCGGGCAAGCGTATGCTCAGCGCAATGTCGCCCAGTATTGTGGAAAAGAATGGCGAACTCTTTATGGTGGTAGGCACACCGGGCGGATCAACCATCATCACTTCCGTATTCCAAACGATCGTAAACGTTACAGAACATGGCATGACGATGCAAGAAGCAGTGGATGCCAGGCGAATCCACAGTCAGTGGATGCCCGATGTAGTCATTGAAGAAGAACACGCCATCAGTAAAAAAGACAGCCTTACCTTAACGAAAATGGGCCACAAGATTACGATGCGCAAAAATATCGGTCGGGTGGACGCGATTCTGGTTTTGCCAAATGGTAAATTAGAAGGCGGGGCAGATCACACGAGAGGTGATGATAAGGCAGAGGGATATTGAGGGAAGATTACCATACTTTAAAATCAAACTCAAGGTTTTCATTGCGCGAAGTTGGCTTTTGCTGGCCATTGGTTAGTCGCTCCACTTCCCGGCTCACGTATTCTTTCAATTCTGATACAGTAATCGTTCCGTCTCTATTCTTGTCGGCCTTTTCGTTGCGCAATCCATTTATTATCGAGTAGGTGAAAATCCCGTTGCGCCATTCATCTGACTCGAGGGCATAACTATTTCCTGCGGCTGCAGAAATCACTACGGCACCAGAACCTTTGCTTAAGTTGGAGAATATTTCTTGCATCAACTCAAAGGAAGTAGTGATCCCCACTCGATAGTTTTCTTCTGTTGTTTCTAAAGGGTACGAGTAGGAGGTTACAGAACCCCGTTCACCCCGGCTGAGTATAACGGCCTGGTTCGGGTCCACCCGAATTGACGACTTGTCCACTTCGCCCGAATGGCACGCATCCATCAACAAGAGTTTATGGCGGGCTCCAATTCCGTCCAATAGATTTTCAAGGTCATCGTATTTCACACCGTTTTCCGCAGGGTCAGAAAAATTCAAATCGTACGTACCAAAATAAAAGTCTAATTTATTATCCAACAAACCATGCCCCGAGATGTAAAGAATTACTTCATCCTCAGGATGGCTTTGCATCAGTTTTTGCTTAACCGCTAAAATATTGCCCTTTACAGCTGCTTTGTTAAAAATCGTATCGATGAAAATTTTACGATACTCCTCCTTTTTGCGGGAAAATAATTTTACAAGGTCGCGACCATCTTTTACTGCGTACTTTAAATTCATTGTTGAATTGCGATAATCAGAAACGGAAATAACGACCAAGTATAGATCGTGTTTCTCTTTCAAATTTGTGTATTCCACTTCAAATGTTTCTGGCAACGACTCCACTCCTTTTTCATTAAGGCAGCTTATCTGTATCTTATTTTTTCCTGGCGTCAACTCCACTTGTAGGGGAACAACTATATCCCCTGATTTTTTATCCATCAGGGTAATTCCTTTACTTCCATTGATGGCCACATTATTGACAAACAGGTTTACACGATCAATGTTGTACAACTTATCCACTACTCTAACATTAAACTTAACAATCGGCTCTTTCGTCACCAAAGCCAATGGATTGGACTGCAACTCGATGTGCGGCAAATGAATATGGGCGTCCAACCGATCTTCAGTAAAATTTAACCGTTGCAGTCTTTTCTGATAAGCCCTTTGGTATGACCTCACAACTACAGGAGCCACAAATCCGAGGCGCGACAGGACAATGTCCGGTCGGTTAAATCGCAAATCGTATTGCTCCGGTGAAACAAATTGTTTCCCAAATTTATAACCAATGCCTTTCAGGGAGTTTCGGGTTCCAAAATAATAGCCGTCTGGTGTGATGACGATATAATCTTCTTTGCCGATAGGCACCACGGTTACAACTAATTCATTTTTTTTAGTATCCCAAAGTTTAATAGTCGCGTCCCAGCTGGCCGTTGCCAATAAGTCATGGTTAGGGCTAAAAGCCAGGGCCGTTATCTTGTCGGTATGTGCTTGATGAATCGTTACTATTTTTCCTGCATGGTCAAAAAATAAATCGGTGCCACTGCTATAGGCCAATCGATGGCTGGCCAGATCGTAAGCCATCGCGTCAATCCTTGTTTGTGGGTTATTCCGTATTACTTTTTGGTTTTTAAGATCGAACCAGATTAATGCATTGGTGGCGTTGATCAACAAGGTATCTTTTGCAACTAAAGTTGTCGATTGGACCTGTGAACCATCGGGCAACCAACTTTGATGAAAATACATATCCCGTGTTGCCACATTGAAGTACCAGTCCACCAATTGATTTTTATTCGCTGAAATAAATTCATAATCATTTAAAAAAGAAATGGAAGCTACGTTGCCCTGGTGCGCTCTGATTTTTTTTATACTTCCGCTATTCAAGTCCTTATAAAAAATTAATTGGGGTTGTTTCCTGATCACGGATTCGCGCCACGCGCCACCGGCAGCCAAGTAATGACTTCCGGGACTTACCGAAAGCGTATTTACCCAAGCGTATGGATCGCGATAGACATGGGCAGACTTCAGAAGTAAGTCGCCTAAACTTACAAAATGAAAATACGGGTCGGAGGAGATCGTCTTCTGTTTGGAGATGTCAAATGTTTGAATGCGGTTGTCGAAACCCGCGGAGAAAATAAATTTATTATCCGGGCTGAAGGCAACGGCACTCATTTTCTTCTCATGCCAATCAAATGTTGAAACTTTAATACGGCTGGATCGAAGTTCAATGATTCTACTGCGCCCAAGTTCATCACCCGCAACTAAAACTGATCCAGATGGATCAAATGCCAAGCTTTCAAATCGGAAAGAACGGCTAAACAACCGCCTCGCAGGTTTAAGTGTGCGCATGTCCCAAAGAATAATGGAGCGGTCAGAGCTGGCGGAAGCTAAAACGGTTTCGTCCGGGGAAAGGCATAGGTCATTGACCGAAGCCAAATGGCCAGTCAAAGAATTGGACGCTTTGCCCGTATTGGAATTATAAACATAAATATTTCCATCCTCGCAGGAAGCCAACACCAACGAAGATTTGTTGGCTAAAGCTACCGCTGTAAATTTTTTTGAAATATCAATTGGTACTTTTGAAAATACTTTGCGTCCCGAAGGCAACTTGTTCTTTTTTATAAAGTAGCGATCTAAAGAATAGGAAAAAGAGGAGTCAAGGTTTTTTGTAAAGGTTGGTTGACGAAACACAACAGTCTCATTGGGCTTTGTTAATTTTAAAGCGGAAGCCGCAACATCCCAAACCTGGATTTGTCCATCCTCAAATCGGGCAAACAAAAAGTCGTTAGTAAGACTAAATTTTAATCCAATAACATTGGCCTTCGATTGACTTGCAAAACTAGCCATCTCTTTTCCGGTAGGCACATGCCATATCTTGATCAAATGATCTTTACCACTGCTGCCCAGCAATTTTCCATCGCTACTAAACTGAACCACGGTGATATCCGATGAGTGTCCCTTTTGTATTGCCAGCTCAATTTGCTGAGCGTTGGCTACTGTGCTAAATGCCCATAAAAGGAATATCAATTTTTTCATCCTATGGAATTTTAATATATAAATAGGCACTGTTAACCTGGGAATTGAGATAAGGGCTGGACACATTTACTTTAGTGAGAATTTCATTTCCCGAAGAAAGCACTGTGGCCGATTGTAAGGTGATCGTAAAAGTATAGGCTGTGGCTTCACCTGAAATAAGCCTGTTCCAATTTGCCACCACCGTAACCATTTGCTCGGGCGTATTACAAATAGCCAACCAACCTCCCGTTTTCATTGTCAAGGCAGCAATCGGCAATTTATTGACCGAGGAATCCAACGAAGTGAGGTTAATACTTACGTTGGCATTTACAGCATTTTGTAAAACTGAATTCATGGAAAGCGTGCTTGCCTGATCGTTGGCGTGCGACAATATCAAACAGTTTCGTTTTGAGCCTGCAGGCCCAGAACCGAATGCACCAATGGATGTATTGATGGCATCATATAGATTGGATTGCCCTCCCGTTAACTGCGCTAAGGCGAACAGACTTTGCGCGGGCGCTTGCCAGGAGTTGGTAAATCCTCCTGTTAAAAACTGCACCGGCTCAGTTGTTAAATGTCCTCCCATCGAAAATCCCCCCGCCTGAAAAACATTGGATTGACTGCAGTCTTCAAAATAGTTGCCAACCACTTGAGACCTCAAATTATTGGGGTCAATTTTTGAGTAACTTCCGCTTTGGTCTAAAAGAAAGAAGGAAGGTTGGCCCGAAGAAAACTTTATTGGCGTGCTGGCAAAACCAGAAACCGAACTCGTGCCATTTCCATAAAAATTAAAGCTGCTTTTATCCAGAAAAGTAATATCACCGTAAATATAATTTCTTTCCAATACCAAGAGTGTCGCGCTATAGACCAGTTCTGATGAAGTATGGCTTACATACTTTGCAGACAAGGCAACAAGGGCATAATCACCAGCAGGGACAAACTTAGGCTGTTCCTTGATTATCGTGCACGAGGACAAAATAAAAATCAAAGACATCGTAACTGATCTTACGCACAAAATAACCACCTGACCGATGATAACGGCAAGACAACTTGATCGTGGGTTAAATTTTGAACTTTTGGGCAACATCACTTCTTAGTTTTCATAATAAATTTTTTTCTTCAACAAACTCAATGGCAAATAGTAGGTCATTGCAAAACCGATGGTGTTAAACGTTGCTTTATAGGCAGCCCCGGGAGAGTCTAATCGATGAATGTAGCGCACATCCACACGCACCAAACTTGAATAGTGAATAGCAAAACCACACAAGAAATTTGGATAAGGTTTATTGCTGTACAGAATGTTTTGCATATCGGTACTGGAAAATTGATTGTAAAGTGTTCCATGATTGAAAGCACCGTTAGCAAAGGAGGTCTCTAAATGATAAGGGATAGAAATCGAACCACCTGAAAAAAAAGAATACCGCAACAGTGAAGAAGAATGAAATTGATAGCCAACATAAAGTGGCGCATCAATTTGAAAAGACAAAGATTTAAAAGTCAGCCTTTCTTCTGTACCAGGGCCTGTCGGATAGCCTACTGCATAAGCATAGGTATTAAGATTGAAGTCAGGCTCTAAAACAATGTATATCTTTTTATAATCCATCTGAAAAGTTGTTCCGATAAGAATGGATTGGCCTGCTGAAAACAATTTCCACCGATTGTCAGTGGCGTGATAAATGGCATACGAAGTGGACGGCACGATCCATTCTTTATCCAAACTGATTTGCTTTAAAACATGATATTGGAAATTGACCCCAAAATTGAATCGTTGTGCCGAAACATAAAATGTGAACGAATACAAAAAGAAAAAAACCAGTAAAACCTTTTTCATTTGTCCTTACGGGTTAATAAAGGCACGATGACCATTACTGCTCCGGCATTGGTATAAGGTGTTTCTGTGTTGGGGTGAAAACCTAAACCAGGAACGTATGCCGTGTAGGTTTCTCCGCACAAAAGCACGGCAATCGATTTTATTTCAAAACCAAAACAATACCGGGTGCTAAAACCCTGCAAGCCATACCCGGTTGCATAAATCCGGTCTATCCGGGCAACCAATGGCATAAATGTTTTGATGCGAAGCCAACCACTGAAATAGGTCTTATTGTATTGCTGAGGGTAATATTCAAAACCTCCGCCCAAATAGAAACCTGCGATTCTCAATCCGCTAAGTTTATCAAAATTCGATTTTGATTCCCAAATATTCAATCGCCCCCCCAACGAAATCGCATAGGTGCTTTTACCACCAATGCCGAGAGGGTCAACCGTTATCACCGGAGCAGCATAGAACGTGTAAAATAAACCCCGGTGCGGGTTGAAATATTTTTGATTGTACTTATCAAATGATTTACCATCAACCTTGATCACTTGTCCCTGACATGCAGCATCGGGCAACAGAAAAATAATTGTTGAAATCCAAAAAGCAAGGGATAGGCTTTTCGCGAAGCTCATGTGATAAAGGTAGTAAAATAGGTTACTATTAAGCTATGTTTTTCCAAGTGTACCCCATAGCCAAACCATTTATGCTTGCTTATAGGCGATGGTAACAATTAATCATTCAGTAATATTCTTAGTTTTGTAATTGGCACGTCAAAATAGTTAGAATCTAAATCTATTTTAAACAATTAATTCAATCCTCGCGCTTAGCCAATGAAAGGTTTACTTCTATCTTTTATCGTGCTGTCCATTTCATCTTTTGGGCAGGAAATCGAGTCTTTTGGTGTCTATGGTGGATTCAATATTCCGTTCACGATTGATCAAGGACTCCGAAATGACCCACGTTTTTTTGGGAGGTTTACCTTGCGGGGAACTCCTGTTGGTTTTTCCTATGGATACGACAAAGTAGGTTATGGCTTTTTGGTGTCGCCCGGTTATATGCAAATTGGCCAAAAGTTCACGATCGTAAATAATGTAGGCGGCAGTGTGGGCACACGCGATGTACAAATGAACTATTTTTCCGTTCCTATAGCACTAAAACTACATCTCAACGACATTGCATTTTTTAGGTTGAGCATGGTTGCGGCACTTAATTTCAGTTACCTTATCAAAGGGCAAGAAACACTGTCAGTGAATGCCTTGCCAAGTGCACGCCTACTTGCTTACCCGGCAGGCGTGAGTGTTCCCAATGATCCCAATTATCAAGTTAGTTATGATGGGGTTAATGTCCCCAATTTGAAAAATAGTGTGTATGTGCCAGGTAGCAAATTTGCGTCCTTTCAAATTTTTGCAGGCGTGGGCTTCCATTCCGATTTTGATCTTAACGACAGTTGGAGCCTTAACTTTGACGGCAGGGCCAATTTTGGCGTCTTTGATCCTAGGAGCACTAGTTATATCAGCGAGCTCAAAAACCCAAGTGCCAAAACCCCAGATAGGTTTGGCAAACCTGGCGCGCCTGATTTATTTGGGCAGCGCAGGGATGTTTATTTGTCGGCAACTTTTGGCGTTTCCCGGATCATTCAAATCAAGGCAAAATTTCGTGAAAAGAAAACGGCACCACGAAAGCCAGGATCCGCTTCGAAAGTGAGAGGCAGCCGAAGGCCGAAGGGATAAACCCAGATTACGCATTAGCGAATTGAAAGGGAAATGTGACTGAATTGGATTGATTCCACCTATCACTACGCATTAGAAAATCCTATTGCGTAATCTGG
>JAYVMP010000024.1:0-11889 GCA_043758895.1 Bacteroidota bacterium
GCGCGCGGAAATTCAACGGGCCAATAGACTGGTCAACGGCTTGCTCCAGTTGGCAAAAATGGAATCGGCCAACGAAATGCCCGATCAGGAGAGATTGAACATTGTTGACGTTTTGCTTGATGCCATTAGCTTTTACAGGCTCAAGGTACCTGCCCAAGAAATTTTGTTTGATGTGCCTGATACGGGCACCGGTGTTTATATTGAGGTAAATGGGCACGAGCAACTTTTGCGTACGGCTTTGATCAACCTGATTGATAATGCGTCCAAATATTCGCACCAAAAAAAAATAGAAATCATTTTAACAATAGGGTCATTGCAACGGATCATTATCAAAATCGTTGACCAGGGCATCGGTATTCTTACGGATGACAACGAACATCTTTTTGATACTTTTTTCCGAGGAAAAAATACGGACAAAATTGAAGGGTTTGGCCTTGGCCTTTCCATCACCAAAAAAATAGTGGCCTTGCACAAGGGAAAAATCGTCTTTCAAAAAAATGAATTAAAGGGTGTTACCGTTGAGGTTTCCTTGCCTGCATTCATTAGTTCGTAAGTAGCCTGGCTACCCTAAGGAGGCCAGCGACTCGGCTCAGATTTAGAAATTCTTGTTACTAAGCATGGGTTAAAATGGTATGAGAAATAAAACAATAAATATTTCAATTACGCTCGCAACTTTGTAACATTAGAGGCTTTTAATATTACTTTAACCTTACTCTAATATAAACCTCGTTGGTTAGCCTAAAATTTGGATCAAAAAAATGATTTCGAAAATCCTCCCCCTGATCGCGTTAATTATTCCAGCTGGACTATTCGCACAATCTACTCCATTGCCATCATCGATTGACCTTAAAACGGCCATGGATATTGCCAAAGAAAATTATCCCTCCATTAAGTTGAAAATGGCGGGAAAGGAGGCATCGCTTTATGAAATCAAGGCGGTGAAAAATGATTACCTCCCAAATTTTATCGTGCAAGGTCAGGTATTAAACTCTACCACCAACCAGGTGCGCGGCATGTTTTTCCCTAACGAAGGCACGGCCATTCCGATATCGGGTGGGCTTAACACCACAGGTTTTAGCAATAATGCGGTGTGGTCGAGTGGGGCCACCGGGCTGATCAACTGGAAGTTCTTCACGTTTGGCAAATACAAAACGGCCGTGGATGCCGCGAAGGCAGATGCGGTGGCTGCGGAAGCGGATTACCTGAATGAAATATTCCAACAGCAGATCAAAGTAGGCGATGCCTTTTTTCTTTCCTTAATGGCCAACGACATGCTCAAAAGCCAACTGGCCAACTTGGCGCGGATCAAAGCCCTTAAAGATGTAACTTCTGCTTATACCAAATCAGGTCTGAAGCCGGGGGTTGACAGTTCTCTTGTTAATGCCGAATATTCCAAAGCAACGCTTCAACTATTGGATGCCCAACGGATAGCCAACGTGCAAGAAGTGTACCTGAAAGAATTGATGGGGTTGAAAGGTGGATTGGGATTATCCCTCGACACAGTTATATATTTTCAAAAGCAACCTCAGCTTCTTGAACTTTCCAATGACTACTCCAATAATCCTCGGTTGATCTTCATTAAAAGTATAGTAGATGTAAACGAATCTAGGATCAGAGCCATCAGGCGCAGCGAGTATCCGTCCATTTCGTTTTTGGGCAGCGGTTGGGCCCGTGGTTCCGGAATTGGAAATAATTTACTTGCGGATGGTGGTTTTCAATATAATAAGTCCTTTAATGATGGTGTGGGTTTCAGGGCATACAATTGGATGTTTGGGTTAAGTACGGTGTGGAATTTTACAAGCTTATTCAAAACCGGAAACCTGGCGCACGCTCAAAAGAAAGTGACCACCATGGCACAAGAGCGGTACAATGAAGAAACCCTACGTGTGGAAAGCGAGTTGGAGCGCGCCAAGTTGCGCTACAGTGCCTCACTCGAAATCGCCCGGCAGGCTCCGATACAACTCAAGGCTGCTCAAGATGCTTATGCCCAGGCAAAAGCCCGCTATGATGCCGGTTTAAATTCCATCCTTGAACTGACGCAAACTTTTGCGGTACTCAACAGGGCCGAGGTAGATTTATCAATGGCAAAAGGAAACGTCTGGAGAGCAGTTATTCAGTATGCTGCGGCCTCCGGAAATTTTGACATTATTAGCAACAACCTGAACTAAGATGATCTCGGCAGCCCTTCGTAATCCTATCACGGTTATCGTTATCATTCTGGGGATTGTTATTTTTTCAATCCTTGCATTGGTAACAATACCCGTTGATATTTTTCCGAAGCTGAACTTACCGACCATTTATATCGCACAGCCTTACGGGGGCATGGCACCCGACCAGATGGAAGGATTCATCGCCACGCGCTACCAAAACCAGTTGTTGTATGTGACCGGCATCAAAGACATTGAAGTAAAAAATGTACAGGGGTTATGTTTGGTGAAGTGCACGTTTTACGAAGACGTGAACATGGCACAAGTTTCCGGAGAGGTAGCGAATCAGGTGAATCGTGTAATGAGTTATATGCCTCCCGGAACTGTGCCGCCCACCGTGGTGCGTTTTGATGCGTCCAGTTTGCCCGTGGGCGAGCTGGTGTTCAGCAGCAAAACTGCATCGCTTGACGAAATGCAGGACCTTGCATCTACCCTTATCCGCCCGATGTTTTCGCAGATCCCGGGAGCCTCCGCACCACCACCTTTTGGCGGTAACGAACGCACCATTGTTGTAAAAGTCAACCCTGAACTGATGGCAGGGTATCAACTTACGCCAGACGATATTGTGAAAGCTGTGGTTCAGAACAACCAGATATCACCGGCAGGGAATGTGCGCATTGGCAATTACAATGTAATGACACCGAACAACACTGTGGTGAAAAACCCTCGGGATTTTTTAGATATCCCACTCCTAAAAAAATCAGGCCCCACGGTTTACTTGCGCGATGTGGCCACTGTGGAAGATGCTGCGGATGTTACAGTAGGCTATGCACTCGTCAATGGAAAACGTTCTGTTTACATCCCGGTGACCAAAACAGCCGATGCTTCCACCATGGACGTTGTGAGTTCACTGAAAAAAAGATTGCCGGAGATGCAGGCCCTGCTGCCTGACTATGTATTGCTCACCTATGAATTTGACCAATCGATCTATGTGATTGAAGCGGTAGAAAGCCTGGCCTCTGAGGGGATTTTAGGTGCCTTGCTTACGGGCTTAATGGTGTTTCTTTTTTTGCGCGACCTACGCAGTTCTTTGGTGGTCGTCTGCACTATACCCGTATCGGTAATGGCCGGAGTTATGTTGCTGAAGACAGTTGGCCAAACCATCAATATCATGACACTTTCAGGCCTTGCGTTGGCCATTGGTATATTGGTTGACCAGGCCACGGTGGCGATAGAAAACATTCACCAGCATTTGGAAATGGGAAAGTCAAAATCCCGCGCCATTTCCGATGCCTCGGAAGAAGTTTCTTTTCCGTTGCTGCTCATCACCATCTGTATCCTTGCCGTGTTTGCCCCCGCTTTCCTGATGAGCGGAGTGCCCAAAGGAATGTTTTTGCCTCTATCGCTTTCGGTAGGATTCTCCATGATCGCCTCCTATTTGCTCTCGCAGACTTTTGTGCCCGTAGTATCCAACTGGTGGCTGAAAGATAAACATCATGTAAAAAAAGAAGAAACAGATAACGGCAGGCCTTCTGGCTTTGAACGGTTTAAACTTTATTACCTCTCCCTGCTGGACAGCATGCTAGCAAGACCCAGGCTTACAATCACCCTTTATCTACTCGTCAGTTTTGGGATCGTGGGTTTTTGCTTTATCATCATCGGCAAAGACCTCATGCCCAAGATTGAGCACTCACATCAGTTTCAATTACGTTTGGTAGGGCCGGATGGACTGCGCATTGAGCGCATGGAAGATGCGGTGATCGAAACCATCCAGTTGATCAAGGATGTGGTGGGAAAAGATAATGTCGAAATCACCTCTTCGTTTATTGGCATGACCCCTTCAAGTTATGGCACCAATGCCCTGTATATTTTTACGAGCGGCCCACAGGAAGCAATCTTGCAGGTAAACTTGGCCGATGACTATAAAGTTAAATCGATCGATGACTTGAAAGATCAAATCCGTAAAAAAACCAAAGAGCGGATGCCCAAAATCCTTATTTCGTTTGAACCCATTGAACTCACCGATAAGATTTTAAGCCAAGGCGCCAATACACCGATCGAGGTATTGGTGGCTTCCAAAAATTTGGAAGAGGCCAAAGTGCATGCAAAAAAAATAAAGGCGATCTTGGATAAGGTAGATTTTTTGCGCGATGTGCGCATCAACCAACCGCTGAATTACCCGGCTACCTTGATTAGCGTTGATAGGATCAAATCTGCTCAATTTACTTTAACAGCCAACGAGATTGCCAAGTCGCTCGTGGCGGCTACTTCTTCCAGCCGGTTTACGGCAAAAAACTTATGGTTGGATTCCAAAAGGGGATTTGCCTATCAGGTTCAGGTTCAGATACCAGAGTACCTGATGAAATCAAATAGCGATGTTGGAAATATTCCGCTCTTGAAAGATCACATGCGCCCTACGATTTCGGATGTTGCCGAGATCAAATCAATAAGGATACCCGCTGAGTTTGACCGCATTGGCCCCCGCAGGATCGTTACGGTTTCGGCAAATCTTTATAAAAAAGATTTGGGCTCTGCTGCCACAGTGGTGAACCAAGCTGTGAAGGAGGCGGGCGTTCCGCCCAAGGGGTTAGTGGTAGAGTTGCGCGGTCTTGCAAAATTGCTTCAGGATACCCTGAGCAACCTCCAGTCTGGGTTGTTGCTTGCCATCATTGTTATCTTCTTGTTGCTATCCGCTAATTATCAATCATTCAAAGTTGCTTTCGTAGTATTGATTACAGTGCCTGCCGTGCTTTCGGGGTCATTGATTTTATTGTTGATCACAGGGGGCACACTTAATCTACAATCCTACATGGGCATTATCATGTCCGTTGGGGTGTCGGTAGCCAATGCTGTTTTATTGGTGACGAATGCCGAAACACTGCGCATGAAAAGCGGGGACTCCTTGCACGCAGCCCGCACCGCAGGCTCATTGCGTTTGCGCCCGATATTAATGACTTCCATTGCTATGGTGGCAGGCATGGTGCCGATGGCCAGCGGCCTTAGCGAAAGTGGTGAACAAGCGGCACCTCTTGGGCGTGCGGTAATAGGAGGGCTGGTGGCCTCTACCTTTGCCGCACTGATTATCCTGCCCGTGGTGTTTATGCTCGTGCAAAAATCTACGTCCACTGCTTCGGTGTCGCTAAACCCGGACGATAAAAATAGCCCTTACTATGATTTAGAGGAAAGCCAACCCCTCAACTAGAAATAAAAAAGATTTAATGAACCATACCCCATGATTTCAGCAGCCTTACGCAATCCAATCACCGTCATCGTGGCCATACTCGGGATATTCGTATTCTCTGTGCTAGCCCTTTTAAATATACCGGTAGATATTTTCCCGAAACTCAACCTCCCCACCATCTATATCGCACAACCTTATGGTGGCATGGCACCTGATCAAATGGAGGGCTTCATTGCCACACGTTATCAAAACCAGTTGCTTTATGTAACGGGCATCAAAGACATTGAAGTAAAAAATGTGCAAGGTCTGTGTCTCGTGAAGTGCACTTTCTATGAAGACGTGAACATGGCCCAAGTATCGGGCGAGGTGGCCAATCAAGTGAACCGGGTGATGAGCTACATGCCTCCCGGCACAGTGCCGCCTACAGTAGTACGGTTTGACGCCTCCAGTTTGCCTGTTGGCGAATTGGTGTTTAGTAGTAAAAAGGCTTCGCTAAATGAAATGCAGGACTTGGCCTCTACGCTTGTGCGCCCCATGTTCTCGCAAATACCCGGGGCATCTGCACCTCCTCCCTTTGGTGGCAACGAACGCACTATTGTTGTAAGAGTGAACCCTGAGTTGATGACTGGGTATGAGCTGACACCCGATGATATTGTGAATGCCGTGGTTGAGAACAACCAGATTTCGCCAGCCGGCAATGTTCGCATTGGTGACTTTAACGTGATGACGCCCAACAATACGGTAATCGACAAACCGGAAGAGTTCCTTGAAATCCCCTTGAAAAAAGGCGCTGGCCCAACCGTGTTGCTGCGCGATGTGGCCACAGTGGAAGACGCAGCCGATGTGACGGTGGGGTATGCCCTGGTCAATGGAAAACGATCGGTCTATATTCCGGTGACAAAAACTGCCGATGCCTCTACCATGGATGTGGTGAATGCGCTCAAAGCCAAACTGCCAGAGATGCAGGCATTGCTTCCAGACTACGTGCTGCTGACCTATGAATTTGACCAATCCGTTTATGTCATCCAGGCGGTAAAAAGCTTGGCCGTGGAGGGTGTACTGGGTGCTTTGCTCACCGGCCTGATGATCTTTTTGTTTTTGCGCGATATCCGTGGATCGGCCATTGTGGTGCTTAACATCCCCATTGCTATTTTGGCTTCCATCTTATTGCTCAGCCTTACAGGTCAAACCATCAACATCATGACGTTGAGTGGACTTGCACTTGCCGTAGGTATCTTGGTGGATGAGGCAACTGTATCCATTGAAAATATCCACCAGCATCTGGAGATGGGCAAAGCAAAGGCACGCGCCATTTTAGATGCATCCCAAGAAATATCTTTTGCCAAACTGTTGATATTGGTGTGTATCCTTTCTGTTTTTGCCCCGGCTTTCCTGATGAATGGAGTGCCTAAAGGTATGTTCCTTCCCCTCTCCTTGGCGGTAGGCTTTTCGATGATTGCCTCTTTTATTCAATCGCAGACCTTTGTGCCCGTGATGGCCAACTGGTGGATGAAAATGCATCCGGCCGGTGCGCATGAGAAAGAAATCTTACCTGACCTTCACAGCCATACGGTTACAAAAATGGAAAGCCATGAGCGCAACCACCCTAACGAGATTGGTGGTTTTGAAAAGTTCAAGCTGCGCTATTTGACTCTGCTCGACAAGATCATGGTTAACAAAATGAGGTCGATCACCATTTACCTTGCCATCTGCTTTGCACTCATTGTCACTTGTTTTCTGGTCATCGGCAAAGACATCATGCCAAAAATTGAGCACTCTCATCAGTTTCAGGTTCGTCTTATCGGACCGGAGGGTTTGCGGATTGAACGAACCGAAGAAGCGGTGATCGAAACCATAAAACAGATTCAAGACCTTGTAGGTGAAGAAAATGTTGCAATCACTTCTTCCTTTGTCGGCATGACCCCATCAAGCTATGGCACCAATGCACTCTATATCTTCACGAGCGGCCCACATGAAGCCATCTTGCAGGTAAACTTGAATGAAGAGTACAAGGTAACTTCATTGGATGAAATGAAAGACGAGATACGCAAACGCGTGAAGCAAAACCTGCCGGGTATCAACCTTTCATTTGAACCGATCGAATTGACGGATAAGATCATGAGCCAGGGCGCCAACACCCCCATTGAAGTTTTGGTGGGGTCCAAGAACTTAGATGATGCTGAAAAGTTTTCTGTAAAACTGGAAAAGAAATTAAAAGAGATACCATTTTTGAGAGACGTGCGCATCAACCAACCGCTCAATTATCCATCAATTTATATTAACATAGATCGTCAGAAAGCGGCTCAATTTGGCTTAACAGCAACTGATGTTGCCAAGTCATTGGTAGCTGCAACATCTTCCAGCCGTTTTACGGCCAAGAATTTATGGCTTGACAAACTACGAGGATTTGCCTACCAGGTGCAGGTGCAGGTGCCCGAATATGAAATGAATTCTAAAAAGGATATCGAAAGCATCCCACTGGTGCGTGGCCAACTGCGTCCTACCCTCTCTGACATTGCCACCGTGGAGGAATTAAAAATACCTGCAGAGTTTGACCGCATTGGCCCGCGCAGGATTGTTACCGTTTCTGCCAACGTTTATAAAAAGGATTTGGGCTCCGCCTCTGAGGTCGTGAGGAAAACTATACTCGAAGTAGGCGCACAAGCTAAAGGCATGTCCGTGGAAGTCCGAGGGCTAGTAAAATTATTAGAGGAAACGCTAAATAGTTTACAATCTGGTTTGTTGTTGGCCGTGGTTGTGATATTCTTATTGCTCTCAGCCAATTTTCAATCGTTCAAGGTTTCGTTTGTAGTGCTTGTAACAGTGCCGGCTGTACTGGCGGGTTCAATGCTCATCTTAGTGCTGACAGGTGGCACACTTAATCTGCAATCTTACATGGGCATCATCATGAGCGTGGGGGTATCGGTCGCCAACGCAGTATTGTTGGTGACCAACGCAGAAAAACTCCGGATTGATTACCATGATGCTGAAAAAGCTGCCCGCGTTTCAGGCTCAGTGCGGTTGCGCCCGATCTTGATGACCTCCATCGCCATGGTGGCCGGCATGCTGCCCATGGCGAGTGGGTTGAGCGAGAGCGGTGAGCAGGCTGCTCCTCTCGGCAGGGCTGTAATTGGTGGACTTGTCTCCTCAACGTTTGCCGCCTTGCTGATCTTACCGGCCGTTTTTGCGGCAGTACAGAAATCTACCACATTTAACTCGGTTTCTTTAAACCCCGATGATCCGGAAAGCCTTTATTACGATAAAAATAAGTAAAACCATATCCTTCAATGAACCAATCTCCATCACGACTATGAAAAAAGTAAATATCCTCGCTCTTCCAATGATAGTACTGTTATTGGCTTGTTCAGCGTTAATTATGAGTTGCAGCAATTCAAAAGGTAAATCCGAGGCGAAGACGGAGTCTGAAATAGTGTATGAAGCAACGATTCTTAAGGAAAGCAAAGTGAATACGCAAATAACTTTACCCGGTGAGCTTGAGGGGTATTATGAAACCGGTATAATGGCCAAAGTAAATGGGTATATAAAAACCATGCTGGTGGATATTGGCGACCGCGTTCACGAAGGACAACTACTGGCCGTATTGGAGGCTCCTGAATTAATCAGCCAGTTAACCAGTGCCTATTCGGAGGTTCAGGCAAAAGAAGGCATATACCTCAACACCAAGAGCAGGTACATCCGCTTAGCGCAGACGAACAAAACCCCAGGTGCCGTTTCCCCTTACGATATGGACTTGACAAAAACGATGTATAAATCAGACAGCTTGGGATTTTTGGCTGCCAAGGCAAAGTATGAAGCCATCCGGCAACTGACTGATTACCTGAAAATAATTGCGCCATTTGACGGCATAATCACTGAGCGAGCGCTGGCACCGGGTGCTTTCGTAGGCCCCAATGATAAACAAGGAATACCACTTTTGCGGATGAAGAGCGAAAACAAGTTGCGCTTGCACATTGCCGTACCTGAGAAAAACCTGGCAGAAGTTTCGGAAGGGAAAGTGGTAAAATTTAATGTCAAGAGTTTTCCTGATGAAGTTTTTGCGGGTAAGATAACACGCTTGTCCAAAAGCCTTAACGTGATGACGCGCTCAGAAATAGTTGAAATTGAAATTGACAACCGGAACGGAAAATTGTTGCCCGGAATGTATGCTTTTGCTTCGCTGCCGATCCAGCGGAGAGGGGAATCCATTGTGGTGCTCAATAGTGCGATTGTCACTAACATGGAGAGACAATTTGTTATTAAAATTAAGAATGGAAATGAAGTAACTTACGTGGATGTAGAGAAGGGGGAAGATCAAGGCGATAGCGTGGAAATTTTTGGTGCCCTCAAAAAAGGAGACACCTTGCTTAATGTTGCTTCCGATGAGATCAGGGCTAAGTCAAAAATTAAGATTGCGGTTGGGGAAGGAAAATAGCTCGGAAGGCAAAAAATAATGCGATTTTGATGGTGCATTTTAGCTGGCTGAATATCGGTTCTCTGAAGAAGACCGACTTGCAAAAAAATGAGATAAGAACCAAGCCAGAAACAACCTGCAAAGGTATTTTGGCCATTGATTTTACCCTCTTAATGATTTTCTTTAAACTATAAATCGTGAAATAAATTCTTGTAACCGATGAAAGACATTTCCATTTTTATTTTATTAGGTTGTGCAGCAGGATTGCTGAGTGGCCTTATCGGTATTGGAGGGGGCGTGATCCTTATCCCCTCGCTGATATTTCTATTAGGATTTTCGCAACACCTGGCCGAAGGCACCACACTCGCGGCCATGGTGCCACCCATCGGAATTTTAGCGGCCTATGTGTACTACCAAAATAACCAAGTTGATTTAAAGGCGGCCGGGTTCATTGCCCTTGGTTTTTTGGCAGGTGGATTCTTTGGTGCTAAAATCGCCCAGCAGATGAGCAGCGAAATCCTTCAAAAAGTTTTTGCGGTAGTATTGATCGTACTTGGCATTAAAATGCTTTGGCCAAAATAATTCACTCAACTTTTTTCAGGGGCAAGACTTTGCTATCGAAGTTAAATTCCTCAAAACAGTTGCACCGCTAGTGCAGCTTCATCCTCAACAAATACATATCGCTGGTGAGGAACAATGTTTTGCCATCGGCAGAGAATGCGCAGTTGGCGGTGGCTTCGGGCAGTTTGACCTTACCCAATAATTTTCCTTCTGTGTTAAAAATCCAGATGCCACCGGGGCCAGTGGCAAACAGGTTTCCGTTTTTGTCCACCCGCAGGCCATCGGGTGCGCCTTTTTCGCCAGCTGCATATTTGGTGGCGTAGAATAGTTTTGCTTCGGTGAGCGAATCGCCTTTGATATGGAAAGAATACCATTTGGCCACCGGCTTATCCGAATTGGCGATGTACAGCGTTTGCTGATCGGGGCTGAGGGCAATGCCGTTGGGTCGCGTGAGAGAATCCACCAGTAGGATCACCGTGCCATCGGGCTTCACTTTATACACCCCCTGAAATGGAATTTGCTTGGAAGAATCGTTTACATTTTTCAACAACCCATAGGGAGGATCAGTGAAATAAAGATTTCCTTGTTTGTCCACCACGACATCGTTGGGACTGTTTAATTTTTTGCCTTTGAAGTTGTCGGCCAGCGTTTTGAATTCAGGTTTTGGTTCCGTGTACGCGGCCATGAGCAAGGCTATCCGCCTGTCGCCATGCTGGCACAACACCAACTGGCCCTCATTGTTGAGTGTAAGTCCGTTAGAGCCCGGCTCTCCGCCACGCGGAATCGTGCCTGTATAGCCCGAAGGGGTAAGAAATGTCTCTACCCCTTTTTCTTGAGTCCATTTGTAAATGACGTTTTTGGGAACATCGGAAAACAGCAACATTTTTTCGCTTTCTACCCACACAGGCCCTTCGCTCCAATCAAACCCTTCACCGATAATTTCGGCCTGCGTTCCTGGAACAATGAGCTGGTCGAGGGCAGGATCGAATCGCTCAACAGTGCCAACAAATTTTTTTTCTTTAGGCGCGGAGCAGGTGGTAACGAGCAGGAAAACGAGTGGAAAATATTTCATAAGGTTGGCATTTTAAGGGTAGCGTTGTTAAATCACCTACAAATTTACTTGTTACCTGTCAATGTCGCTTCTAAGTTAAGTGCTTTCTTATCACCTCACCTCGTTCCTCTCCCGAAGAGGAGGAGGTCATCGGTGCTTAACTTAGACATTGATGCTCACGTTCACGGGGATTACCATCATGAAATTTGAGCAGGAATGGATTCATAAAATCGTAGTTTCTGGTGTTGTATTGATTTTTTTTGCAACGGTTGTTGTTGAGTGGGATGTCTGGTTGATAAAATAATATTGATACTACTTGTATTTATTTTCTCAGCAGCAACTTCATCAATGGTCCGCTGCTCATGCTGGTAACGAGTGCCATCACCACAAGTGAAACAAAAACACGTTGGTTAATTACCCCGTTTTCCAAGGCAACAATGCCGAGAATGATTCCCATCGCGCCACGGGCATTCATGCCGCAGGCCGCGGCAAACGATTCACGCCAACTGAAGCCACCCAGGCGCGCGCCCATTCCGCT
>JAYVMP010000025.1:0-2194 GCA_043758895.1 Bacteroidota bacterium
CCCACTGCCATGCAACGGGCATTGGAAAAGGAAGGCGTTAAAATAGTCAAGGACAAGGTCGTTGATTTTAAAAAGCTCTTTTGGGATCCTGCTGTGGAATTGCTTTAGCGAGAACGTAATTCCCACTTAGGGAAAAGAAATTGATTTGATCCATTTAATTTCGCTCCAATCAGGCTTGTTGGTGCTGGCATGGCATTCGTATAAGGGGTTTCATAATTATAAAACTCTACTATGAAAATCTCCATTGCCATTGCTTTCATCCTAAGTTTGTTTACTACCTCCGTTGCTGTATTTGCAACCAACTCGACAGGAGATTCTGTTCATCTTATTTCCACCAAAGCGAAAAATATTTTTGTCTTTACGATTAACAAAAAATGGCAGGGTGCTCAAATGGAGGTGATGGCAATGAATGGCGAATGCATTAGTTGCCAGAAAGTGACAAGGCGAAAAATGATCATCAACTTTCGTAACGTGAAGCCCGGAACATATACGGTGCGAATCAATAAAGATGATCAAGCTGAAGAATTCAAATTCATTAAAAATTAAGAAAGAAGTATTGCGATGAAAAAGCCCATCAGCAAGGCAGGCCAAACTTTGCTTGGAAATTGGATGGGCTGAGGAGTTCAAGTGAATGTCTCTGAAAAAAAATAGTTGGTTGGTTTTGATTGAAGAAAGGCTGCGAAAGTAGCCTTTCTTTATTTATCCTTCTTCGAGATCAACCAAAGCCCTAAAAATGTAATCAGGCCGTTGACAATCAAAATCTCAATACTGATTTTGTAACCTGAAAACCAGCTTACTGAATTGTAGCTGATCCAATACGAAAGCAATGGCGAAACCAAGCAAATCACCGGCACAAGTTTGCCGCCTACTTTTCTTTTCGTAAAAATCCCAAACGTAAATAAACCGAGCAACGGCCCATACGTGTAGCCCGCCACATTGAGCACCGCATCGATCACCGTTTTTTCGTTCACTTCTTTAAACACGAGAATGATGATCAAAAACAAAACAGAGAAACTCAGGTGAACAATAAACTTCTGCCGCAGTTTCGTTTTCTCATCTTTGTCTTTAAATTTTAAAAAATCAATGCAGAATGAAGTAGTCAATCCGGCCAAAGCCGAATCGGCACTGGCGTAAGAAGAAGCGGTTATGCCCAACAAAAACAGAATCCCCACCAACGGTCCAAGCTCGTTAAAGGCAAGGCGTGGAAATAATTCATCGGTGTATTGCGGAATGGCAATTCCCTTTTGCTCGCAGTAAATAAAAAGTAATGCACCCAGTGTAAGAAACAGGAGATTGACAATGACCAAAACAAGGCTGAACCAAAACATATTCTTTTGTCCCTCGTAAAGCGTTTTGCAGGTCAGGTTTTTTTGCATGATCTCCTGGTCTAACCCGGTCATGGCGATGGTGATGAACATCCCCCCAAAAAATTGCTTCGGAAAAAAAAGCGGTGAATCAGCCGAATCGAAAACAAAGACTCTCGCGTAGCCCTTAGCTTGAATCGCATCCACCATATCGCCAAAAGAAAACCCAAGTTTATCGGCAATTTGCCAAACCGTGATGACAACTGCGCCCACCAAAAATACAGTTTGAAAGGTATCCGTCCAGATGATGGTTTTCACTCCGCCTTTAAACGTGTATATCCAGATCAAAGCAATTGTGGCCGCTACCGTAGCATAAAATGGAACCCCCCACGCATCGAACAAAAAAAGTTGCAGCACGGTGGCCGCCAAAAAAAGCCGGAGCGAAGAGCCGATCGAACGGCCTACCAAAAAAACAAAAGCCCCCGTGCGGTACGACCAGCTGTCGAAGCGCTGCTCAAGATACGTATAGATCGAAATGACTTTCAACCTGTAATAGATCGGCATGAGCACCCCAATGATAATCCAATACCCAACGAGATATCCAAGCACTACCTGAAAATAGGCGAAGCCTATTTTGCCCACATTGCCCGGCACCGACACAAACGTTACCCCTGAGAGTGTTGAACCGATCATCCCAAACGCCACCAAATACCAGGGCGACTGGCGGTTGGCAGTGAAAAATGTATTGGAGTCTGCGCCTTTGGAGGTAAAATAAGAAATCGTAATCAGTGCAGCGAAGTAAACAAGGATAACGGAACTAACAAATAGTGGGGTCATGGTTCAAATTCGAAACTCAACATTACAAATTCCACACTCAATATTTTGAATCT
>JAYVMP010000026.1:0-3601 GCA_043758895.1 Bacteroidota bacterium
GGCTACGACATTACTCCTGTCAACAATGGTTCGGAAGCTGTAGAGCTCTCCGAAACCAAACATTTTGATGTGGTTTTCCTGGATGAACACATGCCCGGCATGAGCGGGCTGGAGGCACTGAGCCTTATCAAAAACAACAAGCCTAATTTGCCCGTGGTGATGATTACCAAAAATGAAGAAGAGCGCATCATGGAGGAGGCGATCGGTGCCAAGATTGAAGATTATTTGATCAAGCCGATCAACCCGAGCCAGATTTTGCTTTCCGTAAAAAAAATTCTGGATAACAAACGGCTGGTGATCGAAAAGACAAACCACAATTACCAATTGGAATTTGGTAAAATCAGTATGGCCTTGCTCGACAATATGAACCATGAGCAGTGGGCGGATATTTATAAGAAACTTGTATTTTGGGAATTACAGTTGGAACAGGCCGACAACCGGGATATGGCCAGCATACTCGACAGTCAAAAAGTGGATGCCAACACCAACTTCTGCCGCTTTATCAAAAAAAATTATGAAAGCTGGCTCAACAATCCCAATGTGGAGCGGCCAATGCTCTCGCATCAGTTGATGAAGAAGGTGGTATTTCCTGAATTGTCCACCACGCAATCAACCTTCCTCATCATTATCGACAATCTCCGCTATGACCAGTGGAAGACCATTGAACCGGTGGTTACAGAATTTTTCAATGTAGATAAAGAAGATACCTACTATTCCATCCTGCCAACTACAACGGCCTATGCGCGCAATTCCATTTTCTCCGGCCTGTTGCCTTCAGACATGGTGAAAGCCCATCCCGACCTTTGGGTGGGCGAGGAGGACGATGAGGGCAAAAATAATTTTGAAGACGAATTTTTAGCACGCCAACTCAAGCGCAACAACCTCAATATTAGATTTTCGTACAATAAGATCAAGCAGCTTGAAGAGGGCCGCGACCTGGCCGACACCCTTAATAACTTGTATGGCAATGCACTCAACGTGATCGTTTACAATTTTGTGGACATGCTTTCGCATGCGCGCACCGACATGGCCATGATCCGCGAACTGGCGCCCGATGAGGCGGCTTATCGCTCGATTACCAAGTCGTGGTTTATCCATTCGCCTTTGATGGAAATCCTCAAGAAAATTTCTGAAAAGAAACTAAAAGTGATCATCACCACCGACCATGGCACGATTCGCGTGAAGCGACCATTTAAAATTGTAGGCGATAAAACGGTCAATTCCAACTTGCGCTACAAGCAAGGAAAAAACCTGGGCTACGAAGGCGGCAAACTGATGGAAGCACCTAAGCCAGAGCGTTTTTATTTACCGAAACAAAATGTCTCTACTTCTTATGTTTTTGCAATTGAAGACCAGTTTTTTGCCTATCCGAACAACTATAATTATTACGTGAATTTTTACAAAGACACCTTTCAGCACGGAGGGGTGAGCCTCGAAGAAATGATTATCCCCATAATTTCACTATCTTCGAAAAATGCCTGACGTAGTTTCAGAAGATCAGGGGATCGCCTTTTCCCAAAACGAAATCCAGCACATTGCAAAGACCTTGTTGAGAATGGGCAAAGGCCAATCATTGTGGGCTTTACAAGGGCCGATGGGCGCGGGCAAAACTACGTTAGTGAAGGCATTGGTGGCGGAGCGAGGCGTTCATGAAACTGTGGCAAGCCCTACGTTTTCGATTGTGAACCAATACGAAGGTGAGGACGGTCAACCGATTTATCATTTTGATTTTTACCGAATCAAAAATGAAAGCGAAGCATTTGATATTGGCACCGATGAATATTTTGATTCAGGCCATTGGTGCCTGGTGGAGTGGCCGGAGAAAATCCCTTTGCTCCTCCCAAAAAACTATTTTCAAGTTCAACTTGAAATCATTGACGAACAGACCCGCTTAATCCGATTCCGAAATTATGCCTGACAAAAAGAAAACCGGTTTTGAAGCACTGGCACAGGCCAGTTTGTCACCACAAGAACAATTAGTGAAAGTGCGCAGGGGCAAGCATTCATTTTTCATTGGCCTTCCCAAAGAAATTGCACTGCAAGAAAACCGCATCAGCTTGACACCCGATGCCGTGGAACTGCTCGTGAACAATGGTCATGAAGTGTGGGTGGAGAGCAATGCAGGGGCGGGTAGTAAATTCACCGATCGCGCTTACAGCGAAGCGGGCGCAAAAATTGTTTATTCTCCCCAGGAAGTTTACAAGGCTGACTTTATCATGAAGATTGAGCCGCCCACATTGGAGGAACTGGAATATTTTAAACCGGGCCAGACATTGATCTCTGCCTTGCAGATGGGTTACCTGAACGAAGAACGGGTGCAGGCATTGCTGCGCAAAAAAGTGACCGCGCTTGCTTACGAGTTTATAGAGGACAAGGTAGGCGGAATGCCGATCATCCGGGCGATGAGCGAAATTGCAGGCAGCACGGTAATGCTGATCGCCTCGGAATATCTCAGCACGGTAAAAAACGGGAAAGGGATTATCCTCGGTGGCATCACGGGAGTTCCTCCCACAAAAGTGGTAATCATCGGAGCCGGAACGGTGGCCGAATATTCTGCCCGCGCTGCGCTCAGCTTGGGTGCAGAGATTCAAGTATTCGACAATCACCTCTATAAATTAAGAAGGATCAAACACACACTTGGCCATCAATTTTATACCTCCACGATTGATACGGTAACCTTGAGTGAGAGTTTAAAAAATGCCGATGTAGTGATTGGGGCTTTGCGTGCCGAGAAGGGCCGAACACGTCATGTGGTAAGTGAAGAAATGGTGAGAAATATGAAGCCCGACTCGTTGATCATTGACTTGAGCATCGACCAGGGCGGGTGCGTGGCAACCTCCGAAATTACGTCACACGCCAAGCCAGTCTTCAGAAAATATGAGGTGATCCATTATTGCGTGCCCAACGTTGCCTCGCGTGTGGCGAATACGGCAACTACTGCGCTTAGCAATATTTTTACGCCTACCATTTTGCGCGCTGCAGAAGAGGGTGGGGTAGAGGAGATGATTTTTGCGCATAAATGGTTTATGAAAGGTGTTTATACCTACAAAGGCAACCTCGTCAATGAATCCATCGCTCTGAAATTTAAAATGAAATTTAAAAATATCGAGCTGCTGATGGCAGCAAGAGTATAGCGAGGCTCACTTCGTTACTGACTGGAGCAGTTGGTGTGCAGGCTCGCCTTCGCCAAAGCTTCAGAAGACAGACTCAAATAGCCTTTTTCCTCGCTTCAATACCCTCTCTTTTCTGTCAGTATGTCACCTTTTTGGCAGATTACACCCATGGCATAATGGTTGTTATTCACAACGGACTTAACAAGGCAATCGAAAACTTTAAATAATCATGGGAAAAATAATTGGAATAGACTTAGGAACGACCAACTCGTGTGTGGCCGTGATGGAAGGCAACGAGCCAGTGGTGATCGCCAACAGCGAAGGCCGCAGAACCACGCCATCGATCGTTGGTTTTCTGGATAACGGAAAAGGCGAGCGCAAAGTGGGCGATCCCGCCAAGCGTCAAGCTATCACCAATCCGAAGAATACGGTATCGTCCATCAAACGCTTCATGGGCAAAAAATTTGGCGAAGTAAGTGGCGAGAAAA